>JBDHGI010000168.1:0-14800 GCA_039589955.1 Gemmatimonadota bacterium | reverse complement strand
GATATCCGCCTGCGTACGGTCTCACGTCGAGGTGCTCTGCCTGCCCACCTTGCGTCGGGCCTTGCTCCGATACATTTCCTCGTCTGCCGCGCGGATGACGTCCTCCTGGGTCCGCATGGTCTCGGGATCGAAAAACGTGATGCCCACGCTGACGCTGACCCCCAGGCGGGACAGAAGGGGGTCCTCGACGACCCGTGTCTGGATACGTTGGACGTAGAGCTCCGTGCCCGCTGCGGACGAGTCGGACAGGATGGACAGGAACTCGTCCCCGCCGTAGCGAGCCACCAGGTTCATGGCCCGGTTCTCCGCATGGAGGATCTCGGCGAATGCGCGAAGGATGTCGTCTCCGACGACGTGGCCCAGCGTGTCGTTGTAGCGCTTGAAGTCGTCCAGGTCGAACAGCACGACGGCGAGGCGGCGGCCACGCCTCGCCGCAGCGACCTCCTTGTCCAGGTGGATCTGGAGCCGTCGGCGGTTGGGCAGCCCGGTCAGGGGATCCGTGAGGGAGAGCGCCTGCAGGTTGGCGTGGAGACGGGCGTTCTCCAACGCCACGGCCGCCTGGTTGGCCAGGCGCTGGAGCACCGCTTTGTCTTCGTCGGCGAAATGCCTGGGCTCCCGACTCCCCGCGGTCAACACGCCCACGACCTCGCCGGCGACCACCAGAGGCGAGCCGATGCCCGATCCCGCTTCGAGGTACCGCCGCAGGTGCTGAGGAATGAGGTCGCTCTCTGCCAGGTCGTCGACTGCGGCGCTCTGCTGGTCTCGCATCAGGCGGTCGGCGAGGGGACCGGCCAGGTTCCACGCCAGTCCTTCGGGAAGGCTGATGTCACCGGAGGCGGACGCGACGCGCACCACCCGGCCTGTGGGGTCGTCGGCCAGCCAGACCGAGGCGCCGTCCACGTCCAGGATGTCGGTGACAGCCTCCACGACCTGGCCGATCACCTCCTTCGGGTCGAGGGAGCTCGTGAGGGAGCGTCCGATCTCCTCGACCCTCTCAGCCTCCCGGCGACGCCTCTCCAGCTCGGCCACGTGCTGGGCGTTGTCGATGGCGACCGCGGAGATATCGGCGATACCCTGGAGGAGCAGCACGTCCTCCTCGGAGTACGCCTCGGCGTGGAAGCTCTGGGCGCTGATGGCTCCGATGAGGTGCCCCTTGTGGATCATCGGCGCCGAGACGGCCGACCTCGTTACGCGGGTGTCGTCCTCGCCCAGCTGTATCAGTGATCGGTCACCCAACCCGTCGGTGACCAGGCAGGCGCTGCGTGAGCTCAGGACCTCGCTATCCGAACCCTTGTAGGTGATGGTGACTCTCCTGACCTCGCCGGCCTCCGCGAAGAAGACGATGGTGGCGAGGTCCCTCGCCTGGTCGTATAGAGACACGTAGAACCCGGCCGACTCGATGACGCGGCTCGTCTCATGGTAGATGGCAGCGTACAGCTCGTCTGTGCTCAGCGTTGCCGCGAGGCGCCGTCCTACGTCGAGCAGGACGCGATAGCGGTCTCCGATGGTGAAGCGACCGGATGACCTCTCCGGCTCAGGCATGGACCATCCTTGTCTTGGCTGCTGCCCGACGGCGGCGTGACCCTGGGTTCGAACACGACCCAAGATAGGAGAGTGAAATGGGGCTCACAACAAGTGTTACGCGTCAAGCAAGCGGTGTGACCCCGACGGACGTCTAGGCGGACGGATCGTCGTCGGGTCCGGCCGACGCGACCCGGTCCAGGTAGTGCCCGATCTCGTACCCCACGGCTGCGAGCAGACGGGCCTCCCTGAGGTCCGGCTCCCCTCTGGTGATGATCGTCCGGAGGGTCCGCATCACCGCGGAGGGCTTCCTGGCCTTGAAGAACTCGATGCGTCCGAGGCCGGACTCGAGGGCCTCGAAGGTCTGCTCGAGCTCCTCTTGGGTGGGGCGTCGAGTGGCCCGCCGACCCCGGGGCAGATCGTCCTGGTCCCGCTTGCCCTCGGCCGCCAGGAAGGTCTCGTATGCCATGACGAGGCACGCCTGCGCCAAGTTGAGCGAGGAGTACCGGGGGTCGGTAGGGACGATGGTCACCGCGTGGCAGAGGTCCAGGTCCTCGTTCGCCAGCCCACGATCCTCCCGACCGAAGACGAGGGCGACGCTTTCGGTGGCGGCGCGCTCCACCAGGGCCGACGCCCCCTCCCGGGGGCGGGTGTAGCTGCGTCCGGCGGTCCTGGCCCTGGCCGTCGTCCCGACGATGAAGGAGCAGTCCGCCACCGCCTCACGGAGGCTCCCGTGAATGGTCGTGGCCGCGACGAGGTGCGCGCTGCGATGAGCGATTCCCTCGACGCGGTAGGTGTCGAAGTCGTCCGGGTTCACCAGACGGAGGGCGGGGAGCCGGAAGTTCATCATCACCCGCACGACGCCGGCGATGTTCACGACGTCTTTGGGATGATCCAGGACGATCACCACCCGTCGGAGTGGGTCGAAGGCCACGGGGAGCCGCCTCCGGCTAGGCGTCGTCGTCCGGGTCCTTGTCCGGGGCCTGCAGCTCGCCCTTGAAGTTGCGGATGCCGTGGCCGAGGCCCCGCGCCAGCAGGGGGAGCTTCTTGGCTCCGAAGAGCAGCATCAGGATCCCCAGGACGAGAAGGATCTCCGTGAACCCGAAGGTGATGAGGGCGAGAGAAGGGGTCTGGCTCGTCACTGGCTCGCTCTTGGAAGGGGAAAGGTTCCGGGGACGGTCACTTCATCAACATCTTGGCGATGGTCTGCCTCTGCATGTTCGACGTCCCCTCGTAGATGGTTCCGATCTTCGCGTCCCGATAGAGCTTCTCGACAGGGTACTCCTTCGTGAACCCGTATCCGCCGAAGAGGTCGATGCACGTCGAGGCCACCCGCTGGGCCATCTCCGATGAGTAGAGCTTGGCCATGGCGGCCTGTCCCAGGAAGGGCTCGCCGGCGTCCTTGAGACGGGCCGCGTTGTAGACGAGGAGCCTGGCGGCCTCGATCTCCGTGGCCATCTCCGCCAGCTGGAACTGGACGCCTTGGAACGTCCCGATCGGTCGACCGAACTGCTCCCTCTCCTGGACATATCGCACGGTGTGATCGAGGGCACCCTGAGCCAGCCCGATCATCTGGGCTCCGATCCCGATGCGTCCCTCGTTCAGCGTCTCGATGGCCACCTTGTACCCCTTGCCCACCTCGCCGAGCACGTTGTCGGGGGGGACCCTCACGCCTTCGAGCACCAGCTCTGTGGTGGAGGAGGCGCGGATGCCCAGCTTGTCCTCCTTCTTGCCTACGCTGAAGCCCTCGAAATCCCGCTCACCGACGAAGGCCGTGATGCCGCGATACCCCGCGCCGGGATCCACCGTGGCGAACACGATGAAGATCTCCGCGTCATCGCCGTTGGTGATCCACAGCTTCTGCCCCTGGAGGACCCAGTCGTCGTCTTCCTGGGTGGCCCTGCACGCAAGGGCGAAGGCGTCGGAGCCACTGCCCGCCTCGGACAGGGCGTAGGCACCGACGGAGTCCACGGCGAGGCGGGGAAGGTAGCGGCCCTTCAGGTCATCGCTGGCCCAGCGCAGGACGGCGTTGATCACCAGCGTGTTCTGCACGTCCACCAGGACACCCACGGAGGGATCCACCCTGGACAGCTCCTCCACCACGAGCACGGAGGTGAAGAAGTTCGCGCCGGTGCCCCCGTACCTCTCCGGGATCTCGATTCCCATCAGGCCCAGCTCGAAGAGCTGGGACACGATGCCCGCGTCCAACTTCTGGGCCTCGTCCATCTCCATGATCCGAGGGGCGACCTCGGCGATGGCGAAGTCTCGGACCGCCTCCTGGAACATCCGCTCCTCGTCGGTGAGCGTCGTGAGCGCGGGTCGAGCATCCGTCATGACGGTAGACATGGGCGGGCTTGCTCCGGTTCGTGCGTGTTCGGGGTATCGACGGGGTGCCGCCGCTCGGCGGAGCCGGCTGCTACCCCCCGGAGAATCTACAACGCTACGAGTCCGGGTGGGGGAAGGATGACCTCTCCAGCGCCCAGGCTTTCAGCTCGTCGGGGACGGAGATCCGGCTGCGGTGGCGCTCCACGTCGTCCGCCGACAGGGAGCCGACTTCCGTGACCACCAGGTCGATCATGTCCATCGGCACGGGCTCGAAGTACCGGTTCCAGATCTTCACTCCTCCCGGACCTCGCCACACCTCCTCTCCAGGCCGGTCGTCGGCCACGTCCTGAGGGAAGCCCGGGGGGAGGATCTTGGTCTCGTCCGTGACCACCATGACGGGCACGCCGGCACGCTGCGCGGCCTGCGCCGCCGCGACGCTGCCCAGCTTGTTGACCACGCCGAGGTCGCCCACGGAATCGGCGCCCAGGAGGACCATGGCGCAATCCGGCACGAGGGTGGCCGCTGCCGCGTCCACCGCGAACACGACAGGGACGTCCCCCTTCGCCAGGGCTGACGCCAGGAGCTGCCCCTCCTGCATGGGGCGGCTCTCGAGAACCACGACGCGGCCCTTTCGCTCGCGGGCGTTGTAGAGGAGCGTCCCGCGGACCGTGGACGAGGAGGACAGCGTAAGGATGTCCCCCTCACGCGGGAGCCGGGCGGCCGCCGTGGAGGCCACCACCTGGGCCCTGGTCTCGACGCCCTCCCGGAAGCGGGCTGCTGCGGCCCGGGCGGCGGCGCGGGCGGCGTCCACGTCATCGACGTCGAACACGGCCTGGAGGATGTCGCGGACCAGGAACACCAGAGGGGCCATGGCCGGCTGGGCCTCGAGGACCTTGACACCCACGTGCACGAGCGAGCGCCGGAAGTCCTCGACCCCTTCCGCCTCGATCCATCGGGCTGCCCGGCGCATGACCTCCGCGCCCATGCGGGCGACCACCGCGGCACCGGATACCACGTCCGCGCGAAGGGGCATGACGAGAGCGTCGAGGCGAGAGATCGGGTCCATCGGGGACCGCACTCTTGAGGGGGTCCGGAAAGGTGCTCGATAGGCCAAATTACGAGGGTTGACGCCCGCTCAAAACCCCGTCATCCTCAGGTCCCGAGGCGTTCGCTCTTCCCTCCGGAGAGACCACATGTCCGATATGCCGAGTGACCTCCACTACACGGAGGAGCACGAGTACCTGAGGGCCACCGACGAGGATGGGGTCTTCACCGTCGGAATCACCGACTACGCCCAGGGCGAGCTCGGCGATGTGGTGTTCGTGGAGCTCCCCGACGTGGGAGCCAGCTTCGGCAAGATGGACGTGTTCGGCACCATCGAGGCGGTCAAGGCAGTGAATACGGGGCCGGGTGGATGATCCGACTCAAGGTCGCCGACCCCGACGACGTCACAGCCCTCTTGAACGCCGACGGTTACGCCCAGCACCTGGGGGAGTAGGAAACAGGTACATTTCAGGAGCCACGATGGCAGGGCCGCGCCTTCGCCCCGGGCCAGGACCCCGCGGTGGCGCGGCCTTCTCATTCTGCGCGAGAGCACCATGCAGACCCGCATAGATCTTCCGGCCGGCTTTCTCCGGCGCCACCTCGGACCCGACGCTCGGGACGTCGCGGAGATGCTCGATGTCCTCGGCTACGACACCCTCGACGGTCTCGTCGACGACGTCGTCCCGGACGCCATCCGCCATGAAGGCGATCTCGAACTTCCCGCCGCCGTTCCCGAGTCGGAGCTGCTCGAGAGGCTGCGTGACCTCGCCTCACGGAACCGCGTGCTTCGATCCTACCTGGGGCAGGGGTACCACGAGACGCTGGTCCCGGGAGTGATTCTCCGGAACATCATGGAGAATCCCGGCTGGTACACGCAGTACACCCCCTATCAGGCCGAGATCTCGCAGGGACGCCTGGAAGCCCTCTTGAACTTCCAGACCATGGTGATCGACCTGACGGGGCTGCCCATCGCCAACGCCTCGCTTCTCGACGAGGGAACGGCCGCCGCCGAGGCGATGCACCTCGCACATCAGGAGGCGAAGGGAGACGCCAACATCTTCCTCGTCTCGGAGCTGTGCCATCCGCAGACCATCGACGTGGTGCGGACTCGAGCCCGGCCCCTCGGGATCGAGGTGGCCGTGGCCGACCACGAGCGCTTCGAGCTTCATTCGGGCGTGTTCGGAGTGCTGGTTCAGTATCCGGCCACGGATGGAAGGGTCCTCGACTACTCCGAGCTCTGCCGGCGGGCGAAGGAGGTCGGCGCCATGGTGGTGGCGGCGACCGACCTGCTTTCACTGGCCCTCCTCACTCCTCCGGGGGAGTGGGGGGCCGACGTGGCCGTCGGGAACTCCCAGCGGTTCGGAGTCCCCATGGGCTTCGGAGGGCCGCACGCCGCCTTCATGGCGGCCCACGACCGCTTCAAGCGGAAGATGCCCGGGCGGATCATCGGTGTCTCCGTGGATGCCGACGGCCAGGCGGCCCTGCGCATGGCGCTTCAGACCAGGGAGCAGCACATTCGCCGCGAAAAGGCCACCTCCAACATCTGCACGGCGCAGGTTCTCCTGGCCATCATGGCCGGAGCCTACGCCGTGTACCATGGACCGGAGGGGATCCGGGCCACCGCACGCCGGGTGAGAGACCTGACGTCGGTACTGGCCGCGGGGCTCCGTCGCCTCGGCCACGAGGTGGACACGGAGACGTTCTTCGACACGATCCGAGTTCGTCCGGCGGAGCAGGCGGAGGCGGTCGTGGAGCGAGCCCTCGAGCTCGGCATCAACCTGAGGACGTTCGGTGACGGGACCCTGGGAGTCAGCCTGGACGAAGCCGTCCTGCCAGAGGATGTGGACGACCTCTTCAGGGCCTTCAACGGTGGATCGGCACCGGGATTCGATGCTCGGGGGCTGGCGGAGACCACGGAGACGCCCGAGCTCCCCGAAGCGGTGCGTCGGACGTCGGCGTTCATGGAGCACGAAGTCTTCAACCGCTATCACTCGGAGACCGAGATGCTCCGGTACCTACACCGGCTCGAGGCGAGGGACCTCTCGCTGAACACCAGCATGATCCCCCTCGGGTCGTGCACGATGAAGTTGAACGCCACCGCGGAGATGGAGGGCGTGACCTGGCCGGAGCTCGGAGGGCTTCATCCCTTCGCCCCGGCGGATCAAGCCGAGGGGTATCTACGGATCTTCTCTGATCTCGAGGCGTGGCTATCGGAGATCACGGGCTTTTCCGCCTGCTCGCTCCAGCCGAACTCCGGCGCCCAGGGTGAGTACTCCGGGCTTCTGGTCATCCGGGCCTACCACGCGGACCGAGGGGACGGACACCGGGACGTATGCCTCATTCCGGCCTCGGCCCACGGCACCAACCCGGCCAGCGCCGTCATGGCCGGCATGAAGGTCGTCGTGATCAAGAGCGACGAGAACGGCAAGATCGATCTGGCCGATCTCGAGGCCAGGGCCACGGAGCACCGGGACCGGCTCGCCGCCTTGATGGTGACGTACCCGTCGACCCACGGGGTCTTCGAGCGACGCATCCTGAAGGTCTGTGAGACGGTGCATCAGAACGGAGGGCTGGTGTACTTGGACGGGGCCAACCTCAACGCCCAGGTCGGTCTGGCCCGACCTGGTGACTACGGCGCCGATGTGTGCCACATCAACCTTCACAAGACATTCGCCATCCCGCATGGCGGGGGTGGACCGGGCATGGGCCCCATCTGCGTGAACGACAAGCTGGCTCCCTACCTACCCGGCCACTCGGTGCATCCGGTGGGTGGAGCCAAGGCCATCTCGGCGGTCTCGTCCGCACCGTGGGGCAGTGCCAGCATTCTGCCCATCTCGTGGGCCTACATCGCCATGTTGGGAGCGGACGGGGTCCGCCGCGCCTCGGAGATCGCCGTCCTCAGCGCGAATTACATGGCCAAGCGCCTGGAGGCGCACTACGACGTGCTGTATCGCGGGGAGCGCGGGCTCGTGGCCCACGAGTTCATCATCGATCTGCGACCGTTGAAGAAGGAGACCGGGATCACCGAGGAAGACGTGGCCAAGCGTCTCATCGACTACGGCTTCCACGCTCCCACGGTGTCCTTCCCCGTCATCGGCACACTCATGATCGAGCCCACCGAAAGCGAGCCCAAGGAGGAGCTGGATCGGTTGTGCGACGCCCTCATCTCCATTCGGGCCGAGGTCCAGCAGGTGGAGATGGGAATCGCCGATCCAAAGGACAACCCCCTGAAGAACGCGCCCCATACGGCTGCGATGGTCACCGCCGACGAGTGGAGCCATCCGTACCCCCGGTCCCAGGCGGCGTATCCCGCGCCCTGGACCAGGGAGCACAAGTTCTGGCCTCCGGTCCGGCGGGTGGACAACGCCCATGGAGATCGGAACCTCGTGTGTGCCTGCCCACCCGTCGAGATGTATCAGGAGGCTGCCGTCGAGTAGCGGATTCCACGGGGTGTAGACCGTGTCGGCGGACCGACCCGGTAGCCACCGGAACCAGACCATCGATAGGAGGACCCATGGCCACGTTGACCTATCACGGACACGCCACGTGCAGCATCGAGACCGACGACGGCACGAGGATCGTCATCGACCCCTTCTTCGAGGGGAATCCGTCCTGTAGCACCTCCGTCGCTGACGTGGAGGCCGACTTCATCCTGGTGACCCACGGCCACGGGGATCACATGGCGGATCTCGTCCCGTTGGCCAAACGCACCGGTGCCCTGGTCATCTCTTCCCACGAGCTGGTTAGCTGGCTGGCCACCCAGGGCGTCGACAACACCCACGGCATGAGCATAGGTGGCGGATACACCTTCCCCTTCGGGTACGCCAAGATGACTCCCGCCGCCCACGGAGCGAGGAACGAAGGGCCGGGCGGGGAAGGTTACCCCACCACACCGGCGGGCTTTCTGATCAACCTCAACGGTGGAAGGCGCGTGTACCATGCGGGCGATACCGCGCTCCTCATGGACATGCAGCTATTGAAGGGGCAGGTGGATCTGGCGTTGCTCCCCATCGGTGACAACTACACCATGGGGCCCGACGATGCCGTGCGCGCCGTGGGCTTCATCGAGCCCAAGACGGTGGTGCCCATCCACTACAACACGTTCCCCCCCATCGAACAGGATCCGGAGGCGTTCAAGGCCGCCGTGGGAAGCACGGCCCAGGTGGAGGTGGTGGCCCCTGGCGAAAGCCTCGAGTTCTGATCGCCGGGCCCCGGCCTCGATCCTGCGTCCGTGACGACCCCGAACCACCGTCTCGGATGGCGACTCGTGGTGGACGAGGAGCCACGATCCGGGGCCACCAATATGGCATTGGACCACGCCCTGGCGGAGGTGCTCCCACCGGACGAAGGGGTGCTTCGCTTCTACCGGTGGACCCCCCCGACAATCTCGTTCGGGAGAAACGAGCCTGCCCGGGACCGATACGACCGGACCGTCGCCGAGCGCGAGGGGCTCGGCGTCGTTCGGCGTCCCACGGGGGGCCGAGCAGTGCTGCACGCCCACGAGGTGACGTACTGCGTGGTCCTTCCGCTTCGGACGCTGGGCGGGCTGCGATCTACGTACCTGCGTGTCCATCAGGGTCTGGTGGAAGGCCTTCGCAGGCTGGGGGCGCATGCCGAGATCGCCCGGGAGCGGACGGCGCTCAGACCCGATCAGGGCCCCTGTTTCCAGGGCCCCTCGGAGGGAGAGGTCGTCCTCGGCGGTCGGAAGCTCGTGGGTAGCGCCCAGGTGCGTTTCGGTACCGTCATCCTGCAGCACGGGTCCGTCATTCTCCGGGGGGATCAGTCGGCCCTGGTCCGGGCGGCGGGGGGCGTGGGGGATCCTCGACCACCAGCGACGCTGGACGAGGTCACGGGTGCGGTTGCCTGGAGCGAGGTGGCCCGGGAGCTGGCGGAGGGCATGAGGGTTGCACTGGGGGGAGGCTGGAAGCAGGGTGGGTACGACTCCCGGGAGCTCAGCGCAGCGAGACGGCTGGAGGCGGATCGGTACGCCACCGATTCCTGGACCTGGCGTCGTTGAGGAGGGTGGCCATGAGAGCCGTGTCGAGGATCTTCCTGGTGTTGGTGGCCTGGGGTTGCGACGGGGATGGGTCCCGGCCCGGCGAGCTCGATGCCGCCGCGTTCTGTGAAGCCGCCATCGCGGATGCGGAGTCGTTCATGGCGGGGGCGCGGGCTCGTCTCCCGGTGCCCGCGGACGAGCGATACGGGGGAACGGCGGTGGTCGGGAACATCGCCGAGCTGATCTCGGGGATGAACGCGGCGATCACCTCCGACTATCTGAGCCTGCAGTACCAGCAGTTCGTCAACCTGATGACCCTGGTGCAGTACGATGCCGACCTTACCCCGCAACCTTATCTGGCCAGGTCGTGGGAGGTGAACGAGGATACCACTCGGCTCACGTTTCATCTTCGGGATGATGTCTACTGGCACGACGGAGAGCGCACGGACGCCCGCGACGTCGCCTTCACGTATTCGCTGGTGACGGATCCGGAGACGGCCTTTCCGAACCCGGCCTTCTTCGACTTCTACGGGAGGGAGGCGGACGACGTAAGGGTCTTGGATGACTTCACGGTGAGCGTGACCCTGCGGCCCCATGCGGAGTTCATGGATCCGTGGAGGGCGTTGGCCATTCTCCCCGAGCACCTTCTCGGAGAGGTGGCGCCGGGGGATATCGCCGCTCATCCGTTCGGTTCCCGGTGCCCCGTAGGGAACGGCCCCTTCGTGTTCGCGGAGCATCGCCCTCAGGACCGATGGGTCTTCGAGGCGAATCCGGCCTTTCCCGAGGAGCTCGGAGGACGTCCGTTCCTGGACCGGTTGGTTCATCGCGTCGTCCCCGAGCAGGCCACGCTCCTGGCGGAGCTGCTGACCGGCGGACTGGATCTCTACATCGACGTTCCCACGTATCAGGCGGGACAGGTGGCCGAGGGCGGGGCGATTCTCCAGCGTTTCGCGAGTCGCCAGCTCGAGTATGTGGCGTGGAACGGGCGCAGGGAGCCCTTCTCTGACGTGAGGGTCCGGCGGGCGCTCACCCTGGCGGTCGACCGTCAGGAGCTGGTGGAGTCCACGCTGGGCGGGTTCGGCCGGATCGCGCACTCCACGGTACCCCCGTTCCATTGGGCCTACCGTCCCGGTCCGGCGGAGGGCGAGGCCTTCGATCCCGAGGGCGCGGGCCGGCTCCTGGACGAAGCCGGATGGCGGGACCGGGACGGGGACGGCGTGAGGGAGAGCCCGGAGGGCGAGCGCCTCGCCTTCACCCTCACGTACAACACCGGGAACCAACGGCGACAGGACATCGCGGAGATCATGCAGGCGCAGCTGGGCACGGTGGGCGTCGCCGTTCGCACCGAGTCCGTCGAGCCGGCCTCGCTTGCCTCGAGGCTCTTCGATCCCGAGGTCCGGGACTACGATGCCGTGATCTTCGGTTGGATCACCGAGTTCCGCATGGACGACAGAGACCTGCTGCACTCGGACCGCGGCGCGGGGCCCTTCGCGCTGTCGGGGACCTCGAATCCCCGCTTGGACCGACTCCTGGACACTCTCCCCCTCGTCGTGGATCGGTCCCGGGCCAGGCCCCTGTGGGATGAGTATCAGAGGGCCCAGGGCGAGGAGCACCCCTATACCTTCCTCTTCTTCCCGGAGCGGCTCACCGGAGTCAGCCAGAGATTGAAGGGAGTGGACACGGATGTCCGGGGTGAGTGGACGAACGTGAGGGGCTGGTGGATCGATCCGGATCTGCGGTGAGCCTCCGGTGATCCGCTACGCGGCCCGGCGCTTGCTGGGAGCGGTGCCCCTGGTCCTCGGAGTCGCCACCCTCGTCTTTCTCATCCTGAGCATCGCTCCCGGTGACCCTGCCTCGTACCTGATCTCGCCAGGCATGAGCCAGGAGGTGGTGGAGCGTATCCGGGCCGACTTCGGCCTGGACCGGCCCCTTCACGCCCGGTACCTGCAATGGATGGGCGCCGTCCTCACCGGCGACCTCGGCCACAGCTTCTCCCACGGGATGCCTGTGACGGACGTTCTGGTCGGGGCGCTGCCCCCAACGCTGATGCTCTCCGGGGTCGCGCTGGTGCTGGCGTTCGCGGTCGGCGTCTTCCTCGGTGTGGCCCAGGCCGTCCGGCAGCATTCGGCCCTGGACTCGGTCCTCTCCGTCGTGGCCCTCTTCTTCTACTCCATGCCGTCCTTCTGGCTGGCACTGATGCTCATGCTCGTGTTCAGCTACATGGCGGCCAGCGTATGGCATCTCCCCTTCTGGCTGCCGGCGTCGGGGATGGAGAGCGCGACTTACGATTCCCTGTCTCTGCTGGGTCGGCTGGGCGACAGGGCGGCGCACCTGGTTCTGCCGGTCACCACCCTCACGCTGGTTCTGACCGCCGGGATCGCCAGGTACGTCCGGGGGAGCATGCTGGAGGTCATCCGCCAGGACTTCGTGAGGACCGCGCGGGCCAAGGGTCTTCCCGAGGTCTCGGTGATCTGGAGGCACGCCCTCAGGAACGGGCTCATCCCCGTGGTGACCCTGGTGGGCCTGTACCTGCCGATCCTGTTCAGCGGGACCGTGTTCATCGAGGAGGTCTTCGCCTGGCCGGGCATGGGGCGTGCTCTCGTGGGAGCGATCCAGGCCCGCGACTATCCGCTGGTCATGGGTGGCGCGCTGCTCTTCTCTTCCCTTGTAGTGGTTGGGAATCTCGTTGCCGACCTGCTCTATGCCGTAGTGGATCCCAGGGTGCGCTATGAGTAGGGAGGAAGCGTGAGGCGCAGCTTCAGGGCCCTGGGTCTCGTGCTGCCGGGCACTCCGCAGCTCCTGGAGGGTCGGCGGAGAGAGGGGTGGCTTGCGCTGGCGACCTGGGCGGGTGTCGGGGCGCTGCTCCTCTGGCGTCGGGATCGGCTCAACGATGCCCTGGCCGGGCCCTGGGATCTGCGTCTGGCCGTGGCCACCGCCGTCGTCGGCATGGTTGGCGTGTGGCTGTGGTCCTGGAGGGAGGCCAGAAGGGAGGCGGCGGGGAAGTCCGCCGGGGGGATGCGGTGGGCGCCGACGGCAAACCTCTTCTCGGAGCGCCGCCTGGCGGTGGCGGGGACGTTGGCGGTGGCCGTCCTCTACCTGGTGGCGCTGCTGGCTCCGCTCCTGGCGCCCTTCGATCCCGGAGCGCAGGGCGACCTGGTGCGGGAACGGTTCCTCGCTCCCTCCGTGGAGCATCCCCTGGGCACCGACAATCTCGCCCGGGACGTCCTTTCACGTCTCCTGTACGGAGCGAGGATCTCCCTGGCCGTGGGGCTGCTGGCCGTGACGATCAGCGTCACGGCCGGCACGACGGTGGGGGCGGTGGCCGGCTACCTGGGAGGCCGTGCCGACGCCATCATCATGAGGTTCGTGGATGTCGTCATCTCGTTTCCACGTCTGGTGCTTCTCATCGCCATCGTGGCCGTGTTCGAGCCGGGCATCCTCGTGATCATCCTCGTGCTGGGCCTCACGCTCTGGCCATCCACGGCCCGACTGGTTCGCGGCGAGGTGCTGAGCCTCCGGGAGCAGGACTTCGTCTTGGCCGCCAGGGCCCTCGGACTGCCCCGGCGGCGCATCCTCGCTCGTCACATCATCCCCAACGCCCTGGGCCCGGTCATCGTCGCGGCGACTCTCGGTATGGGGAACACCATCGTCCTCGAGGCCGGGTTGTCGTTCCTCGGGTTGGGCGTTCAGGCGCCCCTGGCGTCGTGGGGTGCCATGGTGGACGCCGGCCGAGCGAACCTGCTGGGTGCCTGGTGGATCTCCACGTTCCCCGGTCTCGCCATCGTGGGAACGGTCCTGGCATTCAACCTCGTGGGCGAGGGGTTGCGGGACGCTCTCGACCCCCGTCACCGGGAGTAGCACCGGGGCGTCTAGCCTGCCCTCCGCGAGGCCCGCCCCAGGCGTGGAGAAGCGGTCCGGCGCCTGGCCTCGCGTCGCGGCCGGAACCACCTTGATACGGGCTGTTTTCGGGCCTTGACACTCCATATGGCCTGGGCCATTATCCGGGCCTCTTGGAAACCATCCGTTTCCCTGGTCTGGCGGGGAACGGGAGTGCTCTCAACAACCAGACGTAGAACTTCGGCTGGAGGTCCCCTTGCTGGCGATGCGACTCTACAGCGCGCTGCTTCAGATTCCCGGCGTGGACACCCCGGAACTCACATGGCAAGAGCAGATCGCCACGAACTGGGATGCCACCGGCTTCATGCGTTGGCCTCTGGCTCTGTGCCTGGTCCTCGGGATCATCGTCATCATCTGGAAGTTCATCGATCTCACCGCGAAGGCCGGCCGCACGCGTCGGATCCTCAAGGACGTCGATGAGCTCCTCACTCAGCAGCGGATCAAGGAAGCGTTGGAGCTGACCCGCGACACGAACGCTCCCGCGGCGAACATCCTCTACGCCGGCCTCGAGCGGCAGGACGAGGGCACCGATCGGGTCCTCAAGGCCATCGAGAACCAGGGCCTCATCGAGATGAGCAAGCTCGAGAAGGGCCTCGTCATCCTGGCCACCCTCACCAACATCGCTCCGCTCCTGGGCTTCCTCGGGACCGTGATCGGCATGATCATCGCCTTCCAGTCCATCGAGGCCGCAGGCGAGGTCGAGGCGACGCTGGTAGCCGGCGGCATCAAGGTCGCGCTCCTCACCACGGCGGCCGGGCTCATGATCGCCATTCCGGTGTCCATCGGACACAACTACTTCGTCTCTCGCATCGACAGCCTCGTCATCGATATGGAGGAGTCGGCCCAGAAGATGGTCGATACCCTCCACGCCATCGAGGCCGGAAGAGCGACAAGCTAGTCGACTGCAGATCGACGAACGCAGAGGCCGTCCCCCGGGAGGGGGGCGGCCTCTCTTACGTATGGAATCGTGGAACCATCAGGGTCGATGTCACATCATAGAGAAGGGCCCTGACTCAG
>JBDHGI010000167.1:0-9556 GCA_039589955.1 Gemmatimonadota bacterium | reverse complement strand
TCGAGGCGGGCGAGGACGCCACCGGCCTCCTCGACGATGATCCATCCCGCCGCGAAGTCCCAGGGATTCAGGATGAGCTCCCAGAACGCGTCCAGGGAACCCTGGGCCAGGTAGCAGAGATCCAGCGAGGCGGCGCCTCCGCGCCGGACACCCGAGGAGGCCCGCAGGACCCGGCCGAGCTGGTCGAGGTAGCGCGGTAGCTCCGAGATGCGCTTGAAGGGAAAGCCCGTGCCGACGAGGGCGGCGTCGAGTGAGCGGGTGGGAGAGACCCTGATGGGTGCTCCCGACTTGAAGGCGCCCCGGCCTCGCCCCGCCCACCAGCGCTCCCCCGTGGGACCACAAGCCACCGCGCCCGCCACGGGGCGCCCATCAACGGTCACGGCCACGGAGGCGGCGTGCTGGGGGTGCCCGTGAAGGAAGTTCGCGGTGCCGTCCAGAGGGTCCACCACCCACAGGGGAGAGCCGTCTCCATCGGAGATCCGCTCCCCGAGCGGCCGGGGATCTTCCTCGGCCAGGATCGCGTGGCCCGGGTACGCGGAGCGGATGACGTCCAGGGCGGCCTGCTGGGCGTCCAGGTCGGTTCGGGACACGTAGTCCGCCCGCCCCTTCTCCGAGGCCGCCTCGAGGACCACGGTGCCTCTGTCCCGACGGTGGATGGCGACGGCCGCGTCCGCGGCGGCCAGCGCGACGCGGGTGAGCTGGTCCACGAAGTGGCTCCTGGTGCAGTGTTTCCGATGCTCCGTCGTCACCGAGAGTGGGGAGGCGCTGGACTGATAAGGCGGGGTCCCGCGCCACAGCGGTGCTCGCTAACTTAGCGGGCCCTGGACAGCGGACCAACGAGCGCGGCAACCGCGCGGAAGCGACCCGACGGCATGAGCGACACTCCGACCACCAGAACCAGAAAGCGGATCTTCAGCGGCATGCAGCCCTCCGGCGAGGCGCATCTGGGGAACTACCTCGGCGCCCTCAAGCGGTGGGTGGAGATGCAGGAGGCCTACGACTGCATCTGGTGCATCGTCGACGATCACGCCATCACCGCCGGAGGCGACCCGCGGGAGATGCCGGCGAACGTCTTCGATCTGGCCGTCAGCTTCCTGGCGGTGGGGCTCGATCCGGATCGGGCCATCATTTTCGTGCAGTCCGACGTGCATCAACACACCCAGCTGGCGTGGCTGTTCAACGCCGTCACGCCCGTGGGCGACCTGGAGCGGATGACCCAGTACAAGGACAAGGCGCAGCGATTCGAATCGGTGCCCGCCGGCATCCTGAACTACCCCATTCTCCAGGCTGCGGACATCTTGCTGTACAAGGCGGAGGCGGTTCCGGTAGGTGAGGATCAGCGCCAGCATCTGGAGCTGACGAGGGACATCGCGCGGAAGTTCAACGCCGCCTACGGGGAGGTGTTTCCGGAGCCGGAGGCGGTCATCGGCGAGGCCGGGAAGATCCTGGGCCTGGACGGGGACGCGAAGATGAGCAAGTCCCTGGGGAACACGGTGGGCATCCTGGCGGAGGCCGACGAGGTCTGGGCCAGGGTGAGGACCGCCGTTACGGATCCCCAGAGGGTACGGCGCGACGATCCTGGCCGTCCCGAGGTGTGCAACGTGTACTCCCTGCACCGCCACTTCACCGACAAGGCGGAGCTGGACGATATCGCCACCCAGTGTCGGGGAGCCACACGGGGGTGCGTGGACTGCAAGCGAATCCTGTCGCAGAACGTGACGAGCGCCTTCGAGCCGTTCCGGGAGCGGGCAGAGCGCTTTCGTGCCAATCCCGGGGAGGTACGGCGCATCCTGGACGAGGGAGCGGAAAAGGCGCGAGCGATAGCGTCGGACACCATGGCCGAGGTGCGGCGGCGCATGGGTCTCGAGTGGCGTGAGGCGCTATCGGGATCCGCCGACGTGGGCCCCGCTGACCGACCGTAGTATGTTAGCCGAGGCGTCATCGGCTCCAGAGGAGGATCCATGCAGGAACTGTTCAAGGCGGCCATCGAGCGGGGTGCCAGCGACATCCACATCAAGACCGGAGACGTGATACGGGCCCGGGTCTACGGTGATCTCGTGCCCTTGACTCAACAGAAGCTCACCGCCGACCAGGTGAAGAGCATCGCCCTGAAGCTGATTCCGCACGAACGGGACCGGCAGTTCTTCGATACCCTTCTGGACTACGACTGCTCGTGGGGCATGGCGGGCGTGGGGCGCTTCCGAGTGAACATCATGAGGCAGCGCGGTTCGCCGATGGTCGTCATGCGTGTGATTCCCTTCGAGATCCCCACCATCGACGATCTGGGGCTGCCCCCGATCATCAAGGACATCGCCGACCACGACCGGGGGCTCATCCTGGTCACGGGGGTGACGGGCTCCGGCAAGAGCTCGACCCAGGCGGCCATGATCAACTGGATCAACCAGCACAAGCGCCTGCACGTCGTCACGCTGGAGAACCCCATCGAGTTCCTCCATCGGGACAATCTGTGCTCCATCTCCCAGCGGGATATCGGGACGGACACGGACTCCTTCGCCACGGGCCTGCGGGCGGTTCTGCGCCAGGACCCGGACGTGATCCTCATCGGTGAGATGCGGGACAAGGTCACCATCGAAACCGCCCTGAAGGCGGCGGAGACCGGACACCTGGTCATCTCGACGCTCCACACCAAGAACGCCGTGCAGACCATCTCCCGGATCATCGCGGTGTTCGATCCCAACGAGCAGGAGATGATACGGATCCGGCTGTCCGAATCCCTGCAGGCGGTGATCAGCCAGCGACTGCTCCAGCGCAAGACCGGAGGCCGGGTGGCGGCCATGGAGATCATGCCCGTCACGGCGACCATCCGGGACTGCGTCCGCGATCCGAACCGATTGGACGAGATCTTCGAGCTGGTCGAGGAGGGCAGGGACCACTACGGGTCGCAGAGCTTCGACCAGCATCTCCTGGAGCTGGTGAGGAGCGACATCGTGGAGTTCAAGCTCGCCATGGCCGCGGCCAACAATCCCACCGACTTCGACCTGAAGATGAACATGTTCGGAACCGGGAGCACGCAGTCGTCGAGCGCCGGCGACGGCCTCGGCGATGACGTCGACCGCTTCTACGGAGGAGGGGCGTAGACCATGACCCTGGATCTGCGTGGGACCTTCCTCCCGGTGACGACGCCCTTCGACCCGGTGACCGGCGACGTGGACGTCGTGGCGTTCCGCTCCAACCTCCGCGAGTGGTTCCGCCACCCGCTGGCCGGGATCCTCATCGCCGGCTCCACGGGCGAGTCGGTCTTCCTGAGCCCCGACGAGATCGAGGTGCTGGTCGACGCGTCCCGGGACGTCGTGCCCGAGGACCGCCTCATCCTGGTGGGCACCAACGCGGAAGCGACGCGCCACGTGATCGCCGAGGCGATCCGGGCCGCCGACCTCGGTGCCGACGCGGTCCTGGTGAAGCCCCCGGCGTACTTCAAGGGGGCGATGACCCCGAGGGTCCTGGAGGACCACTACAGGCGTCTGGCCGACGCCTCGCCCATCCCCGTGCTCGTGTATCAGGTTCCCCTCCGGCTCTCCACCCTCGAGTTCCCCACCGCGGTGGTGGCCGAGCTGTCGAAGCACCCGAACATCGTGGGTATCAAGGACTCCCGCGGCAGTCTCGAGCTGGTGGGCGAGCTGGTGGATCAGTGCGCCGACGACTTCCAGGTCCTGGTGGGGGCGGGCTCAATATTGTACGGCGGGCTGGAGATCGGGGCGGTGGGTGGAATCGTGGCCGTGGGCCTCCTGGCTCCGGACGCTGCCGCAGAAGTGTCGGGGGCGTTCGCCGAGGACAGGAAGGCCGACGCCGGAAGAGCCCAGGAGGTCATCGCGCCGGTCCACACCCAGATCGTGGGGGGGATGGGCGTGGCCGGCGTCAAGGCCGCCCTCGACCTGCTCGGACTCCATGGCGGTACGCCTCGCCCGCCCATGGCGCCTGCCAGCGAGGAGCGTCGCGACGAGATAGGGAAGATCCTGGCGGCCGCCGGGCTGCTGGACCGAGCCGCCATGGCCTGATTCCAGGGAGATCGCACCGCCCGCCGGGACGGGAGGGGACGCCGGCGTCGGTGCCTCGCTTTTCCCTGACCCCGACACCTGCGCTCCCCGGACTTCTTCGACATCGACGAACGTCCGAGGCGCGCTCGTCGGGCATGAGGTGAAGATCGAGCTACAGCTTCAGGCGGTGCACGCGGAAGAGGAAGCGCTCCTCACCGTGTAGCGGCGGTGCCTCCCATCCGGAGCCGGCGGGGAGCCAGCTTCTGCCGGCCCCCGTCCAGGCATCCCCGGAGCCGAGTCGAGACGTTGACGCCCCCCAGGCTCAGGCCTAGCTTTTCCCAAAGGATACAGCAGTCATCAGGGCCCGTCCCCCCGAGGGGAGGGCCCTTTTTTCACGCCCTGGAGATCCATGTCCAGATCCGGGAATTGCACGGTCATCGTCGGCTGTCAGTGGGGTGACGAGGGGAAGGGGAAGATCGTCGACGTCATGGCCGAGGACGCCGATATCGTCGCCCGCTATCAGGGCGGGGCCAACGCCGGGCACACCGTGCACGTGGGCGAGGAAGAGTTCATCCTTCACCAGATTCCGTCCGGGATCCTGCACGACGGGAAGCGCTGCCTCCTGGGCAACGGAGTCGTGCTTGACGTGCAGCAGTTCTTCGAGGAGTACGATGCCCTCGGGGTCCGGGGGCTGGAGCTCGAGGGACGGGTGGGAGTCAGTCGACGCGCCCACGTGCTGCTTCCCTATCATCGGCTCATGGATCGGGCCTCGGAGAGCTCGGCCGTGGAGAAGATCGGCACCACGGGCCGAGGCATCGGACCGGCCTATGAGGACAAGGCGGGAAGAAGGGGAATCCGTGTGGCCGACTTCGGCAATCCGGGGCGCCTGGGCAAGCGCGTGCGGGCAGCCATGGAGCGGATCTGTGCCCGACTCGAGGAGATGGGAGAGGACGCAGGGGCCGAGCTGCACGCGCAGATGGACTCGGCCCTGGCGCTGGGAGAGCGGCTCCGGGGTCTCGCCACCGACACGGGCCCGGAGCTCACCGCGGCCCTGAGGGAGGGCAAGCGGGTCCTCATGGAGGGAGCCCAGGGCACGGCCCTGGACCTCGACCACGGTACATACCCGTTCGTGACGTCGTCCAACACGACGGCGGCAGGGGCCGCGACGGGGACGGGGATCGGCCCCACCGCCATCGACTCCGTGGTCGGCGTGGTGAAGGCCTACACCACCCGAGTCGGCGAAGGCCCCCTGCCCACGGGTCGGGATGTGGCCCTCGACGAGACGCTCAGAGGGCTCGGGGGTGAGTTCGGGGCCACGACGGGACGCCCCCGCCGCTGCGGCTGGTTCGACGCCGTGCTTTCCCGCTTCGCGGCCCAGGTGAACGGCCTCACCGGCGTGGCCGTGACCAAGCTGGACGTGCTGGACACCCTCCCGGAGCTCAAGATCGCCGTCGCCTACCGGATGCCCGACGGGAGCGAGGTCGACCATTTCCCCGCGGACACGTGGTCCCTGGGTGAGGTGGAGCCCGTCTTCGAGGCGCTGCCCGGGTGGCAGGCTCCCACCGGCGATGCCCGACGTCTGGAAGAGCTGCCGGCCAACGCCCGCCGCTACCTGGATCGCCTCGAGGAGCTCACCGAGGCTCCCGTCCAGTGGGTGAGCGTGGGAAGCCGCCGAAGTCAGATCATCCAGGTCTGAGGGGGTGGGGTCCGTCGGTCCCGGGGGCGACGGACGGAGAGGGAACGGGAGCAGTTGTCCTCGGCCTCGCCTCTTCCGCCTAGATGATGGCGAAGACGATGCGGTACACCCATCCGATGAGCACCAGGAGGATGGGGAGGAGCGCCAGGCCCACCGAGAACGTCAGTCCCATGCGGAAGAGCGTGGGTCCCAGAGGAAGGACCTTGCCTCCCCAGATCCTCTCGGCGGCGATCTCCACCGCCGGCCCCAGAAGGTAGCAGAGGTTCGCCAGCACGCCGAAGGCGATCACGGCGGGCCAGGGGAAGAGCCAAGGCACCCCCACCGGATTCGGCGGCAGAAGGCTCACCACGGTCACCACGCCCAGGGTCACCATCCCGGCGGACCCGACGACGAGGTTGTAGGGGAGCCGACGCGCTTCCCACCAGCGCAAGATCTGCCCGGTGCTCCGCCGTGCAGGCGCCGGGAAGAGGAACTCCGAGAGCGCGGTCATCCGGGGGCCCTCGTGGGGTTGCATGCTCATCCTCCAAGTTGGAGCGTTGATTCGTCATGATCAAGTACTTTGTGCTGCAAAGTATAGGCCAGGAGGGTGCGTCTCATGGGCGGGCCGTGGGCATCGTTCTTGAGCGCGTCCCGGGGCGCGTCTAGGTTTGGATCCGGCTCGTCGGGAGCGAGCGACGTAGGGGAACGGTCCGCCAGGAACCGCAACGAGAGGAAGACGCTTCGATGTTCGACGAGCTCGGCAGGAAGCTCGATACCGCCCTGGGGAAGCTCCGCCAGAGGGGCGTCCTTACGGAGGCGATGATCAAGGAAGGGCTGCGGGAGGTGCGGCGTGTCCTGCTCGAGGCCGACGTGAACTTCGCCGTGACCCGTGACTTCCTCAATCGGGTGCAGGAGCGGGCCGTCGGAGAGTCGGTGGTCAAGGCCGTGAGCCCGGGGCAGCAGATCGTCAAGATCGTCCACGATGAGCTGGTGAACCTCCTGGGAGGTGAGCGGTCGACGGTGGCGTGGGCCCCGTCGCCCCCGACCGTCATCCTCATGGTTGGGCTGCAGGGCTCGGGAAAGACCACGTCCGCCGCCAAGCTCGCGAGGCGGATGGCCCGTGAGGGCCGATCCCCCATGCTGGCCGGGTGCGACCTCCAGCGCCCCGCGGCCATCGAGCAGCTCCAGACCCTCGGCCAACAGATCGACGTGCCGGTGCACGCAGGGGAGTTCGGTGGCGACCCCGTCGAGGCCGCCGTGGCGGCACGGGAGCGAGCCCGAGCCGAGCGTCACCAGGTGCTGATCGTGGACACCGCGGGCCGGCTGCAGATCGACGAGGCCCTCATGGAGGAGCTCGGTCGCATCAAGGAGGCCGTGAGCCCGCAGGAGGTGCTCCTGGTGGGTGACGCCATGACCGGTCAGGAGGCGGTGAAGATCGCCCAGGGGTTCGACGAGGCCCTTGGCCTGACGGGCATCGTGCTCACGAAGATGGACGGGGATGCCCGGGGCGGTGCGGCGCTGTCCATCCTCGGTGTGACGGGCCGACCCATCAAGTTCATCGGGGTAGGCGAGGGCGTGGACGACCTCGACGAGGCCGACCCCGAACGTCTGGCCGGTCGGATCCTCCAGATGGGGGACGTCATCGGCCTCGTGGAGCGCGCCCAGGCCACCATGGACGAGGAAGAGCAGGCCAGGCTGGCCGAGAAAGCCCTGGGGAAGGGTCGCTTCACCCTGGAGGACTTCCTCACGGCCATGCGGCAGGTCCAGCGCATGGGACCCCTGGAGCAGCTCCTGAAGCTCATCCCCGGCGCGGCGAAGCTCAACGTGCCCGCGG
The DNA here is from genome assembly GCA_039589955.1 of Gemmatimonadota bacterium. GTDB lineage: Bacteria > Gemmatimonadota > Gemmatimonadetes > Longimicrobiales > Gaopeijiaceae > SZUA-318. The sequence goes on along the minus strand of JBDHGI010000167.1, from coordinate 2,052 downwards.
CCCAGCTCGACCCCAAGCGCTTCAAGCACGTGGAGGCCATCATCCTGTCCATGACCCCGGCAGAGCGACGGAACCCGGACATCCTGAACGCTTCCCGCCGGGCACGCATCGCCAAGGGAAGCGGGCGACCCGTGGCGGAAGTGAACCGTCTCCTGAAGCAGTTCAAGGAGATGCAGACCTTCATGAAGCAGATGAAGGGGATGATGGGTGGCGGGGGCCTGCCGGGGTTGGGTGGCCTGCCCGGCATGCCCTTCCGGGGCTGACCGGGCCGTTGGCGAGCGTCGGCCTGACGGGGCGACCGGTCCTGATCACCGGGGGCTCCCGCGGCATCGGCCGGGCGGTCGCCTTCGAGCTCGCGAGCCAAGGAGCGCCGGTCTTCCTCGTGGCCCGTGGCGCCGAAGCGCTCGAGTCGACGTGGACGCAGGTTCGGGCTCGGTGGCCATCGCTGCCGGCCGGGCGCTTCCCGGCGGACGTCAGGGACCCCGACGCGATGGTCGCGGCGGTGGAGGCCATGCGCAGCGAGCTGGGTAGCGTCGGGGGTGTGGTGTGCAACGCCGGTCTGGCCCGTCCGGGGTACTTCGAGGACCTTTCGGAGGAGGTCTTCAAGCGGAGCTTCGAGGTGAGCTATCTCGGATCGGTGTGGACCGTGCGGGCCGCGCTTCCCCACCTTGCGCCGGGGAGCTTCATATCGCTGGTGAGCTCGGTGGCCGGCTACGTCGGCCTCTTCGGGTATTCCGCGTACGCCCCGGCAAAGGCCGCCGTGATCTCGTTGGCCGAGGTCCTGAGGCAGGAATTGGCGCCGCGGGGCGTGCGGGTAAGCGTCCTGTGTCCGCCGGACACGCGCACCCCGGGGTTCGAGGAAGAGAACCGGACGAAGCCCCACGAGACGAGGGTGCTGGCGGGGAAGGGCGGATTGATGGACGCCGACGTCGTGGCCCGGCGTTACGTTCGCGCGCTCCGGCGGGGGCGCTTCCTGATCAACGTGAACGCGAGGTCCTGGGCCTACCATCGGCTGAAGGGTTGGTTTCCGGAGATCGTGCGACGGGCCATGGACCGCATGGTAGCCCGGGCGCGGCCGTCGGTGCCGACGGCCCCGAAGGGGAGCACGGTCGGAACCGGCTGAGCCGGCGCCGAAAGCGTCTGGCGATCTCTGTACACTCCCGATAGCTGTGGTTATCCTTTACGTCTGCCTTTTTCAGGGGGCTCGCCGAAGAGCCCCCCCGTGCTCCGAACGAACGCAGCGCGGGGGACCACCAAAGTCGAGATCATGCCTGTACGTATCCGCCTCCGGCGAATGGGCCGGAAGAAGCAGCCCCACTATCGGATCGTCGTCGCAGACAGCGCGTCGCCGCGAGACGGTCGCTTCGTCGAGACCCTGGGGTACTACAAGCCCCTGTCCCAGCCGGCGCGGCTGGTGCTGAACCTGGAGCGCGTCGACCACTGGATCGGGGAGGGCGCTCTGCCTTCCGGCACCGTGAGCTCCCTCATCTCCAAGGCCCGCAGGGGTGGCGACGCCAAGGTGACGGTTGGAGAGGTGGACCGGGAGGAGGCCAAGGCCAAGCGGGCGGAGGTGCTCGCCGCCAGGCGGGCCAAGGAGAAGGAGGCCGCCGCCAAAGCTGCCGAAGAGGAGGCCGCAGCCGCCAAGGCCGCCGAAGAGGAGGCCGCAGCCGCCAAGGCCGCCGAAGAGGAGGCTGCGGCCGCCAAGGCCGCGGAAGAAGACGCTGCGGCCGCCAAGGCCGCGGAAGAAGACGCTGCGGCCGCCGCTGCCCCGGCCGAAGAGGGTTCGGACCAGCCCGAAGCGGGTGAGGCGGCCGAGACCCCGACGGCCGAGGCCACCACGGAAGAGCCCGAGGGCGGCGAAGCCGAGGTCGAGGAGGCGGGGGAGGAGAAGTCCGAGTAACCTCGGACGCTCCGACCATGGGTCGGACGGACCCGACTTTCCTGGTGGTGGGGCACGTGAGGAAGCCCCACGGCATCAAGGGCGAGGTCTTCGTCTCGTCCCTCACCGACCACCCCGACGGGACCTTCGTCGACGGGGTGGTCGTCACGCTG
>JBDHGI010000166.1:0-17700 GCA_039589955.1 Gemmatimonadota bacterium | reverse complement strand
GCCCCAGAAGAAGTGGTACAGATCCTCCGCCACCTCGTGAAGCCGGAAGCGCTCCAGGTCCTCGGTGGTGGCCGCCGCGGCGTGGTTCAGCCGGGACAGGATCCACCGGTCCTCGAGCTCCAACGCCCCGGCCACGGACGCGAGGGGCCGCACGGGCCCTTCCCCCAGGCTCATGAGGGCGAACCGACCCGCGTTCCAGATGTTGTTGGCGAAGTTCCGACCCACCGAGAACGAGCCCTCCACGTCCTCGTGGTCAAGCAGGATGTCCGTGCCCACGGCACACGCGTTGACGAGGGTGAACCGCATGGCGTCGGCGCCGAACATCTCCACGACCTGCAGGGGATCGATCCCGTTGCCAAGGGACTTGGACATCTTGCGCCCCTTCGCGTCGCGGACGGTGCCGTGCAGGTACACCTGCGTGAAGGGAGGGCCCCCCATGAACTCGTAGCCCGCCATGATCATGCGGGCCACCCAGAAGAACAGGATCTCCGGGGCCGTGGACAGCGTGTGGGTGGGATAGAACGCCTTCAGGTCGTCGTTCTTCTCGGGCCATCCGAAGACCGAGAAGGGCCACAGCCACGAGCTGAACCACGTATCGAGTACGTCGGGGTCCTGCTCCAGCTGGTGGCTTCCGCACTCCCGGCACGACGTCGGGTCGTCCCGACTCACCACCACGGCGCCGCACGGGCAATACCACACCGGAATCCGGTGTCCCCACCAGAGCTGGCGGGAGATGCACCAGTCCCGGATGTTCTCCATCCAATGCTCGTAGACCTTCTTCCACCGCTCGGGCGTGAAGGTGATGGTACCGTCACGCGAGGCCTGAAGGGCCGGCCGGGCCAGGGGCTCCATCTTCACGAACCACTGGAGGGAGAGACGGGGCTCCACCACCGTATGGCACCGATAGCAGTGGGGCACGGCATGGGTGTGGACGCTCTCGCCGGCGAGGAGGCCCTGGGCCTCGAGGGCCGACAGAACCGCCTCGCGGGCCTCGAAGCGGTCCAGGCCGCGGAACGCCCGGGGGGCGTTCTCCCCCATGCGGGCGTCCTCGGTCATGACATTCAGGACGTCGATCCCCGTGCGCCCGGCGATCTCGAAGTCGTTGGGATCGTGGGCAGGCGTCACCTTCACCATCCCCGAGCCGAACTCCGGATCCACGTGGGTGTCCGCCACGATGGGAATTACGCGGTCGGTGAGGGGCAGCTCCACCGATGCGCCCACCAGCCCCCGGTAGCGCTCGTCCGTCGGATGCACCGCGACGCCCGTGTCGCCCAGCATGGTCTCCGGCCGGGTCGTGGACACGGTCAGATACCAGCGTCCGTCGGCGTCCTTTCCCAGCGCCGACGCACCCCGGGCCGAGGCTTCCTCGGCCGCGCCCCACGCCCCCTCCTCCAGGGGATAGCGCAGGTGCCACAGGCGGCCTTCGGATTCCTGGGGCTCGGCCTCCTCGTTGGACAGGGCGGTATGGCACCGGGGACACCAGTTGATGATGTACTCCCCCCGGTAGATGAGCCCCTTCTCGTACAGGTGGACGAAGACCTCCCGCACGGCACGACTCAGCTCCTCGTCCAGCGTGAAGCGGGTGCGATCCCAGTCGCAGGTGCTGCCGATGGCCTTGAGCTGGTCGAGAATCCGTCCCCCGGTCTCCCTGACGAACGTCCACACCTCCTCGACGAAGGCGTCACGCCCCAGGTCGTGGCGCGTCCTGCCGTCGTCGGCCAGGAGCCTCTCGACGACGTTCTGGGTGGCGATGCCCGCGTGGTCGGTGCCCGGCACCCACAGGGACGCGCGGCCCTGCATCCGTCTCCAGCGGATGAGGACGTCCTGGATGGTATTGTTGAGCCCGTGCCCCATGTGGAGCACGGCGGTCACGTTGGGCGGCGGGATGACGATGACGTAGGGGTCCCGTCCCTCCTCGAGGACGGTGGCGGCCGACACTCCGAAATACCCGCCCTCGTGCCAGGCGCGGTAGCGCTCGGGCTCGATGGCCCGGGGATCGAAGCGGGTAGCCAGTTCCTGCGACACGTCGGCTCCGTGGTTCGTTCGAGTCGGTAGGGCTTCGGCCACGATGGGACAACGGGCCCGACCGGATGTTCCGGCCGAGCCCGTAAGATGGCAGCCCGGATGGAGCTTCGGAACCTCAGACCATGGGAACCGGAGGAGCCAGCGGGCTGGGCAGCAGGGGTATCTCGTCCGATGGGACAGACATCCGGTACGCCAGGGACTCGGCCCTGACGGCCTGGAAGATGTAGTCCTCGAGCTCCAGGAACGCCTCGGTGACCCGCGGGCTGAAATGGGTACCCTTGCAGCGAGCGATCTCCGCGAGGGCGCTCTCGTGCGATCGGGAGTTCCGGTACGCCCGCTGCGAGGTCATGGCGTCGTACGAGTCGCTCACCGCCAGGATCTGTCCCACGAGGGGGATCTCGTCTCCCTGGAGCCCGTCGGGGTAACCGGTTCCGTCCCAGCGCTCGTGGTGGTGGCGCGCCCCCGGGGCAAGATGCTTCAGCGTCGTGATGGTCTCCAGGATGTCCGCCCCGTCGGTGGCATGGGCCTTCAGCCGCTCGAACTCGGCGTTGGTGAGGGTCCCTTCCTTGGTCAGGATGCGGAGGGGCACGCTGAGCTTGCCGAGGTCGTGCAGGTACCCCCCGGCCCACAGCGGGGAGCGCATGTGCCCGTTGAACCCGAGCTTGCTTCCCACGGCGACGGCGAGCATGGCGACCCGTCTGGAATGGCCCGCGGTGTACGGGTCCTTGGCGTCGATCAGGTTGGCCAGGATGGACAGCAGCTGGTCGCTGGAAAGGGGGGACACCTCACCGGGCAGCAGATGCCGAGCCGCTCGGGAGAGCTGGCGTCGGAACGTCGCCGGCCGGTAGCTGGGCAGGTCGCCGGCCCGGTGGAGCGAGAGGTACGTCCTGCCGACCTCGGGACCGAACTCCACGTCGATGGCGCGCTCCACGGCCTCCAGGACCGCGTCAGGCTCCAAGGGGCCACGGTGCGGCCGGGGCTGGCCCAGAGCGACCACGGTGTCGGCGATCCGCAGGATCTGTGCTCCGAGCGGGATCTCCTTGCCCTTCAGCCCGTCGGGGTATCCGCTGCCGTTCCACCATTCATGGTGGTGTCGGACCAGGGGCCCCAGGGATTCCAGGTGGGGAATCAGGCGCACCCGTGCCTCGGAGCGAATCGGATGGCGGCGCACTCGCGCCCGAACGTGGCCGGGCAGGTAGGGAACGGGGTTCTCCCACGCCTCCTCCGCCAAGCCGATCATCCCGATGTCCGAGAGGATGGAGGCGAAGAAGAGGCCGGACGACTCCTTCCACGAAAGGCCCAGGCGGTCGCCGATGTGGCTGGCCAACATGGCGACGCGGGGGCCGTGGTCGGAGAGGTAGCCCTTCGCCGAGCCGAGAAGCTGCGTGAGGGCTTGAAGGAGGCCGACGTAGTACGACCGCCCGGAGTAGTTCATGCTCATGCGGAGGCTCGCTCCGAATGGGGCCGAATGCTCCGAGGGGGATCGCCGGCCTCCCCATGTGCCGACGTCGGACCCGGTCGCCTTCGGTGGGGCGACCCACTCGATTTACAAAGTACTACCGGGCCGAGCGCACGCACCAGAAGGTCGTTCGCCGGACGGTGGCGGGGGAGGGTCAGGGCCCTGGAGCCCACTCGCTGCCGGGCCCGGCAAGGGAAGTCACGGACACGATCCGGGGCGGATCGCCGGGGACGGAAATCAGCGCCGAGGGCGGGGCCTCAGCGCCGGGGTATGGTGTCGGCCTTCGCCGCCGCCCGCTCCCGGTCCCGGCGGGCCCGGATGGCCGCGGCCCGGTCCCTCCAGGAGTCCCGGACGGCGCCCGCGGCGCTCCCCCGCTGGATCTCCTCCCACTCCCAGGCCCGACGGGCCACCTCGTCCCGCTTGCCGAGGGGTGCGGCGAACCCAAAGGGAACGGGCAGCGCGAAGTCGCCGAGATAGAGTTTCCCGTCCGCCACTCCCCAGCGCTTCCCGTCGCCGTCGGTGTAGGTCCAGTCGGTGGCCGCCCGCTCCGCCTCCGCCAGGGCGGCCATGGAGTCGTTCCAGTCGGCGATGCGACCGGTGAGCTCGAGCTCGAGACGCTGCTCCACCGTCAGCTCCCGGGCCGCCGCGCCCAGGGGCGCCCAGAGGCGGCCGTCACCCAGGCGCGGGCGAAGCCGCTCCGCGGCGGTGGGCCCGGGAGCCACCAGCCCGTCACCGCCCGTGTCGCTTAGGTCGGGGGCTCCACGGGCGCCGGTCGTCGGGCGCTCCACCGACTCCACCTCCTCGGGCTCCGGGGGGCGCGCCGGGTCCTCGGTCTCGACCACCTCCACGAGCTCGATCACCGTCATGCCCTGGACGGGCACTCCCGCCGAGGGAAGGAGGAAGGGCACCGGATCACCGATCTCACGGTGCATGACGCGTGGGTAGGCGAGCAACGCAATCCCGTGGACCACCGTCGACGCGACGATGCCGACCCTGAGGGCACGGCGGTAATCTGCGGCCGGGCGGCCGTAGCCACTGCCTGAGCTGGGGGGTGGAACCGTGCTGCCGGCCGGGTCATCCATGGCTCATCCTAACCCGGCTCCAGTGCGCGGTTCCTACCGACTCCTGCCCGGAACCCTGGTCACAGGACCCGACCCAGCCGATGGGCCGCCTCCTCGAGTCGCTCCTCGGGCACCGTGAGGGCGATCCGGAAGAACCCCTCCCCCCCCTCCCCCAATGCGGCTCCCGGCAGGACCATCACGCCCTCCTGATCCAGACAGCGACCGGCGAAGTCCCGGGACGGCTCGCCACCCGGAACGGCGATCCACAGATACATGGTCGCCCGTGGGACCGTGACCTCGAAGCCGGCTGCCCTGAGCCCCGACGCGGCGCGGTCCCGCCGAGCCTGGAACACCGCGACGTTCCCCGGCACCCAGTCCTCCCAGGACTCCAGGGCGGCCACCCCCGCCGCCTGCACCGCCAGGAACGCTCCCGTGTCCATGAACGACTTCACCTTGGAGAGCGACGCGATGAGGTCCGCGTTGCCGGCGGCCCACCCCAGCCGCCACCCCGTCATGTTGTAGGTCTTCGAGAGGGAGTGGAACTCGATGGCGACGTCCCACGCCCCCTCGAGCTCGAGGATGCTCGGGGGCCGGTAGCCGTCGAAGGCGATTTCCGAGTAGGCGTGATCCTGGACCAGCACGATGCCGTGCTCGACGCAGAAGTCGATGGCCTCCCGGTAGTAGGCCACGGGCGCCACCGCCGCCGTGGGGTTGTTGGGATAGTTGAGGTAGAGGATGCGGGTCCTCGCCACCACCTCGTCAGGCAGGGAGCGAAGGGGAATGAGAAAGTCTTGCTCCGGCCTCAGGGGCACCGAGTAGGGCTCCCCTCCCGCCAGGACGGTGCCTCCCGTGTACGCCTGGTATCCGGGATCGGGCATGACCGTCATCTCGCCCGGGTCCAGGAAGGCGAACGGCAGATGGGCCAGACCGTCCTTGGATCCGATGAGGGGGAGGATCTGGCTCCCGGGGTCGAGGTCCACCCCGAACCGCTTGACCATCCAGGCCGCTATCGCCTCCCGGAAGGTGGGCAGCCCCACCTGGAAGGGATACCGGGACATGGACGGGTCCTCCGCCGCCCGCTGGAGTGCCTGGACGGCCGCCGGCGGCGGTGCCAGGTCGGCGTCTCCGGCCCCCAGGTCGATGACGTCCACGCCCCGGGCCTCCAGGGCCAGCCGCCGCTCCTTGAAGCCCGCGAGAGGATAGCCCGGCAGGGCCTCGATCTTCGTGCTGCGCCTCGGCTTCACGGAGCCTCCTCGAGGACGGGGTTGGATACCGAGCCTACGCCGGCAACCTCCACCTCCACCCGGTCCCCCGCGGCCAGCCGGCCCACGCCCTCCGGCGTTCCCGTGGCGATGAGGTCTCCAGGCTCGAGCGTCATGATCCGGCTGATGTGGGCGATGAGGAAGGGGATGGAGAACACCATCTCGTCCGCGCGCGCCTGCTGCCGGACCTCCCCGTTCACCCGTGTGGTCACGGCCAGCGCGGCACGGTCCACGGCGTCCGCCGGGATCGGCTCACCCACCGGACAGAACGTGTCGAAGCCCTTGGCCCGGCTCCACTGTCCGTCCGCCCGCTGCAGCTCCCGTGCGGTGACGTCGTTTAGGGGCACCAGGGCGGCCACATGGCCCCAGGCGTCCGCCTCCCGGACCTTCCGCGCTCTCCGGCCGATGACCAGGCCGATCTCGCCCTCGAAGTCGACGCGTCCGAACCCCCGGGGCATGACGATGGCCTCCCCGCCCCCCACCAGGGCGGAGGGCGGCTTGAGGAAGATCAGGGGCTCGCCGGGAACCTCGTTGCCGAGCTCTGCGGCGTGCTTCGCGTAGTTGCGCCCTACGCAAACGATCTTGGTGGGGGAGACAGGGACCATGATGTCCTCCGACGCCGGGGCGTCGAGCGGAGTCCGGTTGGCTGAAAAAGGAGGTCCCCGCCGCACCGGCGGTGGACCTCCCGTGACAGGCGCTCAGTCGGACGAGGGCTCAGTGGGCCTCGTCGGACCAGGCGTGGATCCAGGTTCCGATGAGCGCCCCCAACCCGGCGATGGTGAGGAGCCCACCGATGACGATCCACCAGAACCCGATATCGCTGTGGCCTTCCGCCCAGCCCGTAATGGACACCTTGAACGCCCCCATGGCGACCAGGAGGTAGACCACACCGATGACGAGGCCTGCGTATTGCTTCATGGAGCTTCCGGGGCTCGTGTGGACCCACCGGCGAAGCGCCGTTCGCCGGTGGCAGCAATCTACCGTCCGGTGGGGGCGGCACCAAGAGCGCATCCACCAGGCCGTCGAGGGCGCGGAGAAGACTCACTCGTAGAAGGCGCGCAGCCTTCGTCGCAGGTCGTCCCAGGGTCCCCGTGCCACGGGTGCCTCCGGAAGCGAGTCCCGGAGGTAACGACCGTATCGCTTGGTGACGAGGCGGTCGTCGAGCACGAGAACGACGCCTCGGTCGGATCGGGACCGGATCAGCCGTCCGAAGCCCTGCTTGAGGCGCAGGGCCGCGTGGGGAAGCATGAACCCGTGGAACGAGCTTCCACCGGCCCTCTCGATGGCCTCCATCCGGGCCTCGGTGATGGGCTCGGTGGGCACGCGGAACGGCAGCTTCTGGATGATCAGGGCCCGGAGCGGCTCCCCCGGCACGTCGACCCCCTCCCAGAACGAGCTGGTGCCGAGCAGGATTCCCGATCGGGCCTCGACGAAGCCCCCGAGGAGCCGGTGCCGCGCCCCCTCGCCCTGCACGAACAGGGGCCACCGTCCGTCCACGCCCCGCTCACGGAGCATCTCGGCGACCCTGCGCAAGGCCGTATGCGACGTGAAGAGCACGAACAGCCCTCCGCCACAGAGGTCCGCCGTCTCCTGGGTGACGCTGGCCGTGGCTTCGTGGAAGGCGTCGCCGCCGAGCTCCGCGGCCGGGAGATCCGTGGGGATCGCCAGGAGGGTCTGTCGTCCGTAGTCGAAGGGCGAGGCAACGATGCGCTCGTCCACCCGTGGCGGCTCGTCCAGCGTCTCCAGCTCTCCCGCCGCCAGTCCCAGGCGACTCCTGAGGAAGTCGAAAGAGCGCCGCGTGGCCAGGGTGGCCGAGGTCAGAACGGTGGTCTCGGCGCGGGTGAACAGGGACTCCCTGAGAACCGGGCCGAGCTCGATGGGTGCGGCCGCCAGGACGAGGTTGGCCCTCCGGCCCCGGCCCTTCTTCTCGAGCCAGCGGACCCAGGCCGAGGCATCCTCCCCGGGAAGCAGCACGAGGCGGAGGCCCGATGCATGGGCGGCGACACGCCGCTCCACGGCCTTCAGATCCAGGAGCCTCCCCTCGAGTCGGTCACGGTGCTCCTCGTCCAGCTCGATGCGCGCCCTGAGCTCGGCCAGCTCCCGCCCCAAAGCTCCCATCACGCCCAGCAAGGCCTCGAGCCGCTCCCGGATCGCCTCCCGGTCCGTGGGCTCACCCGCCGCCGTGGGTCCCAGCCGTACCGTGGCGTCTCCCTCCGGAACGAAGGGGTCGAGGAGATCGAGGAACGACTCCGCCTCCGCCCGGGAGCGCGAGAGCGCCGGGCGCACCCGATTCTCGATCCGCGCCCGATGCTCCGCCGCCTGATCGCCCCCACGCGCCGAGGTGCGACGTGGCCGCGTCCTCCACGTTGTGGGCCTCGTCGAGGACGACGTGCCGGTAGGGGGGGAGCACGGCCGCCTGGGTGTAGTTCCGGGTGACCCGCCGAACCGCAAGGTCCGTGAACAGCATGTGGTGATTCACCACCAGCATGCGAGCGGAGGCGGCCCGCCGCCGCGAGCGCTGGTAGAAGCACTGCTGGAAGTGGGGACAGCGGGCACGAAGACAGACATCGGGATCACTGCGGACCTCCTCCCACAGGTCGTCCGACGGCGGTGATGAGAGGTCGGACAGGGATCCGTCCTCGGTGCGCTCCATCCACTCGAGGAGGGCAGTGACCTCCTCGGAGCGGTCCTCCTCGAACAGCGACGCCTGGGACTCCGCGGCCAGCAGCGCCCGACGGATGGAAACGTAGTTCCCCCGTCCCTTCACCAGCGCCCACCCCACCTCTTCCCCGAGGATCTTCTCCACCAGCGGGAGGTCCTTGCCCACCAGCTGCTCCTGGAGGTTGATGGTGTTCGTGGACAGCACCGTGCGCTCCCGGTTCTCCAGGGCCCACAGGGCGGCGGGCAGAAGGTAGGCCAGCGACTTCCCCGTGCCGGTGCCGGCCTCCACGATGGCCACGCCCCCCTCGTTGAAGCGATCCGCCACCGCCCGGGCCATCTCCCGCTGCCCGGGGCGATCCTCGTACCCCTCGTGAAGCCCGTCGAGAGGCCCACCCGGGCCCAGGAGCCGATCCATCCGGTCGAGGTCCAGGACCACGCGACGTCTCGGAAGGGGGGGCTCCACCACCACGTAGAGCTTCTCCGCCCGGTTGTCGACGATGGCGGTGCCCGTCCCTTGCTCGTAGAGCTCCGCGGCCACCCGCAGATCGGCCTCCGAGGGCTCGAGGCTGCCCGAGGGATGGTTGTGGATCATCACGCCGCCCTCGTCGGCGTCCCGGGCGGCCACCAGCACCGCCGCGAAGTTGCCCCTCGCCACCGCCCGAGGCTCGTGGATCATCCGCTCCGCGTCCACGTCGGCGAGGAAGCAGACCTCGCGGCCCCCGGCCCTCTCGATCTCCAACCTGATCCGAGCCGCGGCGCCGGGGGCAAAGCGGAGCGGCCGGGAGGGCTTCGGAGCCGCGGCCCGAGCCTCCTCCGGTGAGAGCTCTGCCCCGCCTTCCGGCGGCTCCAGTCCGTCGAGCCCGGCCAGCAAAGCCCGCTCGGGATGAGCGGGGAATCCCGGAGGAAGGCCGGGGGCGGCCTCGCGGAAGCGACGGGGCATGAGAAGGGGGTCTTCCTAGGTCTTGAGCTTCTTCTTCTTCGCGGCCGGAAAGAGGACGTTGTTCAGGATGAGTCGGTACCCGGGTGAGTTGGGGTGCAGCGCCAGGTCCGTGGGGGGATCACCGATCTGGTGCTCCGAATCCTCGGGGTCGTGCCCTCCGAAGAACGTCCACGTGCCCTCACCCAGGTTGCCGTGGACGTACTTCGCCCACGCCCCTTCCCTGGCCAGCACGATGGCGCCCGGCTTCAGTCGGTCCTCCCGGAATGACGTGGTGAGTCCGTAGAAGTCCGGCAGCACCGACTCGTGGTTCTGCGTGAGCATCGCCGGCACCGGGTCGAACTTCGCCGAGAAATCGAATAAGGTGTAGACCCCCAAGTCCTTTCGCCAGGACGTGTTGACCTGGTGAGCATCGATGTCGCTGAAGGCGTTCACCGACGGAGCGATCTGCACGTCCGCCTCCCGGAAGGCCATGGTCCGGTCCCAGGCCATCTTGCGCGTGGCATCGGGGTCCGGGGGGCTCCCGTCGGAGTAGGCGGCGGCGATGTCGACCGCCTCCGCGGCCAGAGCCAGCTCCAGGGTCTCGGTGGCGGAGCACATCGCGAAGAGGAAGCCTCCCCCCTCCACGTAGTCGTGGATCCGGCGGGCTATCTCCTTCTTCAGGGCGGGGACGTCGGCGAAGCCGTTACGACGAGCCACGTCCTGGTTGCGGGCCACCTCCTCCTGCAGCCAGGGAGCGCCGGCATACGTCAGATAGAACTTGGAGTACTGGCCCGTGAAGTCCTCGTGGTGCAGGTGGATCCACTCGTACTCGCTCAGGTCCTCGCTCAGGACCTGGGGGTCCCAGAGGGTCTCGTAGTCGATGCCGGCGTATTCCAGCGCCATGGTCACGGCGTCGTCCCACGGTGTGGAATTGGGCGGGGTGTACACCGCCACCCTGGGGGCCTTCTCCAGCGGCACCGCTTCCATGTTGGACTGGGCGATGGCCGCACGGATGCGGGCCTCGTCGCCGGCGTCGACGGGCACGACGCCGACCCCCCGGAGCGCGGCCTCACGTCGCACCGCGGGACGGTCCGGAAGAAGGAACGCCCCACCCAGGTAGTTGAGGAGCCACTCGGCCTTCTCGCCCTGGCCGAGGGTCCAGTACGTCAGCCCATAGGCCCGTAGGTGGTTCTGCTGGGACCGGTCCATGGGGACCAGGAGCCACTGGGCCTCGGCAGGGGCCGGAACCAGGGAGCCCAGGGCTCCGAGGAGGAGCACCACGACGGGCCAACGTCGTACGGCGGGCCTCACGGCTCCGGGTTTCACGTTCCCCCCCTCAGCCGCTCGAGCTCTCGCCGGGCGTCGGGCACCACCGCGGCATTGGGGGCGCTGACCAGAAGCTCCTCGAGGAGGCGGACCGCCTCCTCCATGCCACCCGGGCTCCGACTCCGGTACCGCGCGAGGAGGAGCGCTGCCTCGGGCATCTCCGGCGCGTCGGGAAACTCGGTCACCACCCGCGCCCGAAGATCCGCGGCCCTGTCGCGCGCCCCGCCCCGGTCGGCCATGCGGGCGGCCTCGGCCAGGAGAGGCGCGCGGTCCGCCTCCGGCACCGACTCCAGCGCCCCCTCGATTCGTGCCGCGGCGGCGGCGCCCTCCCCCTTCCGGGACGGCGCAGCGGCGGCCGCCAGGGCGGACGCGCCTGCCGGCGACAGTCGACCCAGAAGGCCTGCGAGCTGGATCACGTCGGTGGCGTCCGAGGGCTCCAGTCCCCCCACCGCCATGAGCAACGCTCTCCGGCCCTCGGCCACATCACCCGCCTCGAGGAGGAGATAGCCACGCTGCATGGAGCTCCGCGGACCCGCCATGCCCTCCAGCACCTTGGCGGCACCCTCCGGATCGCCCCGGGCGAGCAGCGCTCCCGCCACGGTGGCTGCAAGCTCGTCGAGCTCCGGGGCCTCGGGATAGGCTGCACGGAAGCGATCGAGCCCTTCCTCCAGCCCCTCGGTGGAGGCCAGGGTACGCTCCAGGCGGATCAGCTGGGCCGTCGCGCGCCGGTGATCTGCCGATCCTGGCGCATAGGACTCCACCACCCGGCGCTGAGCCTCGACGGCCGCCAAGGTGTCTCCCTCCGCCAGGGCGACCTCGGCGATGCGCTGATCGAACTGCCTGCGCTCGGCGGGAGAGGCGGCTTCCTGCCCCAGCTCGGCATACGCCCACGATGCCACCGCGCCGAGCGCCTGGTCGCGCGCTCTGCGGGCCACGTCGGCCAGGAAGCTGGCACGGGGTCGACCCTCGAGCTCCGCGGCCACGTCTCGCGACAGCGCCAGCGCCTCCTGCTCCAGCCCCAGGTCCAGCGCGATCTGCGCCCCCGCCCTGCGTCGTCCCACTGCCTCGTGGCGGGCCAGGAGAGACACCAGCATCCGACCCGACTCCTCCGCATCGGACGACAATCCGGCTACCCGGCGCCCGATGGTCGCCGCCTGCTCTCCATCGGGTCCAACGGCGCGGGCCCACTCGGCAAGGGCCTCATCGCGCGCACCGCTCTGGATGAGCAGATCTCCGATCTCGAGGGCCAGGCCGTCCTCGTCCCCCGTGGCCCGACGTCCCCGGCGCAGCACGGAAAGGGCAGCGTCCGGTCCGAAAGTCCGCTCGTAGACCCGTGCGGCCTCCCGGTACGGCGTCTCCGACTCGGGCTGAGCTCGGAACCAGGCCTCGGCCTCCTGGGTGAGGGCATCCAGGGAATCCACCTCCGCCAGCACCCTCAGCTTCAGGTACCGCACGCCGGCCGAGGTCGGTTCCTGCTCCAGGAACGCGTCCACCGCCGACAGGACGGCGACGGGCTCCCCCTTGGCCCGCAGGACGCGCTCCAGGGCGAACAACCCACCCGAGGAGCCCGGGCGGGCCTCGAGAAGCCGACGGAGCACGCCTTCGGCACCATCGAAGTCGCCCCGGGACTCCAGGGCGGCAGCCTCCCGGAGAAGCCTGGACTCCTGAACCGTCTGGGCCCCCAGCCCGGTAGCGGAGACCGCGAGCGCGAGCAGCGCGAGGGGCAGGAGCACTCCCGCGCGGGGCCTCGTCGGGATCCCTCCCGTCGGGCCCCTCATCGAGCTCCTCCCGACCCCGGTCCGCTTCCACTCCGCCGGTTCAGGCCCTCGAAGTACTGGATGACGAGCTGTCGGACCGCCGGCGGCAGGCGCTGCAGCCCTTCTGCATCGGGCAGTCGGTACCGGAGGACACCGAGCGCCCCCGGCCCGAGGGGAAGAACGTCCCCGCGCTCGAACACTCCGGGCGTCTCCGACTCACGCTCGTCGGAGATATCCTCCTCGTTCTCGAGGCTGCGGCCCGCGTCCAGGAGGCGATGGAAGAGACGCTCCTGCCGTCGCATCATGTCGGGGGTGAGCCTTCCCTGGGCCAGCTGCTCGGCCAGCAGCTGCGCCTCGCTGGCCAGGGCGTCCAGATCCCCCAACGTCTCCTCCTCGGCCTGTTGCCCCTCGTCCAGGGTCTCGAGCTCGTCGGCGATGGACTGCTGCTCTCGTGAGATCTCCTGGAGCTGCTCCCGCATCGCCTGTTCCCCGAGCTGAAGCGGGGTCAGCTGTCCCGTCTGGTTGAACAGCTCCCCCTGCTGCTGCGCGAGCTGCTGCAGCTGCTCCGCCGTCTGCTCCCCGCCCTGGCCCTCCTGGCTCATCTGCTCGGCGCCGGCCAGCGCCATCAGGGCGAGCTGGTTGAGGTCGTCCAGCGCCTGGTCCGCCGCCGCCGCCGGCGAGGCGCTGGAGCCGCGTCGGGACTCCATGGCCTCGATGGTCCTCTGCAGCGACTCCAGGGCGCGACCCATCTGGGCGGACAGCTCCTGGCTTCCTCCCGTCGCCGCCTGGAGGTTCTGGGCGAGGTTTCTGACGCCCTCCATCAGTGACGCCTCATCCCCCCTCATCCGGGTCAAGGCCTCCTGGCCGGCGCCCGCCATCTCCCTGCGGAGCTCTCCCTGGCGTCTGGCCAAGGCCAGGGCGTCGTCGGCCGCCTGCGTCATCGCCTGCCGGGCCGCTTCCGCCTTCTGCTGCGCCATCTCCTGCTGGGCTGCCTGGAGCTGCTCCGCGGCTTCCTCCATGGACTCGGCCGCCTCGTCCGCCCTCTCGGCCGCGTCCCGGTTCCGTTCCTGCTGCGCCTGGCGACCGGCCTCTTGCATGGCCTGCGTGGACTCCCTCGCCCGGTCCCGGGCCTCCTGGACCTCCCGCGCGGCGTCCGCCTCGTCCAGCTGCTCGAGGCGTTCCTGCAACCGCTCCATCCGGGACCGGAGCTCCTCGGCACGCGCTTCGAGCTGCTGCTGCTGCTGGACCCTCAGCTCAGGGTCGTCTTGCTCCTGGAAGGCGTCGGCCAGGGCTCGCTCCTGTCGGGCCAGCTCCTGAGCCTCGCTCTCCGTGGCCCGGAAGTCCTGCTCCACTGCCGCCCGCCGAAAGCGCTCCAGGGACTCCTCCAGGCGATCCCGGAACTCCTCCTGAGCCGAAGCCATCTCCTCCAGCGCCTGGTTCGCCTCCCGAGCGTCCTGGCTGTCGAGGGCCGCGGCAAGCTCCTCCATCTGCTGGCGCAGCTCCTCGCCGGCGATCTGCCGCAGCAGCTCCTGCAGCTCTTCCAGGTCCGCGGCGAGATCCGGGTCCGCCTGCCCCGCCTCCCGCATCATCTCCTCCAGGGCCTCGAGCTCCGACTGCAGCGAGTCCACCTGTCCGGTGAGCTCCTCCTGACCCTCCAGAGCCGACCGGAGCTTCTCCCTCTCCTCGAAGCCGAGATCCCCTTCCCTGTCCGGCCGCCCGGGTCGGCGCTCTTCCTCCCGCTGCGCCGCCGTCTCTCTCTGGAGATCGCGATTCTCCTCCGACTGCTGGGCGGCCTCCTCCGCGAGCTCCTGGAGCCGGGCCGCCACGTCCTCCAGCTGGGTCTCCGCGTTTCTGCGCAGCTGCTCGGCATCCGGCATCCGGAGCACGTACTGTCTCGTGACGGAGGCCTGGCCCACCGGAGCGTTGTCCACGGCCCGGGCGAAGTACCGCACCTCGTCACCCGGTAGGAGACCCCACCCGGTGACGTCGAGCAGAGGCCTGGCCAGCGCCGCGCGGGTGCCCCCAAGGTCGATCCCCTGGATCCTGGGCTCTCCCGCCTCCCCGAACGCCGACACGCGGAACGTCACCAGCTCGAGGCGTCGCAGGCCGTAGTCGTCCTGGGCCCTGATGATCAGGGGCTGGCGCAGGCTCGGGGGGAGGAGCGTGTCCTGCCCGGGCAGGGGGATGTCGACCAGGGGCACCGAGTCGCCCAACAGCGTGAGCTCGAGGGGCTCCGGTTGGAGCGCGGCCGGCTGCCCGTCGGTGTCCAGGAACGACCACACGTACACCCCCGATGCCTCGGGTCTCCACGAGCCCGCGAAGGAGGTCCCGTTCAGCGTGGGCCGGAACACCGGGGTCCCCGAGGCATCTTCCAGGCCGGCATCGGACAGAGCCCGGCTCGCGGTGCCCTCCACGGTGAGTCGCGTGCCCGCCGGGATTCTCAGACCGGGGATCACTCCCCGGAACTCTTCGGGGGGCAGGCCCGTGTGGGGCGGATAGCTCACCTCCAGGCGAATGTGGCTGACGAACAGGGGATCGACCGGGACGATGCGGTAGATCTCCGTGGCGGCGCCATCCGTGGCGGTCGCGCGGTACTCCGTAACGGTCGAGACGGCGTCGAACGTCTTGCGCCCCTCGCCGGATTCGTCGAGCACGAGGGTCTCCGAGTGGGCCACGTCGCCCGCGGCCTGCCAGTGGAGCTCGGCCCTTCCCCGCCCAGGGGCCCTGACGATCACGTCCACGTCCGATCCCCGCGAGACCTCCACCGTCCCAGGCGAGAGCTCCAGCGCCGGGAGGACGGGGTTCAGCAAGATGGGAACCGGCGTCGCGAGCCCCGCCCACGCCCTCGCGGCCCTCTCGGGCGCCGCGGCGACGAGGGACACGAGGACAACGCCCAGGAGCGCCAGGGCGCTGGCGCCCCGGGTCGTCCACCGCCTGACGCCCCGGGTCAGCTCCCCACCCAGCTCCGCCGGCGTCCCCACGAGGCGTTTCAACGCCCGGTCGGCGGCGAGTCCCGCGAGGTCCCCCGACACCCCGGTCGGGACCTCGAGACACAGCTCGAGAGACCCCCGCACTTCGCCAGCCCTCAACCCCGAGGCGCCCTCCATGGCAGCGGTCAGGCGGGGATAGGCGAACCAGCGCCCCATGCCCCTTCGCACACCCCACAGCGCCCCTCCCATGCCGACGAGAAGAATGCCGTCCAGGAGGAGCGGGAGGTCACTCCCCTGGCGCCAACCGTCGGGCCCGGCGAGGAGCCAGGCCGCCAACAGCACCAGCGACAGGATCGTGCCCATCCACAGCACCGCGGCGGTGCTGGTCCCCCGGGACAGATGGGCGCGTACGGCGTGGACGCGAGCCTGCAGCGGGTGAGCGGAGGGCCTCATGGCACCCACTGACCGAGCACGTACACGAAGAGGTTGACCCCCATACGGATGGCCTGCTCACGGACCTGGTGGGGATCCTGGTGGACGTCCTCGTCCTCCCACCCGTCGCCGAGGTCCGACTCGTAGCTGTAGAAGACCACCAGCCGTCCCCCGCTGAAGATCCCCAGCGCCTGCGGCGGCTGGCCGTCGTGCTCGTGGATCTTCGGAATGCCCTCGGCCAGATCGTAGACCGAATGGAACACCGGATGGTCCGCGGGGATCTCCCGGAGCTCGGTGTCGGGGAAGATCTCCGTCATCTCCCGTCGGAATGACTCGTCGAGGCCGTAGTTGTCGTCGGCGTGAAGGAACCCGCCGCCGAGGAGGTAGCGGCGCAAGGCAGCTCGCTCCGCCGGAGAGAAGCGCACGTTTCCGTGCCCGGTCATGTAGAGGTACGGGTAGTCCGGAAGCGCGGGATCCAGGGGAGTCACGGTGACTTCGCGGCCAGCGACGGGAATCCCGGTGCGCTCGCGCACGGACGCCAACAGGTTGGGTAGCGACGACGGATTGGCGTACCAGTCCCCCCCGCCGTCGTATTGTAGGCGGGCGATGGTGACGGAATCCGCGCCCTGGGGCAGTGGGCCGACCACAGTCATCAGCGCGAGGACGATCCAGCTCATGCCGGGGGGGAGCACTCCGTGGTGTCAGTCATGGGCGATCTCCTGCACGATAGCGTACACCGTGTTCTTCGGAAGGGCGAGACGTCGCGACACCTCCTTCGCCACTTCGCTGGGCTTCCGTCCCTCCTCCAGCAGCTCGCCGGCGAGGACCCTTGCCCTGGCCCACAGCTTCGAATCATCGGGTGCGGCTTCGTCGGGAGCCACCACCACCGTGACCTCACCTCGGGGCGGACTCTCCCGGTAGTAGCCGGCCACTTCGTCGAGGGTTCCCCTGTGGATCTCCTCGTGCAGCTTGGTGAGCTCCCGGGCCACGGCCACACGGCGCTCCACGCCGCAGACCTCGGCCAGGTCGTCCAGCAGTCGGACCAGACGACGGGGGGATTCGAAGAGGACCACCGTCTCCGTCGACGCGCGCACCCGTGCCAACAGGTCCGTCCGCCCACGCCCCTTCCGGTCGGGAAAGCCCAGGAAGCTGAACCGATCAGCCGGCATGCCGGAGGCCACCAGCGCTGCGAGGACCGCCGACGGTCCGGGGATGGGCACGACCTCGTGCCCCTCCGACGTCACGGCGTCGACCAACCGCCCTCCGGGATCCGAGACGAGTGGAGTACCGGCGTCGCAGACCAGGGCCAGGGTCTCACCGGCCTCGAGCCAGGCAAGCACTCGCTCGACGCGCTCCGCCTCGTTGTGGGCGTGGAGGGCGACCATGGGGGCCCGGGCGCCGGCGTGGTCCGCGAGCACACGGGTCCTGCGCGTATCCTCGGCCAGGATCCGGTCCGAGGTCCGCAGGCTCTCGGCCGCCCTGGGGCTGAGGTCGGCCAGATTGCCGATGGGTGTGCTGACGATGAAGAGCTTGGCCACGCGAAAGTATAGCAGCCGGCCGGGCATCCGGGGCGGGCGACCCCTCAGCCTGGCAACAAGAGGGGCCGGCGGGTCATGCCCGCCGGCCCACCAGAGCGCCCGGAACGGGCGTCAAAGGTGTTGCTGGATCTTCTCTTCCAGATGCGGCCGGGGCACGTAGCCGATCACCTGGTCCACCAGCTCCCCGCCCTTGAAGAACAGGATGGTGGGGATGGAACGGATTCCGTATCGGGCGGGCGTCCGTGGGTTCGCGTCCACGTCCATCTTCCCCACCTTCAATCCCTTGTCCTGGTACTCGTCCGCCAGCTCCTCGACGATGGGCGCCACCAT
>JBDHGI010000165.1:0-9890 GCA_039589955.1 Gemmatimonadota bacterium | reverse complement strand
ACGTCGACGACTACGTCGGAGCAAGCTCGGCCGGGCTGCGGGTGGTCCTCATCGACCGGACGGGTTCCTCGGGATGGGGTGACGTGCCCACGATCCGGGACCTCTCGGAGCTGCTGGATTTCGTGGACAAACGGTGATGGGCGGCCCCCGACGGGGCCCCGTTTGCCCCGCCCACCACAGTGCGGCATCGTGACTAGCCTCCCGCCTGGATAGGCCAGGCGGTCGCAAACCCGCTTCTGGAGCCGAACAGAACGTGTACGGAATCGTGAGCGTGTCGGCGACCAGCCGACCCGACAACTACACATCGAAGGCATTAGCCGTCGTCAACGACGAGCTGGCCAAGCTCGGGCATCCGCCGGAGGTGTTCGACGCTCGGCATCTCGGGCTGTCGTTTCCGGGTGACACCCCCACGGACGATGCCCGGCGGCTGCAGTCGGCGGTGAAGTCGGCGGCGGGCGTCGTACTGGCCACGCCCGAGTACCACGGGACCTTCTCGGCGATGGCCAAGCTGACCATCGAGAATCTGGGGTTCCCGTCCGCCCTCCAGGGCAAGCCCGTCGCCCTGCTGGGCGTGGCGGCCGGGCGCATCGGTGCCATCAAGTCCCTTGAGCAGCTACGCGGCGTCTGCGCGCACGTGGGCGGCCTGGTGCTTCCAGGGGGGATCTCCATCGCCGGCGTGCGCAAGGCGTTCGACGAGCGGGGGAACTGCATCGACGAGGTGGCCGAGTCCGCTCTTCGTAGCGTCGCTTCCTCCCTCATCACGTTCATCGAAAACTACGTGTGTCCGAAGTTCGCCCTCGAGGAGATCGTCCGGCGGGAGGGGGACCCCTGGACGTCCACCATCTGAGGAAGGAGTGGGACCGATGTCTTCCGAGTTTCCTGTCGATGACGTGGAGCTGACCCTCCTCCTGGTGGTGGAGGACGTGGACCGAGCCCGGACGTTCTACAGCGACGTCCTCGGAGCGACCCTGTTCCGTGAGTACGGCGGCGACTCTGCCGTACTCCAGTTCCAGGGCACCTGGCTCCTCCTCGTCACGGGCGGAGCCCCAACTCCGGGCAAGCCGACGGTCACGTTCGCCCCGCCCGACGATCCGGACCGAGTCAGCCATCAGCTCACCATGCGGGTCCCGGACTGCCACGCCGCGTATGAGACCCTTCGGAGCCGCGGTGCGGAGTTCCTCGCGCGGCCCGTCGACCGTGGCGGAGAGATCCGCGCGTTCTTTCGGGATCCCGACGGCCACCTGCTTGAGATCAGCGAGGTCGGATGAGGGAATGAGGAGACGCCTCACCCCCCCACCGTGTGCGTGTACTTGATCATGATGGCTCGCCGCCCGGACAGGGGCGGCCGGGGATCCAGGAGGTCGCGGTCCAGGTTGAGCCCCTCGTCGTAGACGATCCAGAGGTCCGTTCCTTCCCGGAAGTTGTAGCGCAGCCGCACGTTGGCGGACGCCTCGTCGGCCACGCTCGAGTACTGGAGGAACGCGCTCACGGAGAGGTGGGTGTCCAGGGCGGTCTGGATGCGGACCTGGGCCAGATGCGAGTCGAAGCCCTGGTCCCGTGACGGAAAGCGGACCACGTCCAGTCGATACTGCCCGACGAGGGTCAGGTGGGGTGACACGTTCCAGACCGGGAAGGCGCCCACGTTCCATCGGGTACCGTCGAAGAAGCGCTGCCAGCCCCAGTTGACGGAGGCCCGCAGCAGCCTGCCGGGCGGCATGAAGGCCCCTCCCTCGGTGCGGAAGTACCAGTAGCTGCCCACGGGCACCGTGCTGTTCGTCGGAAGGGAGACCGGCGTGCGGATGTCGTCGTAGTAGAGCTCGAAGTCCTGCCACGCCCCCCATCCGCTCTTCCAGAAGATGTCCGTGTCGTACTCGATCTGGGCGCTCTCCACCGAGCGGTCGCCATTGCGGAGCACCACGTTTCCGAAGAGCTGGAAGGGATCGATGCGGCGGACGGCGCTGTCCTCGCCGAGGATTCTCGCGTAGGCGAAGGAGTAGTTGAGGTCGCTGATGTCGGGCCGGAGCAGGAAGCCCGTCCCGGGCCGGTACAGCGGGCCCACGAAACGTCCCGACACGAAGTAGGTGAAGCCCTGCTGCGCGGCACGCCATGCCCGAACGCGGACGAGAGAGGCGTCGAGGACTCCTGGATCCCGTCCCTCCTCCCGGAGCGACGCCCTGCCCTCACTGTCGCCGTCGTCGAACGTACGGACCGCCTCGATGCCGACGTAGTCGTTGCCCGCCCAGCGGACCTGGCTGTCCAGCCCCGTGGCCACGTTGTACGAGCCGTTGGCTGCGAGACGGCTCGTCACGATGGCTCCCGCCGTGGAGTACTCGTTGAAGACGCGGCGCCTCAGGCGAGCCACACCGTGGTTGATGGAGGGCAGACCGGCGGTCCTCTCGGTCTGGAGGTCGAGGAGCCCCACGTCCCAGTCTCCCACCCGGCCAGCCAGCCTGGCGCCGCCCAGGATCCGCACGGGGCGGCCGTCCTCCAGGCCGATGCGGCGGCTGTGGAAGACCCGGTCCGCCCCTCCCGTGCCGAAGGAGAAGATGCCGGCCCGCTCCAGGAAGAACTGGCGCTTCTCGGGGTAGAAGAGGCCGAAGCGGGTGAGGTTAACCTGCTGACCATCCACCTCGACCTGCGCGAAGTCGGTATTGGCCGTGAGGTCCAGCGTCAGGTTGGGACGGATGGGATGGCGCAGGTCCACGCCCGCCTCCAGCGGCGCCTCCCGGCTCACGTGGTACGCCGAGGCGCCGTCCGCGAGCTCGGCGCTCCGCCGGGTGCCGGTGAGCACGAACGGGCTCACATACAGTGGGCGCCCGGACTCCACGCCCTCGAGGATCACGTCCCGGGCCAGCGAGGGCCGTCGCCAGCTGAAGTCGGCGGAGATGTCCGGAAAGACGTGGCGCTCGTTCCTGCTCGTCAGATCCCGGTGCGCGATGACGCCCATGGTGACGCGGTCGCCGGACCGCTGGAATCCCAGGCTGGACAGGGGAATCCGCATCTCCGCGAACCAGCCCTCGTCGGTGTGCTGCACGGCCACGTCCCAGTGGGTGTTCCAATCGTCGCTGATGCCGGCGCCGTCCCCGCTCACGAGGGCGTCGCCCCGCACGCCGCCGGGCGTCGTCCAGAACCAGAGCCCGGTCTCGTTGTCGTCGAAGGGGTCGATGATGACCCCCAGCCGGTCGTCGCCACTCCACCGGTCGCGGTAGAGGGAGCTGCGCCGGATGTGCCGGAGGTCGGACTCGTACATGCGGCCCGCCACGTACAGGTGCCGGTCGTCGTAGGCGATGAGGATCTCGGTGGGCTCACTGGGCGCCTGGCCCCAGGCCGGCTCGTAGGTCACCAGCGGCAGCGGCTGTACGGACTGCCAGGCGGCCTCGTCCGGGCGGCCGTCCAGAACGATGCCCGCGCCGACGCGGGCGAGAGCCACGGGCGCCGACCCCTCTGACTGGATTCCGTCGCCGCGGGACCCTGCTCGTCCACCGGACGCGGACTGGCCGGCGGCCGGCATCGCCGCGAGGAGCCAGGCGATGCCGAGCAGCCACGCAGCGAGCGGCCGCGGCGCGAGGGGTGCCACCGTGGGCGCACAGGCTCCGAGCATCGCGGTCGATGAAAAATTCCTTTCATATCCAAACGTGCTCATCCCCCCACCCTCCTCACCACGATGATCTCTACCGGAGAAGCCGCTCCGAGCGGCTCGGGTTGATCTCGTCCAGCGCCCACACGGCTGCGGCGCGCACCTCGGGAGCCTCGTCCTCGAGGGCGTCCAGCAGCGCCCCCACGGCGGCCTCGCTGCCCAGGCGGCCCAGAGCTATGGCGGCGGCTTGCCGCCGCCGGACGCTGGCCGCTTCCAGCTCCTCCATCAGGTCGGCGAGCGACCTGGCCCCCGGCCCCCTGTCGGGGCCGAGCCGTCCGGCCCATACGGCCCGGTCCGGTAGCTCCCGGTCGGCCCCGAGCAACCCCTCCTCGTCCAGGAGGCTCGCTCCACCGATCTCCGAGAGGGCCCAGCGCATGGCGCCCTCGAGGTCATCATGGCGGGCCAGAGCGGCACGCAGGGCGGCCACGCCGGCGGGGTCACCGATCTCCCCTATGGACAGAGCGGCCATCTCACGCACTCGGGGATCCGGGTCGCCGAGCAGCTCGGCAAGGGCGGGGCCGCTGGCCGGGTCCTTGATCTCCCCGAGCGCCCAAGCCGCCGCGGTCCGGACCGCGGCCACCTCGTCCCCGAGTGCGTCCTCGAGGACGACCACGTCACGCGCGGACTCGAGCTCGCCGAGCATCCACGCGCCCCGGCGGCGCGTCTCCGGGTCGCGGGAGACGAGGCTCTCCAGGGCCTCCGAGCGCCTGGCCTCCCGACGCGTCTGGAAGGGTCCGCAGCTCGAGAGCAGCCCGGTGACCAGCACCGCGACCAGCCCGCCCAGGACCCATGTCCGGCGGTGCCAGGGCGGCGGCGCCTTTCGGGCCAGGACCGTGCGAACGCGTCGCCCGAGCCCGCTCCGTCCCACCAGCGCCGTCGCCGGACGCCACCCGCGGACACCGGCGTCCCGGGCAACTTCAACCAGGTGGCGGGCGTAGTCCGTAGGACGCGTGCCCCAGGCCACCACCTTCTCGTCGCACGCCCGCTCCCGCTCCCGGGCCAGCAGGCGGCGCCCCACCCAGGCCATGGGTGTCGCCCAGTAGAGGGCGAAGACCACGCCGCAGAGGAGGTGGAGCAGGTAGTCACGGCGCACCACGTGGGCCAGCTCGTGGCGGAGGGCCGAGCCCAGGCGCTCCTCCGGCCAGATGGCCGCGGCGGGCGGCAGCAGCACGACGGGCCGCGAGGTTCCCAGGACTACGGGCGTGTCCACATCCTCATGGACTCCAACGGATACGCCCCTCCCCGGACAGATCTCGTCCCGGATGCGGCGAAACGCTGCCTCCAGCTCCGGGCCGGGCGGACGCGCCTCGGCCCCGAGCGCCCGCGCCATACGTACATGGCGGAACAGACGAAAGAGGAGCAGAAGCGCTCCCCCCGCCCAGATCCAGATCCACTCGTCGGGAACGGACAGCGGGGGAAGGCGCGGGGCGGCCGGCGGAGGGCCACTCAGGGTCGAGGTCCGTCCCATCGCTTCTGCGACGAGGAGCACCGCAGGTTGCAGGCTCGGCGGACCGGAGCTCCTCGGTGCCCCCAAGGCCTCCGAGCTCCCCGTGGTGGGTTGCCACCCGCCGAGCAAGGGACCCAGCACGAGGGCCCCCACGGCCAGAAGCCACACGCCGTGGCGCACCGATGCCGACGAGCGTCGGAGGACCACGGTCACGACGAAGGCCACGAGGAGGACCAGCGTTCCCCGCACCAGGACCTGGTTAGCGATCCACACTCCCATCATCACTCCCCTCTCGCGCTCGCCGGATCCACTCCTCGATCTCCTCCAACTCCTCGTCCGAGAGCTGCGTCGAGGCCTCGTCCAGCATGGCCAGCACCGCCTCCGAGGGGCGGCGGGCGAAGAACGTGCGCAGCACGTCCCGCAGCGCCCCCCGCGAGGCTTCCTCCACGCCCATGACCGGGCGGTAGACGTACCGCCTGCCCTCCTGCCGGTGGGTCACCCGGCCTTTCTTCTCGAGGATGCTCAGGGTCACGCGGACGGTGTCGTACCCCGGGTCGTCGGGCATGGCCCTCTCGACGTCGCGCACAGTCGCCTCGCCCTTCCGGAACAGGACCCTGATGATCTGCCTCTCCCGGCGGCTGAGGCCCGCGTCCGGGCTGCCTCCCTTCTCCTCACCCCGCGCCATGGACCATCCGGAATAAATGAAAATATTCTTTCACTTCCCCAATAGAAGAGTACGAGCGCGGGGTGTCAAGGACGCGCACCGCCCCCCCGTGGCGGGCTCGGCTTCGCTGTGCATCGTCTCCTACCGCCCTATCTTGGAGGAAGGGCATGTCGATTGTTGACGGATGTGCCGGGAGAAGGCCCATGAGCGACGACCTGGAGGCGTTGCCGAACATCGGCCCCGTGCTGGCGGCCGAGCTGCGCGCCGTGGGCATCGAATCGCCGGAGGAGCTGGTCCGGATCGGCAGCGTGAGCGCGACGCTGCGCCTCGCCCGCGGATCTCCGGTCGTCCGCTACAACCTGCTCTATGCCCTCGAGGGAGCCGTCCGGGGCGTCCGCTGGCACGCGCTGCCGCGGCCCGACCGGGAGGCGCTCAAGGAGAGACTCCGGGAGGAGGCGCCATGACACGCCGACGAAGCAATCACCGACGCGATCTGCCGGCCTCCGGCCACCTGCGTGCATCGGCTTGCCTTGCGGCCCACGTGGCCTCGGCGACCTTCTCGATCCTGGGGTCCCTCGCAGCCCTCACCGCCCTGGTGCTCGTAGGCTGTGGCGAGCGGGGACCGCGGATCGTGGTACTCGCGGACAGCAGCCCTCCCACCGTGGTGGACGTGGAGGTGTTCCCGGACCGGGTGACCCTGTTCTCCCTCGGTGACACCGTCCGATTCGCTGCCGCGCCGCTGGACAGCGTGGGCAACGTCATCGAGGACGTCACCGTCGTGTGGGCGTCCCGGGACGTCGGCATCGCCAGCATCACGCAGGACGGCCTGGCCCTGGCCAGGGGGCAGGGCCAGACGGTGGTCACCGCCACCGCCGGAGGCGTGGAGGGCCGGGCCTTCCTCGCGGTGTCGCTGCAAGGCACTTCCACCGCCGCCGCTACGGGGCGGTGAGTGGCGCGAGCCGGCCGGTGCACCGCGTCAGGGGACGGTCGGCTGGCCCAGGGCCGCGGCGATGCCGTTCACGAAGGCTCTGAACCCGGCACCGGCATACCGACCCATCGTCTGCCAGTACAGCAGATTGTCGGGGGTGTCGAGGGCTGCGCCGATCCAGGCTTCCAGCTTCGGGGACGGTCCGCTTTGCTCGAAGTCCGCCTCGTGCTGCAACCAGACGAGCCAGAGATGCCGCTCCCAGAGGATCGCGTCCTCGTGGGTCAGGCCGTACCGGTCCATGAACGCCTGAGGTAGCGGATCCGCGCCATCCACGGACTTGATCCGGGCCAGGACCGAGGCCAGCCGTGGCGCGGAGAAAAACGGCGTGGTCAACGCCGCCGCCCGGTCGAGATCCGCCTGCCGCTCGAGGGCCAGGGTGTTACCCCGAACCTCCCGGACGAGGATGACCAGCGTCACGACCACGGCGAGGCTCGCTACGATCTCCGACCAGTGTGCCCACTGCTGAAGCTTCATGTCGCTGCTCCGTGTGCGTCCCGGCCTCCCAGGAGGCCCTTTCGGGTGGCGTGCACGTTTCCGCGGAAACGTCGGTGTGAGGGTCTGCGCGAGGTCCTCGCTGCCGCTCGTCAACGGTGTCGCCCCGCCTGGACGGTCGCAACGGTCGGTCGGTATGGTGGGGAATCGTATCTCCCCTGGCCCCCTGGCCCCTCGGCCGTCATGTTCGCGCTGTCCGGCCACGGACACGGCCGGACCTATCGGCTCCGACCCGGGGGACCCCATGCCGTACGCTCGCCGACCCGCGCTCCCGCTCCTCGCCGCGATCACCCTCCTCGCCGCCAGCACCCCTCCCGCGGCGGCACAGTCCGATTTCACCGTAGCGAACGTGCTCAGCCCGGGCTTCCCCTACTCCCTCGTCTCGGCCGACGGAGTGGACCGCATCGCGTGGCTCGAATACGAGCGCGGCATGCGCAACGTCTACACCGCGGCGCCACCCGCCTTCGAGCCGGTGCGCCTCACCGACTTCCTGGATGATGACGGCGTCGACCTGCAGGACCTGCAGATCTCCAGCGACGGGGAGATCGTGACCTTCCTGCGCGGCCACCAGCCGAATCGGCAGGGCTGGATCGCCAATCCCACGAGCGATCCTCGCGGGGCCGAGCGGGCCGTGTGGGCCATGAGCGCCCGTGGCGGCTCTCCCTGGCGGGTGGTCGAGGCGAACGGCTACGAGCTCTCGCCTGACGGCCGCTGGGTCGCGTTCTCCCGCGACGGCCAGATCCACCGGGCGCCGGTGGGCTCGGGGCTCGCCCAGGGCACGGACGCCTCACAGCCGTTCTTCACGGCATACGGTCGCAACACGAACCCGGTGTGGTCACCGGACGCCCGCCGGATCGCGTACGAGAGCGACCGCGGCGACCACTCCTTCATCGGCGTCTACGATGCGCGCAGCCCCGCGATCACGTACCTCGCCCCCGGCGTCGATCACGACACCGATCCGGTGTGGTCGCCGGACGGCACGAGGATCGCGTTCATCCGCCGACCGGGAGATCCGTTCGGAGCGGCAGCCGACCTCGGCGGGGCCGACCCGGACTCACTTCCCGCCGGCCTCGTGGAGGCCACGTTCGCCGGCGGGCACCATCTGGAGATCTGGATCGCCGAAGCCGCCACCGGAGACGGCTACCGCCTCTGGCACAGCCCGCCCGGCGAGGATGAGGGCTTCGGTGACATCCGAGCGATCCACTGGAAGGGCGACCACATCGTCTTCGAGGCCGAGCCGGGGAACTGGCGGCACTGGTTCTCCATCTCCGTGGACGACCCGGAGCCCGAGCCCGTGGAGCTGACTCCCGGCGACGGCTTCGTCATGCAGGTGGCGTTCTCCAAGGACGGGGAGACGCTCTTCTACTCGTCGAACCAATCGGACATCGACCGCCGCGACCTGTGGCGGGTATCGGTGTCGGGAGACGACCGGAGGCAGCTCACCGAAGGCGACGGCATCGAGACCTATCCGGTCGCGCTCGCGTCCGGCGAGGGGCTCGCGACGCTCTACGCCGACGCCAGCCGGCCGCAGTCCGTCGCCGTGCTGCCCGCTCGGGGCGGAGACGCGCGCGTCATCACGTCGCTGCCCGACCAGTATCCCCGCTCGGCTCATGTCGTGCCCCGGAACGTGACGATCACCGCCGAGGACAGCATCGAGTTCAACAACCAGCTCTTCCTTCCCCCCGACCTGAGGCCGGGTGAGCGCCGACCCGCGCTCATCTTCATCCACGGCGGGTCGCGGCGTCAGATGCTCCTCGGATACCACCACCGGCACTTCTACCACATGGCCTACGCCATGAATCAGTACTGGACGAACCGGGGCTACGTCGTCATGTCGGTGAACTACCGGAGCGGTATCGGCTACGGGAAGGAGTTCCGCGAGTCGCCCGGACGGGGCCGCCGGGGCAACACCGAGTATCGCGACATCCTCGCCGCCGGCCGGTACCTGGAGAGTCGGGACGACGTCGACCCGAACCGCATCGGGCTGTGGGGGCTGTCGTACGGCGGGATCCTGACGGCCCAGGGCCTTGCCAGGAACTCCGACCTCTTCGCCGCGGGCGTGGACATCGCCGGCGTGCACCTGTGGGGCAGCTCTCTCGATCCCGAGAGCGTGTCCTTTCAGGCGTCTTCCATCTCGGAGATCGAGCGCTGGACGTCGCCGGTGCTCCTCATCCACGGGGACGACGACCGCAACGTCGCGTTCTCGCAGACCGTCGGCCTGGTCCAGGCGCTACGGGCGCACGGCGTGGAGGGAGTTCGAGCTCATGGTCTTCCCCGACGACGTCCACGACTCGCTGCTCTTCTACCGCTGGATAGAGACGTTCGAGGCGTCCGACGACTTCCTCACGCGGAAGCTGTGGAACCGAAGCGTGGCGACGGACGGAGGGTCGCGGTAGGGGGGCAGACGGAGCGGACAAGGTCCGGAGGAGCTGGTGCGCTGGGCAATGTGCCAGCGCTGATGGCATTCTGGGTCGCAAAACGACAATAGTGCCACGGTTGATCGAGCCGCCGCCGGCCACGAGAACGACGACGGGGCACCGGACAATACCCGGCACCCCGTTCTCTTTGACCAGGGTTCTCCCTGACGAGAGCCCCGGCTCCGGATGAGCGCCTAATGCCCTAGGACCCGTACGGCGTCGCATCCGTGGATGGCGATTCCATC
>JBDHGI010000164.1:0-21825 GCA_039589955.1 Gemmatimonadota bacterium | reverse complement strand
TGCTTTCCCTGCTGGAGCGTCGCGGACGCGGGGCCTTCGTGGCCTGGCATACGCTTTCCAACTTCTACTACCTGGCCCGACCGGTCCGTGGCCAAGACGACGCCCGCTCCTTCATCCTGGATCTCACCCGCTTCGTGGTCGTGGCCCCCACGGACACCGACGCGATCCGCTACGCGGCCAGCCTGCCTCTTCCCGACCTGGAAGACGCCATGCAGGTGGCAGCCGCCCGGGCGTGCGGCGCCTCGGTCATCGCCACGCGCAACGTCGGGGACTTCGCCAGGTCCCCGATTCCCGCTCAGGCTCCGACGGACATCCTCGCCGCCGGCATCTGAGCTGGCTGTCGTCCGAAGGCCTATTGCCGCGTGAACAGCACGCCCTTCGTACGGCCGTTCCCCGCCAGCAGCCCGGTCACCTCACCGTTGGAGGCCCGCTGGAACTCGATCTCGGCGAAGGGGAACGTGCCGGCAAAGGTCAGCCCGGACCGGTGGGAAAGCTCTACGGGCTCTCCCCGGCGACGGTGGACGACGAGCTCCCCTTCCTCGAGGCGGACGTCCATCCACAGCTCCAGCTCCCTGGAGTAGTATCGCCCGACGAGGTCGGACAGCTCCTCCTCGGTGAGCTCCGCCGGCTGGTACCGAAGCATGGGCGTCGACTGACCCTGGGTGAACGTCGCGCTGTCCACGCTCTCGCCCTCGAAGTGGAAGACCACGGAGACGTTGAGCGCGGGAACGGTCACCGTCGAGTCGGAGGTCAGGGTCAGCTGCTGGCGGTTCTGGCCCGTCGGCTGGGCGTATAGCGTCCCGTTCTCGAGGACGATCTCCACGGGCAGCTGGGGAACGGTGAGGATCCAATGCCCGGTGATGGCCTCCATGCGGTCGGGCGGCATCGCGGCGCCCTCGACCTCCTCTTCGGCCTCCTCCCCTTGCGCTTCGACGGGATCGAGGCGGTCCCCGAAGAACATCTCCTCGATGTCGGAGACGGCGGCGAAGTTGAACGTCGCGTTATTGCTGGACATGAAGATGCCGGCTTGTAGCTCCGGGAAGTAGCTGAAGAAGGTGCGGTGTGCGGTGTCGCCACCGGTGTGGGTGAAGACGGCCTGGCCCCTCCGCTCGGCGATCCCGAGTCCTAGCGCGTACCCCGTCGTGTCCCCGTCGGCCAGGACGTTCCGCGTGCTCAGGAGCCCGATGGCCTCCGGCCCGCCCACCGTCGCGTCGCGGTAGTTGAGCATCCACTTCGTCATGTCGTGGAACGTCGTGTAGATGCCGCCGGCGCCGGCGGATGCCGACAGATCCCGCGCCGAGCGCCACCCTCCCTCTTCCGCCGGCACGTAGGGGGTCGAGGCTCCGGGGATGATCTCTCCCTGGTTGTACTTCACCCGGGTGTCCAGCATGCCCAGGGGCTCGAAGACGCGCTCCCTCATGAACTCCGGAAAGGTCTTCCCGGACAGGCGCTCGACCACCATGGACAGCAGGATGAAGGCGGTGTTGTTGTAGTTGTACTCGGTGTTGGGCACCGCTTGCAGCTCGGGCTGGCGCTGCACGATCCGGATGGCGTCCTCGCGGTCGATGTGGTCCTCGCCGGCCCGGCCGTCCATGGACAGGAAGTTGTAGATCTCCCGGAAGCCGCTGGTGTGGCTCAGGAGGTTCTTGATGGTGACGGGCTCACCGAAGTCGGGCAGCTCCGGAATGTGCTTGCGGACCTCGTCGTCCAAGGAGAGGAGGCCGTCGTTGCGGAGCAGCAGGATGGCCATGGCCGTGAACTGCTTGGTCACCGACCCGATGTTGGTCGGCGTGCCCACTTCGTGAGGCACACCGAAGGAGAGGTTCGCCATGCCGTAGGCGCGCTCGAAGACGATCTCTCCGTTGTCCAGGACTCCCACGACCGCGCCAGGCGTGTGGTCACCCGAGTAGGGGGTCATGAGCTGATCGATCCGGTCCGACGGATCGGTGGCGATGGGCTCGGCCTTCTGGAGTAGGATCTCGTAGTCGCCCTCCTGCTCCTCGAAGGGTGTGACCGCTACGACGTACGTGCCTGCGGCATCCGACGTGAACGTGAAGTTCTCCGGTCCACGCGCGGGGCCGTCGAACTGCGCGACCTCCTCACCGTCGGGCCCGAGGATGGTCACCTCCACGTCGACCGTGATCTGATTCACGTGTCCGAAGACGTACAGGCTGTCGCCGAGCTCCACCGTGTACGTGTGCCGGGCGTCGGCGGTCAGCGTCCCCGAGCGCGCCTCGCCGATCCGGAGGGGGGTGTCGTCCTGGGCAGAGAGCGGCGTGGCGAGGAGCGCCAGGGCGAGCAGGACGTTGCGTTTCATGGGACCTCCGGATTGGATGTGTCGTCTATTCCGAGATCGACCGTCTCCTCAGGGCCTCGATCTCCTCGATCTCACGGGGCACGTCGGTGATCCGCTCGAGCCCGTCCGGCGTCAGCACGTAGTCGTCCTCGATGCGCACGCCCACGTTGCGGTAGCGACGGGCAGCCTGGCCCGCGTGCTCCATGAGAGCCCGGTTCCGGGGGGTGTCGGGCAGCTCGTCGAAGACGTTGTGCCGGACGTAGATCCCGGGCTCGATGGTGAATACGTCACCGGGCTGGTAGGCGAACGGCGGCACGTTGGCGTACTGCGACGGATCGTGGACGTCGAGGCCGATTCCGTGAAGGAAGCCGTGGTAGACGTACAGGTACCACTGGGGGCACGTCCCGTCGTCGTTGGCCCAGGTGCCGGGACAGAGACCCGGCGGGGGGTCGAACACGGCGTCCACCGACTCGACGAGTCCCAGGTCGACCAACCCGCGCCGCAACACCGCGTAGGCCGAGTCCGTGGGCACGTTCCGGGCGACGCCGGGCGCAATCTGCCGCTCCGCAGCCTTCTGGGCGGCCAGGACCACCTCGTACACGTCCCGGATCTCGTCGGAGAAGGTGGCGTCCACCGGGACGGTGCGGGTGATGTCGGCGGAGTATCCGTCGAAGTAGGCCGCCACGTCCATGAGGACCACCTCGCCGGACCGGGCCTCCCGGGTTCCGGCCGGGTAGTGGAGGACCGTCGAGTTGGGCCCCGATCCGACGATGGACGAGTACCCCGGGGCGTCGGCCCCGAGGCGCCGGTACTCCGCCTCCATGACGGCCTGGATCTCGTTCTCCCGGATCCCCGGGCGGATGGCGCGCATGGCCGCCTCGTGGGCGCGGGAGGAGACGTCCGCCGCTCTCTTCAGCAGCGCGACCTCCGCCGGGCTCTTCTTCGCCCTGAGCTGGTCGACCCAGCGGTTCACCTCGGCAACCTCGAGTCCCGGATATCGCTGCTGCAGGGATCGGGTGAACGTCCTTCCCACCGTGAGCGAATCCCTGGCGCTGAACTCGTTGGCCTGATAGTCGGCCACCGAGTAGACGGGGAGTCTTCCCGTCAGGAGGGAATCCACGTAGGCAGACATCTCTTCCGAGTAGCGGGCGGGGAGGCCAAGCTCGCCGGATACGGCTTCGAGGGTCAGCCGCTCGCCGTCGTACAGCGCTCGGCGGGCGTCCGGACGGGCCACGAAGAGCGTCGAGGTGGTGTGACCGTCCTCGCGGACCATGACCAGGGCCGCGTTGGACTGCAGGAAGCCCGTCAGGTATCGGAAGGCCGGAAGCTGATAGAACGGAGGCCAGTGCCGGACAGGCTCCTGGCCACCGAAGGCGATGAACACGCCCCGGTCCACCCGGGACGCCAGCGCCTCTCGCCGCGCCGCGTACTCGCCGACGGGGACCTGCGCCCCCAGGGGCGCCGCTGTGACGAAAAGGAAGAGGACACCGACCCAGGCACGAGGGGATCTCACCGTCGTTTGCGCTCCGTTGATGACGAATCGAAGGACCGCCGCTTCGCTCGGAGGGAATGCTCCGTCCGCAACACGGCCAGCCCAACAGTAGGCGCGGCAGGGGGCGGGGCAAGTGGGACGGCTTATGCCTCACGCGGCGGGACCGGACGGCGCCGACCGGCACGCCACTAGGGCCTCCACCGGGGAAGGGCGCCGGTGTCCACGACGAGCGGCTTGCCGAACCGGTCCCTCCGTTCGGTGAAGTAGTGGACCGTGCGTGGCAGGTAGCGCTCGTGCTCGGGGAAGAGCCGGGCGAACTCGTCCCGACACGGTCTCGCGAGATCGTCGAGGGTCGCCGAGGCACAGGCCGACAGCAGCGGCTCCGCCAGCCGCTCGAAGAAGTGGCCTCCCATGAACTTGTCGTAGGCGATGCTGTTGAACGCCCCGTCCTCCATGCGGTTGTAGCCGTTCAGGCGGCCCTCCCCCAGGCCGAGATCCCTCCGACGTCGCATGTCGACGGCCACGCTGAGGTCCCGGTGCACGATCCTCGTCGCCGCACCGGTCCCGTCGACCTCCAGGAGCGCGTTCTGTCCGTGGGGCTCCAGCACCAGACCTAGCTCGATGAGACACGCGATCCACTGGCGGACGATGGGGAGGAGCACGCTCTCCACCGTCCACCCGATGGGGTCGGCCGCGTCCGCGAGGCGCAGGATCAGCGGCGGTCCGGCCGGATCGAAGGCGTCGATGCCGTACAGGGCGAACCCCGGCACCAACGCGCGCTCTTCCTCGACCGGGGGGAACGGCACCATGTCACGCACGAGGTACCCCCAGTTCTCGGCCCGCGGCGCACCCGGCTCGACGTTGGGGTGGGTGACCCCGAGGACCTCCCTCAAAAAGGCCAGCTCACCGCCGCGGCCGACCCACCCCTCGAGCTCCTCCGACACCGCGATCGCCTGCTGCACGACTTCGTCCCGCATCCTCCTGCCGTACCGTGAGACACGGAAAGGGAAGTGCACCTTGAGCGCGTGGGGCCGTGACACTCCCGGCTCCATCACGTACAGCGTACGCGTGGACGAGCTGGGCGCCACGACGAGACCGCTTCGAGGCCGACCCAGCCGCATCGTGCGGTTCAGGTAGACGTCGTCCGCGCACCGCTCCAGCACCTGAGGGTGCACGCAAAACGCCACCGTGTCCCCGTTCACGTACAACCGCTCGAGAGTTGACGGGGGATTCGCATGGTAGACTCGAACGTGTTCCCGGGGGATCTCGTAGGTGGCCAGCTCGAACCGGTTCTGCCCCGACACGGGCTGGTACTCGGGGCTCGCTTCACTGTAGGCCGCGTGCCGGCTGTAGGAGCGTGTGCCCTCGTTCCGGTAACGGTCCAGGTACAACAGAGAGGGCAGTCTCACCGACCTCGCCATTGTCGGAGTCCGGCTCATGCGCTCCGCTCAGGGTCCGGGGTTCGTCCATCGGCTCGAGGCGGCAAGATAGGGTGAGCGCGGCTCACTCGCCGGATCCGCCCATGGCTCGTCGACGCCGTGAAGCGACCTCGCAGCCCACCGGCGCCACCGCGGTGCGCGATCGTGGCGCCTCCTGCCACCGTCCCCTATGCTGGGAGATCTCCCGGGGGCCGGCCGGGTCGCCAGCGCCCCGGGGCTTGGCTCCACCGGGAGATGCGAGGGGCGCCCACCGGAGCCGGAGCGCCCTCTCATCCTGATCCGGTCGCCGGCCCATGGACCCAGACCGTTGGACCCGTGTCCAGGAGATCCTGGTCGAGGCGCTTCAGCTCGCGGCTTCCGAGCGGGCCTCCTTTCTGGACCGCGCCTGCGGCGAGGACCGGGAGCTCCGCAGCGAGGTCGAGTCCCTGCTGGGTGCCTCGGAAGCAGCTGACGGGTACTTCGGAGACCTGGCGGATCGGGTGGGGATCGAGAATGGATCGGAGACCTCGCCCGACGAGACGCCGCAGGACCTCGAAGGCCGGCGGGTCGGAGCCTACCGTCTGGGTCGTCTCCTTGGCCGGGGCGGCATGGGCGCCGTATACCTGGCCAAGCGCGCCGACGGCCAGTTCGAGCTCACCGCCGCCCTCAAGCTGCTCACCGTGGGTGCCGCCACGGAAGAAGGACACCGGCGTTTCCTGAGCGAGCGTCACATCCTCGCACGACTCGAGCACCAGAACATCGCCCGGCTGCTGGACGGGGGGGTCATCGAGGACGGGACACCCTACTTCGTCATGGAGTACGTGCGGGGTCTTCCCCTCACCGAGTTCTGCGACCGGCGTGTGCTGGACCTGGAGGAGCGCCTGCAGCTGTTCCTGGACGTGTGCGACTCGGTGGCGTATGCCCACAGGAAGCTCGTCATCCACCGGGACCTGAAGCCGTCCAACATCCTCGTCACCGACGAAGGGACGGTGAAGCTGCTGGATTTCGGCATCGCCCGCCTGGTGGCGGGGGAGGACGCTGCCGCCGCGCCCACCGCCGGCGTACGCATGATGACACCGCGCTACGCCAGCCCCGAGCAGCTTCGCGGGGAGGAGATCACCACCTCGTCCGACGTATACGCCCTCGGCGTCGTCCTCCACGAGCTCCTCACCGGCCTGTCGCCGTACGATCTGGAAGACGGCACCACCACGCTCGTGGACGCCATCTGCAACCGGCCCGTGGACACGCCGAGCACACGCCTGGCCAGGACCACGAGCAGGCGCTCGGCCTCGGAAGACGAGCTTCCGGGTTTGCAGGCCGCCTCGATCGGGCGTCGGCTCCGGGGTGACCTGGACAACATCATTCTCATGGCGCTGCGCAAGGAGCCTGAGCGTCGCTATCCGTCCGTCGAGGCCTTCGCCGACGACGTCCGTCGACACCTTACGGGCTACCCCGTGCGCGCCAGACCCGAGAGCCTCAAGTACGTGACGTCGCGATTTCTGCGCCGGCATGCCTTGGCCGTCGGGAGCGCCGGGGCTCTGGCCCTCCTCCTTGCGGCCCTGGTGGTCATCTCGATCCGCTTCGCCGTGACCACGTCGGAGCAGGCCCGCCATCTCGCGGTTGAGCGGGACAAGGCGGAGGAGATGACGACCTTCCTCCGGGAGCTCTTCGAGGTGGCGAACCCCGCCCTGACATCCGGAGAGACCATCACGGCGAGGGAGCTCCTGGACCGGGGCGCCGAGAGGATACGTGCCGAGCACCGCGACGACCCGGAGCTCGCTTCCGAGATGCTCACGGTGCTGGGAACCGTGTACAACCACCTGGGCCTACCGGAGCCGGCCCTGCAGCTCCTGCGTGAAGCCCGAGCGGTTCAGGAGCGTTCCGCCGCGCTTCCTCCGGATCACGAAGCAGAGACGTTGCACCAGCTGGGCCTGGCGCTGCGGGAGTCCGGCGAGGCCGACGAGGCCGTGTCCGTGCTCCGCGAGGCGCGAGACCTAATGGAAGAGCTGTACGGACCGGACCACAGGCTGGTGGCCATCGCCACCGCCAACCTGGCCCGGGCCATGCACGGAAGGGGGGCCGTAACCGAAGCGGAACCGGAGTTCCGACGCGCCATCGAGACCTTCCGCTCCCTCGAGGTCGAGCTCGACGAGGAGTATGCCTGGGCTCTGTACCTGCTTGCCGATTATCTGCAGGTGAGCGGGGAGTCCGAAGGGATCGAGGAGATGTACAGGGAGGCGTTGTCCGTCATCGAGACGCTGTACGGCCGGAGTCATCCCAACGTCCCCCCGATCCTGAGCGGCCTGGCGTGGTGGGAGCAGAGGCAAGGCGATGCAGAAGCCGCCACCGCACTGCTTCGGGAGGCCCTCGCCATCGACATCGAGCTGTTCCGGGACGTCGAGGGAGGCTCGCACCCGTCGCTGGGGATCAGCTACCACACGCTCGGCCGGCATCTCGCCAATACGGGCGATGACCCTGAAGAAACGGAGCGTATGCTGAAGGAGTCCCTCCGCATCTTCGAGACGGCCACACAACCCCGGCCGGACTACCACGGACAGGCGGAGTTGACCCTGGGCACGTTCATGCGCTCGCAGGGACGGCTGGACGAGGCC
Organism: Gemmatimonadota bacterium; assembly: GCA_039589955.1. Taxonomy (GTDB): domain Bacteria; phylum Gemmatimonadota; class Gemmatimonadetes; order Longimicrobiales; family Gaopeijiaceae; genus SZUA-318. The sequence goes on along the minus strand of JBDHGI010000164.1, from coordinate 14,007 downwards.
ATGAGCCACTACCGGAGCGCATCACGCATCTTCCGGGAGGCCTTCGGCGCCGGGTCCGTGATGGAAGCCGGCGTACAGGTGGACATGGCAGACCTGCTCGTCACGCTCGGACAGGACGACGAGGCGCGTCCGCTCCTGCAGGCCGCCCTCGAGGCCTATGGAGACATGCTGCCACCCACCCATTACCGGATGGAGCAGATCCGGACGTTGATGGAACGGGTCGGCGCCGGATAGGCAAGGGGCTTCCAGTTCGGCCTGACTTCAGACAGCATTTCGCGAAGAGCTCGACGCGACGCTATCCTGATGGACTGCACAACGCCGCCAGGGACAAGGAGAAGCCCCATGCGACTGCGATTCGGGCGTATCGTCGTGATCGCCATCGCAGTCGAGACCCTCACGATCCTCCTCCTCGTCGTGCTCGTGGCGGCGCTGGGCCCTTCCGACGCCGAAGGGGCCCAGCAAGCTGCTTGATGCTGGGAGGCACAGTGGCGGCCATCGACGTGTTGCTCCTCCTCATGAGCGGATCAGGTTTCGAGCTGCTCTTCGCGGTATCCAACCTCGGCAGGTTGTTGGCGGGCTCGGTCGGGGGATATGCAGCAGCCGTGGAGCACGGGTCGCGAGCCGCATGACTCAATCACTCGGCCTGCCTATGAAGAGACGGCCGGCAACACACGTACCCCACGCATGGCGCGGCCGATCGGGCCGCCTGGCCTGTCAAAACGGAGGCCCCATGAAACGCCCCTCGTTGTTCGCGCTGGCACTCCTTCTCGCCACCGCGGTTCCCACCGGTGTGCAGGCTCAGGAAGAGGATGCGATCCAGGCCCGCTACGAAGCCGCCGCCGAATGGGTGAAGCTCGTGGTCGTGGAGGGGGACTTCGAGAAGGCCGCCACGCAGGCCCATGAAGCCGTGGCCGCCCAGATGACCGCGGAGGTTCTGGAGGGAGCCTGGGCTCAGCTCGGCCCGCAGGTGGGTGAGCTCGAGTCGTTGGAGCCGAAGGAACAGACGATGCAGCAGGGCCTTCACCTGGTGATCATGACGGGCGTCTTCAGCAACGGGACCTTCGACGTACAGGTGTTCATGGGCGACGATCACACGGTTGCGGGGTTCTTCGTCCGGCCGCCGGGAGGCGGCGAGTCGCGACCCTGAACGGTACGGGCGACGTGCCCTCGGCCCTCGGCATCGCCCTCCTCACTCTCGCGGCCGTGTTCCTCGCCGGCCTGTCGGCGGCCGCCTGGACCTCGGTCAGGGAGGGTGAGCCCCGGGCGGCCGCCATCCTGGCCACCGCCGCCGTCCTCGTGCCTGCCCCCTATCTGCTGGCGGGTCTCTCCGCGATGGAGGGTCGGGGCACGCTCGCCGTCGCGCTCCTCGCCGTGACGGTGGTCGCCGCCCTGGCGGTGCTGGTGCCCGGGGGACGGCCGCGACCGACCGACGACACGCCGACGTCCCGCATCGACGAGCGAGACATCATGTTCTCCCGCATGCTCCTCCGGCCCGGGACGGAGCGGTTCCGCGACTACTACGCCGACAAGCCGGAGAACAAGGCCCTGGACGACGCGTGGCGCGCCAACCCCGGGCTTCTACGGGAGGGCTCGTCGGCCTACCATCCTCTCGCCTTCCGGGCCGCAGACGCCAGCTTCGCCACCATCGAGCGCCTGCGTCCGTTCGTCGACGGAGAGCCGGCCACCAGGCGGGTGGAGCTGGACCCGGCACGCGCGGCGGCGTTCCTGAAGAGATGGGCGCTGAAGCTGGGAGCCGTGTCCGCCGGGGTGACCCGCTTGGAGGACTATCATCTCTACACCCATGTGGGGCGCGGACCGGACTTCGGTCGGCCGGTGACGCTCGATCACGACTTCGCCCTGGCCCTCACCGTGGAGATGGACAAGGGCGCCCTCGATCACGCGCCCCTGGCGCCCACGGTGATGGAGTCGTCCCAGCAGTACGTGGCCTCGGGGGTCATCGCGGTGCAGGTCGCGGAGCTGATCCGACGCCTGGGCTACCCGGCCCGGGCCCACATCGACGGCAACTACCGGGTGGTCTGTCCCCTGGTCGCGAGGGACGCCGGCCTCGGCGAGATCGGGAGGATGGGGCTCCTCATGACACCGGAGCTCGGGCCCAGGGTGCGAATCGCCGTGGTCACCACCGACCTGCCCCTCGCTCCCGACGAGAGGCGGCGGGATCCTACCATGGTGGACTTCTGCGCCCGGTGCCGGAAGTGCGCGGAGATGTGCCCGAGCGGGGCCATCCCCCTGGGCGCCAAGAAGGACGTCGACGGGGTGCGCCGGTGGCGGATCGACTCCGAGGCGTGCTTCACCCTGTGGACCAGCACGGGGACCGACTGCGCCCGGTGCATGGCCGTCTGTCCCTACTCCCACCCTGCCAACTGGATGCACGGCCTGGTTCGGTGGGGCGTGCGCCGGTCGGGGCGCTTTCGCCGCCTGGCCGTCCGCGCCGATGACTGGCTCTACGGCAGACGGCCGCCGCCTCGACCGGCTCCCGACTGGCTGGATGCCCGGAGGTCCCCGACGGCTTCGGGCGTCGGGGTGTCGTGAGGACCGCCGGAGGGTCCCGTCGTCGGCGCTTCGGGGGCGTCGCTACGGCGCTGGTGGGCGTCGTGGCCCTCTGCCTCGGGTGCTCCAGCGAGCCTGCCCGGAACCTGGACGACCTGATGGTGCGGGACAGCCTCTACTTCGAGGCCGGGTCCCAGGAGCCCTTCACCGGAGACGTGGTCCGGTACTTCCGGGACGAGCCGGAGAAGGTTCAGCTCCGTGGCACGCTGCGGGACGGAACGTGGAACGGCGAGCTCGTGGTCTACCACTCCAACGGTCGGGTCCGCTACCAGGGGGCGCTGGCGGACGGGTCCCCGTGCGGTCCGTGGACGGAGAACCGCGATCCCGATCCTCCCGGGGACATTCTGACGGAGCTGAAGCAGGAGATCGATGCCATGGGCCTCTATCCGCCGTGCCCGGAGGAGCGGTAGGGGCTGCAACGGTTGCCGGTCTGTCCACGTCCAACGACGTGACGCCGGACCTCAGCCTCGGAGACTCCACCATGCGCCAAGCAAGGCTATATGCGCTCTTCGTGCTGCTCCTCGTGTCGGGATGCGCCGGCGCCAGCGAATCCGGCTCCCACGGGGATCTGGAGGTGGAGCGGACATACGTCGGCGACACCCTCGTCGTCCGCACCGTCGCCGGAAGCGCCTGGGATGGACAGGCCCGGCTGGTACCCGAGGTCGCCATCGGGGAGCTCGACGGAGAGCTGGAGTATCTGTTCGGCAGCATTCGCTCCCTGGCGGTAGCCGACGACGGCACCGTCTACGTCGTGGACTCCCAGGTTCCGGAGCTCCGCGTCTATGATGCCGAGGGCGTGTTCCGCAAGGTGTTGGGCCGACCCGGCGAGGGTCCCGGCGAGATCAAACAGCCAGACGGCGGGTTGGCGGTGCTCTCCGATGGGCGGGTGCTTGTGCGGGATCCGGGCAATGGCCGGATCCAGGTGTACTCGCCCGCGGGTGATCCGCTTGCCACCTGGCCCATCCGGGGTGGGTTCAACACCAGCACGCCCTTCCACCAGACCTGGGCCGACGAGGTGCACGCGGTCATCCTGCTGGATCCGGAGGCGGATGTGCTGGATTGGCGGACCGGCCTGGTCCGGTTCGGCCCGGATGGTGTGCCGGGAGACACGCTGGTTCCTCCCGACTTCGGCTACGAGGCCGCCACGGTGGAGGCGCGGCGGGAAGGAGGTGCATCGGTGACCTCGGTGCCCTTCTCACCCCGGGAGGCGTGGACCCTCCACCCCGAGGGGTATTTCGTCCACGGTCTCTCCACCCGCTACCGGGTCGATCTGTTCAAGCCCTCGGGCGTCCTGCGCATCGAGAGGGAGCACGAGCCCGTGCCGGTCTCGGGTGGAGAGAAGCGTGAGGAAGAGGCGCGGGTGACCCGGAACATGCGCTACACGGACCCCGATTGGCGCTGGAACGGAGCGGCGATCCCCGATGTGAAGCCTCCGTTCCAGGGTCTCTTCGTCGGGCAGGACGGAAGGATCTGGGTTCAGGTCCACCAGCCCGCCCTGGAGGTAGAGGATCCGGACTACGACCCCACCGACCCGACCTCCGTCGAGGACCGGTGGCGTGAGCCGGTGGCCTTCGACGTCTTCGGCGGCGACGGCACCTACGAGGGGCGCGTGAGGACCGACCGGGGCTTCAGGCTCTATCCTACGCCGGTGTTCGGGGACACCCACGTGTGGGCGACAACCCGGGACGACCTCGATGTCCAGCGGGTGGTGCGCTTCCGCATCGAGGTAGAGGGCGCGGCGACGGGAAGCTAGGCGAAGCGCCGGCCCGCCTCAGCTCCCAGGGAATCGACCGCCCTCGAACAGGATCCGGCCGTCCCGAGCTTGCCGACCTCGAGGGTCCCGAGCTCCGCGCCCCGACGGAGCACCTCCGCGCCGGTCTTCGTGGCGGCGGAGATCACCTGCAGTGGCGTCATGCCGCTCTCCACAAGCGCCGCCATCTCCCGCCACATGGCCTCCATATGGAAGTTCAGCGGGCTGGCGGCGTCGGTGCCGACGCCCATCACCGCGTTGGCCTCGATGAACTGGCGGGCCGCGACGACGGAGTTGCGGATCTGGCGAGGCGTGGTCCGGAAATACGACAGGGTTCGGAAGTCCCGGAAGGAGGCTTGCAGCTCCTCGTGGATGTCCGCGGGCATGTCTTCCCGCAGCCGTGGATCCCGGAGGCGCTCGGGGAACCGCTCCGTGGCGGGATAGACCCAGATGCGGTGGGAGATGGTCTGGACGACGGGCAGTCCGCGATGGGCAATCTCCCGGACGAGCGCGTCGTCGTAGGGCGGATTCCCCCCGGAGCCCACGTGGTGCAACACGTCCACTCCGGCCGCCAACGCGCTCCGGATGGCCTCCGGCTCGTAGAGGTGGGTGTGCACCTGGGCGCCCCGGGCGTGGGCCGTCTCCACCACGGCCCTCAGGTCGGCCTCGGTGAGGCCGACCCACGTCTTGATGACGTCCGAGCCCTGGTCCAGGAGCTGGCCGGCCGTTCGAGCGGCCTCCTCGGGGCTGCGGATCACCATCTGATACGCGTCGGGCACACCCCCGAGCTTCACCCGGGTGATCCACGGACCGCTCACCACCAGGCGGGGTCCGGGGATCTCCCCGCGGCGGATACGGTCCCGCACCTCCAGGATGACGTGAGGCGCTCCCAGATCCACGGCCGTGGTTACGCCGGCGCGGATCATCTGGCGCGCGGCGATGGGGATGACCTCCTCGAGGCGGGCCGTACCTCCGATGAACTCGTACCAGCGGTCGTAATCCCCGTGGCCGATGAGGTCCAGGTGCGTGTGCAGATCGACGAGGCCGGGGAGCATGGTCTTGCCGCTGGTATCGATGACGCGGGCCCCCGCGGGAATCTGCACCTGGTCGGCCGGCCCGACGGCCACGATGCGGTTGTCCCGGACGACCACCGCGGCGTGGTGGATCGGCGGCGCCTCGTAGCCGTCGACGAGCATGCCGCCCCGGAGCACGAGGGGCTCCCCGGAGGATTGGGCGACGGAGGCGACGGGACCGGCCAGCAGGGTCGTGAACGCGGCGCCGAGGGCCGTCGGAAGGGTGCGGCGAACCATGGAGATGCTCCGTGTGCATGGGCCGATGGCCCCACAATGGGCCTTCGGCGGGAAGGGGGACAGGGCAAGGGCGAGGGGGCGCAAAAGGAGGCCGCTCGCCGCACTCCCGCCTCCCCGAAGAATTGCGTATCCTTAGGCGCCAGGAGCTTCTCTGCCCACGTCGTCCCTCCCTCGGACCCCCGTCCGAAAACGCGAAGCTCTTTGCGCCGAAGCCGGAGTGTCCATGCTGCCCGTGGATCGGGCTCGGTCCGCGGTGCAGCACGCACGTTCTCCCATCGGAGACGCCACGATGCGCGAAGCGGTAGAGCGGCTGTGGCCCGAGATCCAGTGGATCGAGGACCCCCAGCTCCGAGAGCAGGTGACGCAGACCTGGATCAGGGCCCTCGAGGAGAGCCCCCTGGATCCCGACGACCTGCTCGAGATTCCGTTCACCCTGCTGGTCCCGGGGTGCCCGACCTCCTTCATGGCCCACAAGCGTTGCGTTGTCCACATCGCGCGCCCTGCCGCCCTGGCCATGCAGGAGTTCCTCGGTGACGCCCTCACCATCGATCTCGACACGGTCATCGCCGGGGCCATCCTGGCCGATGTGGGTAAGCTGCTCGAGTACGAAAAGGTGGATGGCGAGGTCCGGCAGAGCGACCGGGGCAAGAGCCTGCGGCATCCCTTCACTGGGGTGGCGCTTGCCCTGTCGTGTGGTGTGCCCGACGAGGTGTGCCACATCATCGCGGCCCACGCCGCGGAAGGCGACCTCGTGAAGCGCACGACGGAGGCGTTCATCGTGCATCATGCAGACTTCATGAGCTTCCTGCCGTACAAGAACCTGCCACGCTGAGCAATCCCGGCGCGCCCGTCCCGCGGGACGCCACGCCCGCCGCCCACGCCAACGAGAGAGACAGGAATGTCGGACACCATCACCGCCACCATGGCCCGCTGGGCCGAAGGCCTGACCTACGATCAGATCGGGGAGAAGGCCGTCCACGAGGCACGTCGCTACCTCCTCGATTCCCTGGGATGCGCCTTCGGAGGGTTCCGCCAGGAGGACGCTCTCATCGCCCTGGAGGTCCTGGACGAGATCGCCGGCCCGGGGCCGGCGACCATCCTGGGGAGCGGCAGGCAGACCGATGCCGTGTCAGCGGCCCTGGCCAACGCGCTCATGGTGCGGGTCATGGACTACAACGACATCTACTGGCAGCAGGACCCCTCCCACCCGTCGGACATCATCCCTGCTGCTCTGTCCTGCGGCGAGCGGGCCGGGGGGACGGGAAAGGACCTGATCGTCGGGATCGTCCTGGGCCACGAGTTCGAGATGCGTCTGTGCGAGGCGGCTTTCCCGGGCATCAGGGAGCGGGGATGGCACCACGCCACCCTGACCGCGTTCGTCTCGCCCATCGTGGCGGGTCGCATGCTCGGGCTCGGGTGGGAGAAGATCCAGCACGCCATCGGGATCTCGGCGTCCCGGCACGCCACGCTCGGGGCGGTGACGGCGGGCAAGCTCACCATGATGAAGAACACCGTGGACCCCATGGCCACGCAGAGCGGCGTGTTGGCCGCGCTCCTGGCCGAGAAGGGCTACACGGGACCCGAGCACGTCATCGACGGCAAGGAAGGGCTCGTGGTGTGCTTCGGACCCGAGTGGAAGCTCGACGTCCTGGTGGACGGGCTGGGGGATTCGTGGCGCATCGAGAGGTGTGGCATGAAGGCGTTTCCCACCGAGGCGCTGACGCACGCTCCCATCTCGGCGGTGCTCGACATCGTGACGGAGCACGACCTCCCGCCGGATCGGGTGCAAAGGGTGCTCATCCGGTCGCTGGCAAGGGCCGCGGATATCCTCGCCGATCCCACGAAGTACGACCCGCGCACGAAGGAGACGGCCGACCACAGCCTGCCGTACGTCATCGCGGCGGCCGTGGCGGAGCGTCAGGTCACGCCGGCCCAGTTCGAGCAGGACAAGATCATGGATCCCGTGATCCGTGCCCAGCTCGACAAGGTGGAGGTGGTGGCCGACCCGGAGATCGAGGCCGTCTTCCCGGAGCTCCAGCGTGTGGCCGTCACCGTGACCACGACCGACGGACAGGAGTTCCACAGGGAGCTCGACTACCCGAAGGGTGACCCCCGGAATCCCCTCACCGACGCGGAGGTGGAGGAGAAGTTCGACGCCCTCGCGGCGCCGGTCCTCTCGGCAGACGCGCGGGGGCGGCTCAAGGACGCGGTGTGGAACCTGGAGAAGCAGCCGTCGATCACGTCGCTCATGCAGCTCTGCACCGCCGACCTCTAACGCACCCGCGCGGTGCAGGCGCCCACGGGATGAGCAGAGGAGAACGGACTATGGGTCAGACCGCCGTCGAGAGGATCGCCCAGGCACATCTGGTCGAGGGGCCCGATCGCCCGCTCCGGGTCGGCGATGTGGTGTCCCTCCGGCCGCGCCACGTGATGACCCATGACAACACCGCGGCGGTGATGAAGAAGTTCTTCGCCATCGGCGCGGCCTCCGTCCGCGACCGCAAGCAGCCCGTCTTCGCGCTGGACCACGACGTCCAGAACACCTCGGAGGCAAACCTCGGGAAGTATCGGGACATTGAGGCCTTCGCGGCGGAGCAGGGGGTGGACTTCTACCCCGCGGGAACGGGCATCGGCCATCAGATCATGGTGTCCCACGGATACGTCGTGCCGGGATCGCTGGTGGTGGCGTCGGACTCCCACTCCAACATGTACGGGGCCCTGGGCGCGCTCGGCACCCCGGTGGTACGCACGGATGCCGCGGCCATCTGGGCCACGGGGGAGTTCTGGTGGCAGATCCCGCGGACCGTTCGCGTGACGCTGCACGGGTCGCTGAATCCGGGGGTGACGGGAAAGGACGTCATCATCACCCTGTGCGGGCTATACAACCATGGCGAGGTCCTCAACGCCGCGGTGGAGTTCGCCGGGAACGGGGTGGCCGGCCTCAGCATGGACGCCCGCCTCGCCATCGCCAACATGACCACCGAATGGGGGGCGCTGGTGGGGTGGTTCCCCGTCGACCACGTCACGTTGGCCTACCTGCGGGAGCGGCGCGACGTCCTGGCAGGCCAGGACGTGCGCCGCTACGGCGATGCGGAGCTGGAGGCCTGGGCGGCGGCCCCGCCGGGGCCCGACGCCGACGCGGTGTACGCGGCGGAGATCGTCCTGGACCTGGAGGAGGTGACGCCCCACGTCTCCGGCCCCGACACGGTGCAGACCATGCACTCGGTCGCCGAGCTCGAGAAGCAGGATATCGCCGTCCACAAAGCGTACATCGTCTCCTGCGTGAACAGCCGTCTGGAGGACCTGGAGGCGGCCGCCGAGGTGGTGCGAGGCAAGAAGGTGGCCGACGGCGTGGAGCTCTACGTCGGTGCTGCGAGCCGGGAGATCCAGGAGGCCGCCGAGGCCTCCGGCGCGTGGGCGTCGCTGCTGGAGGCGGGAGCGAATCCGCTTCCCGCGGCGTGCGGTCCCTGCATCGGGCTGGGCAGCGGGCTGCTGGAGCCCGGAGAGGTGGGCATCTCCGCGACGAACCGGAACTTCAAGGGGCGCATGGGCTCCCGGGACGCGAAGGCCTATCTGGCCAGCCCGGAGGTGGTGGCGGCATCGGCTGTGGCGGGACGCATCGCCGGTCCCCGTCCCGTCAACGGGCGGACCGTGCAGCGGCGGTACGAGGCTGCGCCGGCCCCGGCGACGGGGGCGGAGCGCGTGGAGATCCGCAACGGCTTCCCCTCGGCGGTGAGGGGCCGGATGGTGCTGGTCACCCAGGACAACCTGAACACCGACGGCATCTACGGGAAGGACTACACCTACCGGGAGGGCATGACCCGCGAGGAGATGGCCCGCGTGGTCATGGAGAACTACGACCCCGAGTTCGCCCGCCGCGCCGAGGCCGGCGACGTCCTGGTGGGCGGGATGAACTTCGGCACGGGATCCAGCCGCGAGCAGGCCGCCACGGCGTTGCAAGCGAAGGGGATCCGCATGGTCATCGCCGGGAGCTTCTCCCAGACGTACCTGCGCAACGCGTACAACAACGGCTTCATCTGCATCGAGTGCCCCGACCTGGTCTTCTGGGCGAGAGAGACGTGCGCCCGAGAGATCGACGGTGGTGCCCTCACCGTGATCCCGGGTGACGACCTGGAGATCGACTTCGCCAACAGCACCGCGACGTACTCTGGGAAGTCCTTCTCCTTCGCGCCCCTGGGCTCCGTGCCCCAGTCCCTCGTGATCGCCGGGGGAATCGAGAACCTGGTCCGCGAGCGGATCCGTGCCGCGGACCCCGACCAACCGACAAAGGCCTGAACCGATGTCCTATACAGTGGTGACCATGCCCGGTGACGGGATCGGCAAGACCGTTCTTCCCGAGTCCGTTCGTGTGCTCGAGGCAGTGGGCTTCGACGCCGAGTACGTCCACGCCGACATCGGCTGGGACTTCTGGATCAACGAGGGCAACCCCCTGCCCGATCGGACCATCGAGCTCCTCGAGGAGCACAAGCTGGGTCTCTTCGGCGCCATCACGTCCAAGCCCAAGGGCGAGGCGGCGGCGGAGCTCTCGCCGGAGCTCCAAGGTCAGGGACTGGTCTACTTCAGCCCCATCGTGGGCATGCGCCAGCTGTTCAATCTGGACATCTGTCTGCGGCCCTGCCGCTCCTTCAAGGGCAACCCCCTGAACTTCGTCCGCCAGACGGCCGACGGGGGCATGGAGGAGCCCATGGTGGACGCCGTCATCTTCCGCCAGGGCACGGAAGGGCTCTACGGCGGCATCGAGTGGACCGATCCGCCGGAGAGCGTCCGGGCCGCGCTGGCCACCCACCCCAAGTGGAGGAAATTCGCCGACGTGCCCGGCGAGGACGTAGCCATCTCGACACGGGTGTTCACCCGGAACGCGTGCCGGCGCATCATCACGGCGGCCTTCGAGTACGCGGTGAAGCACGGCTACGAGAACGTCACCATCTGTGAGAAGCCCAACGTGCTCCGGGAGACGTCGGGCATGATGGAGGACGTGGCTCGGGAGGTTCAGGCAAAGTACCCCGACATCTGGATCCGCTCGACGAACATCGATGCCCAGATGATGTGGCTCACCAAGAACCCCGAGGACTACGGGCCCATCGTGGCGGGCAACATGTTCGGTGACATCATCTCCGACGCCTTCGCCGGCCTGGTGGGCGGACTTGGTTTCGCGTGCTCCGGCAACATCGGCGACGAAGTGGCCGTCTTCGAGCCCACACACGGCTCTGCGCCCAAGTACGAGGCCATCGAGCCCTCCATCGTGAATCCCATCGCCATGATCCTGAGCGCGGCCATGCTGCTGGATCATGTGGGCGAGCTCGAGATGGCGAAGCGCGTGCGCGATGCCGTGGCAGCCGTCGTGGAGGAGGGGAAGGTGAGGACCTACGACATGCTGCGCCTGCCGGGAGGTCCGGACGTGGTGTCCAAGGGGGCGGCTACCACGACCCAGGTGACCGACGCCATCATCGAGAAGCTGGGCTGACGGAGCGTGTCATGGCCGGCAACGTGAAGGACCACGTGGCGAGGGGAACGGCCGGGCCTCCCGGCGACGACGTGCGCTCCGACCTGAGCGTGTCCGTGGAGCCGAGGTCGTCGGGCGGCGTGACCACCGTGCTCTCGTCCAAGGTGGAGGTCATGTACGGGGAGTCCATCCGCCGAGGAGTGGAGGACGTGTTGCAGACTCTCGGTGTCGAGCATGCACACGTGGACGTCGACGACAAGGGCGCGCTCCCCTTCGTGGTCGCTGCCCGGACGGAGGCCGCGGCGAGACGGGCAGGCTTCGCGGGATCGGCGCCACCGCCCCGGTCGGTGGCTCCGGGTGAGCCCTCTCCCCGGGATCGACTGCGCCGGTCCCGTCTCTATCTGCCCGGGAGCCAGCCGAAGCTGTTCATCAACGCCGGGCTCCATCGTCCCGACGCCGTCATCCTGGATCTGGAGGATTCGGTCCACCCGGACGAGAAGGACACGGCCCGTCTCCTGGTGCGGAACGCGCTGGCCGCCGTGGACTTCCGCGGAGCCGAGCGGATGGTGCGCATCAACCAGCTCCCTCTCGGGCTCGAGGACCTGGAGGAGATCCTCCCCCAGCAGCCGGACCTGATCCTGATCCCCAAGGTCGAGCGCCCCGAGCAGGTGGAGGAGGTCCACGCCCGCCTGTCCGAGGGAGGCCCCGGTCCCGGGTCCGAGCGGCCCGTGTGGCTCATGCCCATCATCGAGTCCGCCCTGGGCGTGGAGAACGCCTTCGCCATCGCCTCGGCGGCCGAATCGGTGGTGGCCCTCACCATCGGCCTGGAGGACTACACCGCGGACATCGGCGTGCCCCGCTCCGCCGGGGGCACGGAGTCGGCGTACGCCCGGGCCCGCCTGGTGAATGCCGCCCACGCCGCCGGGGTGCAGGCCATCGACTCGGTCTTCTCCGACGTCGCCGACATGGAGGGGCTGCTCGGCTGGGCCCAGGCGTCGAGGGCCCTGGGCTTCGAGGGGATGGGGTGCATCCATCCCCGCCAGATCCAGCCCATCCACGTGGGCTTCTCTCCGACGAAGGAGGAGCTGGACAAGGCGCTCAGGATCGTGGCGGCCTTCGAGGAGGCCCGGGCGAAGGGGCTCGGCGTGGTCAGCCTGGGAACCAAGATGATCGATCCGCCGGTGGTTCTCCGCGCCCGGCGCGTCGTGGATCAGGCGCGCGCCGCGGGGCTGGTGGCCGACGAGACGGGAGGTGAGCGATGAGCGGCACGGGCGAGCTGGTCGTCAACGCCGTGGGGCGCCGCGTGCCCACGGTGGTGAACGGTGCGGATCAGGTGCCCTTTCCGGGCGTGGACAAGCACCGCCCGGAGGGGCACAAGCACGCGCCTCGCGTCCGGTCGAGCCAGGACTTCCCCGCCAACGGGGACAAGCGCGTCGCGGACCTGCGAAGGGCCCTCGAGGAGTGTGGCCTCTCCGACGGCATGGTCGTCTCCACCCACCATCATCTGCGGAACGGTGACCGGGTGGCCCTGATGGCGTTGGAGGCCGCGGCCGAGCTGGGCGCGAAGGACCTCATGTGGTTCCCCAGCGCGTCCTTCCCCTGCCACGAGCCCGTCATCGACCTCATGGATCAGGGCGTGGTGCACCACATCGAGGGGAGCATGAACGGCCCTTTGGGCCGCTTTTGCTCCGAGGGGAAGATGCGCGGGATGGGGGTTCTCCGCTCCCACGGCGGCCGGTGGCAGGCCATCCAGGACGGAGAGGTGAAGATCGACATCGCCGTGATCGCGGCACCGACCGCTGACGCTTTCGGGAATGCCGACGGCTCCCATGGTCCGTCGGCCTGCGGGTCCCTGGGGTTCGCCCTCGCGGACTCGATCTACGCCGACCGGGTCATCGTCGTCACCGACAACCTGGTGGACTTCCCGTGCATCCCCTGGCAGATCCAGGGCAACCACGTGGACTACGTGGTGGAGGTGGACTCCATCGGGAATCCGGCGCAGATCGTCTCGGGAACCACCCAGATCACCAGGAGCCCGGACCGCCAGCTCATCGCCGAGTACGTGGCCCGCTTCATCAGGGACGCGGGCATCATGCGTGACGGATTCTCCTTCCAGGCGGGAGCCGGAGGCATCGCCCTGGCATTCATCGGCTACCTGCGGGACATGATGAGAGAGGAGGGGGTGCGGGCGCGCTTCGTGAGGGGTGGCTCCACGGAGCACCTGGTGGGCCTCCTCCGCGAGGGGCTGACCGACTACATCCTCGACGGTCAGACGTTCGACCTGGCGGGGGTGGCGTCCATCGGGGAAGACCCGCGTCACGTGGCCACCACTCCTTTCACCTCCTACAACCACCACGGCAAGGGCAACTTCGCCACCATGGTGGACGCGGTGGTCCTGGGCGCCACCGAGGTGGACGTGGGCTTCAACGCCAACGTGAACACGCATTCCGACGGCGTGTTGCTGCACGGGATCGGTGGATGGCAGAACTGTCTGTTCTCCGGGTGCTCCATTCTGGCCGTCCCCGCGTTCCGGGACCGCATCCCGGTCATCGTCGACGAGGTCGCCACCGTCACCGGTCCGGGGGAGCTGGTGGACGTGGTGGTGACCGAGCGGGGGATCGCCATCAACCCGCGCCGGCAGGACCTCCTCGACGCCGTGAAGGGCTCGGACCTGCCCGTGAGGCCCATCGAGGAGATCAAGGAGGAGGTGGAGGCCATCGTGGGCGGGCCGCCCGCGAAGCCCCGCCTCACCGACCGGCCGGTGGCGGTGGTCAAGTGGGTGGACGGCACCGTGCTGGACACGGTCTGGCAGGTGGAGGGCTGAGGGGAAGCGGACCTCGGCGCCCGGTGCTACCATTCGCCCGTCCCGTTGTCCGAGGAGGCGCGACCCTGTGAGGCTCCCCATCCACGCCCTG
>JBDHGI010000163.1:0-9644 GCA_039589955.1 Gemmatimonadota bacterium | reverse complement strand
TCACCGACGTCATCTACGTGCACATCGACATGGACGTGCTGGATCCGGGGGAGGTCCCGGGGCACCCGCTCACCGTGCCCGATGGCCCAACAAGCCTCGAGCTGTCCGCGGCGCTCACCGAGATGTTCCGGTTCGAGAAGGTGGCGGCCCTGGGCATCGCGTCGACGCCATACGACGAGCGTGACCCCGAGGGCCGGTCGCTCAGGGCGGCCTACGCCCTCGTGGACGGCGCGCTGAAGGGCGTTCGGCACCGGCAGGGAGGCCGTTGACCCGGCGAGGGAAGGCCCTGGGGCTGTGGACGGCGCTCGCCCTGGTCGTAGGCAACATGGTGGGGCCGGTGCCTACCTCGTGCCCTCGTCCCTGGGTGCGTACGGCTCCGTCGGACTCGTTGGCTGGCTGGTCACGTCGTATTCGGCCTTCGCGGTGGTTGGAGCGGGGTGGGACGCGGTGGTGTGGGGTGTCGTCCTGATGGTGATGGGATTGCCGGTCTACCGGGTTGGCGCGCGGGCCAGAGCCGCTCGGCCGACCGTGTCCGCGGCGGAGTCGAGGGCATCCGATGGTTGATCCGCCGTCCACCTGCCAGTCCGACGTCGGGCACGTGACGCGGGTCGTCCTCAAGCACGCGCGGAGCGCGTACGTCGATGCCACGTCCATCGCCAGGCAATGGCGGGGCCTGGGCTATCTTCAGGCGCCCCGGTTCGACGAGGCGGGCGACGAGTCCGACGCCTTCGCCGCGCTCCTCGAGGGGCTCGGCGCCGAGGTGATCTGGATGCCACCCGATGATGACGTGGGTCTGGATTCGCTGTACGTCAGGGACGCCTCCGTCGTGTGCGACCGTGGAGCCATCCTGTGCAACATGGGCAAGCACGCGAGGCGCGCCGAGCCCGAGGCCGCCGGAAGGCTGTACGCCGAGCTCGGGATCCCCGTCCTGGGAGCCATCGAAGGGGATGGCCGCCTCGAGGGAGGTGATCTCGTCTGGCTGTCGCCTCGAGTCGCCGCCGTCGGGCAGGGCTACCGCACGAACGCCGAGGGCATCGCCCAGCTCAGGGCTCTCCTGGCGGACGCCGTGGACGAGCTGATCGTCGTCCCGCTCCCCCACTGGAGGGGTCCGGGAGACGTCTTCCACCTCATGTCCATGATCAGTCCACTGGACGAGGACCTGGCGGTGGTCTACGAGCCGCTGCTTTCCGTTCCGTTCCGCCAAGGGCTCATCGACCGGGGCTTCACGCTCATCGGGGTCCCCGACGAGGAGCTCGACCTGCTGGGGTGCAATGTGCTGGCGGTGGCGCCGCGCGTGGCCGTCGCCGTGGAGGGCTGCCCACGGACCCGCCTGCTCATGGAGCAGGCGGGCGTCCGAGTCCACACCTACGCGGGGAGGGAGATCAGCGCCAAAGGATGCGGCGGCCCGACGTGCCTGACCCGTCCCCTGGCGCGCACCGTCACCGGACGACGCGACTGACCTGACTGGCGTCTACCGGCTGGAAGTCGATCCCGTCGACGGACCACTCGAGGCTCAGCGCCTTGGCTCCGCCGGCCTGCACGTACAACACCTCCAGGGGGTGGAGACCCGCCGCCAGCGCCACGTCCCCCAGGCGCACGGACGCTCCGTGGAGTCCGTCGTGGTCGAGGGCGGTAGCGTTGGCGAAGCGGAGCACGGCCCCGTCGTCCGATATCAGGCGGAACGTGTAAACACCGTTCTCGGGCACGCGCAGGTATCCCCGGAAACGGAGGCCGAAGTTCTCTTCGGGCGCCCCGGCGGGTAGGGTGACGGAAGCCACGTCCTCCCGACGCACGATGCGTCCCCGGTCCAGGTCCGACACGCCGCGCACGCGTCTGAGCTCGAAGAGCTCCACCCTCAGCCCCGGCTCCAGGGCAGCCCCCACCAGGGATGCCGGACGGAGGTCGTCCCGCTCGAAGCGAGCGGAGCGCGACGGCCCGATCCTGCCGTCGGGAAGGAAGACTCTGGCTGTCACGGTGACGGGCCCGTCCTCCACGTTCAGTGCCAGCCTTCCCGTGTAGACACGCGAGGCCTCGGTGGGCACCGACCCGTCGAGGGTGTAGCGGATCGTCCCGGCGACCGGGGCCGACAGCGTCAGGCGGAAGCGATCCTCCGTCGTCATCCTGTCCCGTTCCAGCCCCATGACGTCGGGGATCCGATAGCGTATGCCCTCTGTGTCGAGCCGGTCGAGATGCCAGGGAAGTCGACCCGCGAAGTCGGCGAAGCTCCGCTCCCCTTCGGGTGACCACACCACCTCGGACAGGGCCAGCATCCGGGGGAAGACCATGTACTCCAGGTGGTCCTCCGTGCGGATGTACTCGGTCCAGACGTTGGCCTGGGCCCCCAGGACGCGGCCGCCCTCCTCCGGGGTCAGCTCCGGGGGAACGGGCTCGAACGAGTAGACGTGCTCCAGGGGACTGAACCCCCCGATGGCCAGGGGCTCGCTCTCGGGGTCACCCTGGTAGTGATCGAAGTACAGGTGGCTTCCCGGGGTCATGACCACGTCATGTCCCTGCCGAGCCGCCTCGATGCCACCGTGTACGCCGCGCCACGACATGACGGTGGCGTCCGGCGCCAGCCCGCCCTCCAGGATCTCGTCCCATCCGATGAGCCGCCGGCCACGCCCGGCCAGGAAGCGCGCGATGCGGCGGATGAACCAGCTCTGGAGCTCGTCGGTGTCGGCCAGCCCCTCACGCTCCATCACTTCCCGCGCCACCTCGCTCTCCTCCCAGCGTTCCTTGGGCGCTTCGTCTCCACCGATGTGGATGTACTCACCGGGGAAGAGCTCCATCACCTCGGTCAGGACGTTCTCGAGAAACTCGAAGGTCTCCTCCTTCGGACAGTACACGTCCTCGTACACACCCCACCGTGTCCCCACCTCGAAGGGTCCTTCGGTACACGCCAGCTGCGGGTAGGCCGCCAGGGCGGCCACGGAGTGCCCCGGCATTTCGATCTCGGGGATGATGGTCACGTAGCGCTCCGCGGCGTAGGCGACGATCTCCCGGATCTCGTCCTTCGTGTAGAATCCTCCGTACGGCTCGCCGTCACCGACGTAGGGCTCGAAGTTCTTCTCCACCTGGGTTTCGGATCGCCAGGCCGCCACCTCCGTGAGACGAGGATAGCGGTCGATCTCGATGCGCCAACCCTGGTCCTCGGTCAGGTGCCAGTGGAAGCGGTTGATCTTGTAGCGGGCCAGCTGGTCGACGTAGCGCTTGACGAGCTCGGGCCCGAAGAAGTGCCTTCCCACGTCCAGGTGCATGCCCCGGTAGGAGAACCGGGGACCGTCCTCGATGACGACGGCCGGAACCCGCACCGCAGCGGCGTCGTCCGGTCGGGGGGGGAGCATCTGCCTGAGGGTCTGGAGGCCGTAGAAGGCGCCAGCGTGGTCGGCTCCCACCAGATGCACGCCGTCGCGTTCCACGGACAGGCGGTAGTGCTCCGCTCGTTCGGCGCCGTCGACGGTCACGCAGATCGCTCGGGGCCGGCAGGGACCGTCGGCCACGGGGAGGGCCCAGCCGGCTTCCGAGCGCAGCGGCTCGGCCCACACCTCGGCGAGGCGGCTGAGCTCGGAATCGTCTGCGTCGACGATCAGCGGCGTCTCAGGCCCCACCTCGAACGACGCGCCGGCGGATGAGACGGTACGCGGTCGGGGGATGAGGTTCAAGGACGACGAGGGGCGGGAGGGGGCACAGGCGGCCAGGAGGACCGTCACCAGGGGCAGGGAGAGGCGTCGTGGGCTGAGCACGTCAGGACCATGGGGCTGAGGGTCTCGAGAAACCAGAAAGCTGGCAGGCCAGGCGGGGCGAAGGCAACCGGCGCAGGGGCGCCCGGTCGGTCCGGGTGACGACGATGGCCGGGCCCGGGAGCCGCTGCTATGCTTGTCCGCTGCCGGGGGGGGGCACGGCGACGATAGTGCCGAATGATGACGACACGGAGGGACGCATGAAGAGCACAGCGCGCTGGACCACGACCGCAGCCCTGCTCTGCCTGGGCGCCGGGACGCCCCTGTCGGCCCAGGAGGAAGATCGGACCCGATTCGGGTATCTGGACGTCTTCGATCTCGAGGTGGCCGCCGATCCCCAGATCTCTCCCGACGGCTCCCGGGTCGCATACGTCCGTCGAGGCTCCGATATCATGACCGACGGCGCCCGGACCAGCCTGTGGGTCCTCGACACGGACGGGTCCGACCATCGCCCGCTGACCGACGGCACCGGCAGCGTGTCCCAACCCAGGTGGTCGCCCGACGGCACGAAGCTGCTGTACGTGTCCTCCCAGGACGGATCGGCCCAGCTCTGGGTCCGCTGGATGGACACGGGCCAGACGGCGGAGCTCACCAACCTGACGGAGTCTCCCGGAGGCCTGAGCTGGTCGCCCGACGGCCGGTGGATCGCCCTGACCCTGTTCGTGCCCGAGGCCAGCCCTCCGTTTGCCGAGATGCCGCCGAGGCCCGAGGGCGCCCAGTGGGCGCCACCCCCTTCGGTCATCTCGAAGCTCGCGTACCGTGCCGACGGGCGAGGGTATCTCGAGGACGGACACACCCAGATCTTCGTGCTGCCGGCGGAGGGCGGCACGCCCCGTCAGCTCACCGTCGGTCCCCACGACCACGGTGGCACGCCCTCCTGGACTCCGGACTCCGAGGCGCTGGTCTTCTCGGCCAATCGGCACGAGGGCGGTGAGTACGAACCCCGCAACAGCGAGGTCTACGAAGTCTCCGTGGCCACGGGCGAGACCCGGCAGCTCACCGATCGCTTCGGACCGGACGAGGGGCCCGTGGTCTCCCCCGACGGCTCCCGTATCGCCTACACGGGCTTCGACGATCGCTTCCAGGGATATCAGGTCAGCCGCCTGTACGTGATGGGTCGGGACGGATCGGGAGCCCGAGCGGTCATGGATCTGGACCGGGACGTGGGGGGGCTGCAGTGGGCCTCCGACGGGCGCGGGCTCTTCTTTCAATACGACGACCTCGGCGACACCAAGGTCGCGTTCGTGGCGGTGGACGGTGGCGCCGTGCAGGATCTGACCGGGAGCATCGGCGGCGTCGGGTTGGGGCGACCGTACGGGGGCGGGTCCTTCTCGGTCGCCGACAACGGCCGGGTGGCGTACACCCACACGACGCCGGATCGCCCCTCGGACGTCGCCGTGGTCACCCGAGGAGGCGACGCCCGCCGGATCACGGGGCTCAACGAGGACCTCCTGGGCCACAAGCGGCTCGGGCCGGTGGAGGAGCTGTGGTGGGAATCCTCGCACGACGGTCGCCGCGTCCAGGGCTGGATCGTCCGTCCGCCGGACTTCGATCCGTCCAAGGAGTATCCCCTGATCCTGGAGATCCACGGTGGGCCCTTCGCCAACTACGGTCCCCGATTCACCCCGGAGATCCAGCTGTTCGCGTCCATGGGGTACGTGGTTCTCTACGCCAACCCGAGGGGAAGCACCAGCTACGGCGAAGAGTTCGGCAACCTCATCCACCACGCGTATCCGGGCAACGACTACGACGATCTCATGTCCGGAGTGGACGCGGTGGTCGCCCAGGGCTACGTCGACCCCGACAACCTGTTCGTCACCGGGGGAAGCGGGGGAGGGGTCCTCACCGCGTGGATCGTGGGCAAGACCGACCGATTCCGCGCGGCGGTGGTGGCCAAGCCGGTCATCAACTGGACGAGCTTCGCGCTGACCAGCGACGGCTACCCCATGTACTACAAGTACTGGCTACCCGGTCCACCGTGGGAAGGGGACAACCAGGCTCACTACTGGGCCCGGTCGCCCCTCTCTCTGGTGGGCAACGTGACGACGCCCACCATGCTGCTCACCGGGGAGCTGGATCTGCGCACGCCCATGGCGGAAACGGAGCAGTACTACCAGGCCTTGAAGCTCCGGAGGATCGACACACAGATGGTGCGCATCCCGGGAGCCTACCACGGGATCGCCGCGCGTCCGTCGAATCTCATCGCCAAGATCGCCCACATCGTCCGGTGGTTCGAGCGGTACCGGGCCACCGATCCCGCCGTGAGTGACTGACCCCTCCGGGTCGCCGGCCCGCCACCCCACGACGAGAGCCGGGCCTGGCCGGGGGCTGGTCGGTCTTCTCGATCCGCGGCCGGAACGCACTCGCCTGCAACTTCCGGGGCAAGCTGGCGTATCACTGATCAATGTCTCAATCTTGAGGCATCGTCCCATCGATCGTCCCTTGGGAAGGAGCGTGTTCGATGAAGCCTTTCGTGTGCGTCCTCGTCATGTTGGCCGCCGCGTCCCTCGCTGCCTGCGGTGGGGACGGTCCCACCGATCCAGGGGGTGATCCCGGCGGTGGCAACGGCGACACCCGCACCATCAAGGACGATCCCTCCTTCGCCAACGATGTCTGGGAGGTCTTCACGCGCCGCGGATGCGCCGCCAGCTCCTGCCACGGCGGAGGCGCAGGCGACCTGACTATGGCGAGCGCGTCGGGCGCCTACACGGCCCTGGTGAACGTGGCCTCCCTCGCCAGCGGTGAGGTATTGGTCATCCCGTCGAACGCCAACGACAGCTATCTGGTGAAGAAGCTGGAGGGACGACAGTCCGTAGGCGCCCGCATGCCGCTGACCGGCGGCGCCCTCGACAACATCGACCTGTCCAACATCAAGAACTGGATCAACCAGGGCGCCAAGAACAACTAGGAGGGCGTCATGGCCGCGACGAGGGCCACGGACGTGAGGCTCGCGCTGGCTTTGTGCGCGCTTCCGGTCGCGGGGATCGTGACTGAAGGCGCCGCCGCGCAGGAGTACCAGGTGGACGTGGGCGCGCCGCGCGACGTGCGCTTCATCTCCCGTGCGTCCATCGAGGAGTTCGAGGGGGTCACCGATCGCATCGACGGGTACGTGCTCCTGGGCGGGGCCCCGTTGAGCCTGGAAACCGGCGGGCCCGACACCGAGCTGTACTTCGAGGTGGATCTCGCCAGCCTCGACACGGGCATCGGTCTTCGAAACCGACACATGCGGGACAACTACCTCGAGGTGCGGGACCATCCGTACGCGTCGTTCGGGGGCACGATCACTCGGGTGGAGGCTCTGTCCGGGGACGGATTCCGGGTCACGGCGACGGGAGGCATGAGCATCCACGGCGTGGAGAGGCGGATGGAGATCCCCTGCGAGGTGACCCCGCGGGGGCGAGGCTACAGGACGCGGTGCTCCCTCGAGGTTCTCCTCTCCGACTTCGACATCGAGATTCCCAGGATCATGTTCCTGAAGCTGGCCAACGAGATCCGGCTCGAGCTGGACTTCTCGGTGGCTCCGGCAGGAGGCGATTCGTGAGCGTGTTCTTCAGAGGTTCGTGCGCCGCGGTCCTGATGGCCCTTGCGCTGCCCGTGGGATCGGACGCCCAGGACCGTCCAGCCCGGTGGCAGCGCCGTGCCGAGGCCGCGGCGGTTCCCGTGACGGTCTTCCACTCCACCCAATCTGCGAACCTCCCCACGGCGGAGACCCTTCGGCGGGGCGAGTGGCTGTTCGAGATCTCCCACAGGTTCCTCCCGCCGTTGTCCGACGGAGCTGACGCCCTGTGGGGCCTGGACGGGCCGGTCTTCAACCGGCTGGGCCTCGCGTACGCGCCGAAGGACCGCCTGCTGGTCGGTGTGTCCCGGTCCAACCTGGACGACAACATGGAGGTCGGGGCCAAGGTTCGGCTCTGGGAGGAGGGCTCCACGGCAGTTCCCCTCATGGTGGCCGTGAACGGCGCGGTGGCGTGGAATACCCAGCCCGACACCCTCGCCGGGGCCGAGGACAACGAGCTCCAGGCCTACGGACAGCTGGTGGTCAACGCCCTGTTCGCCGATCGCCTGGCCGTGGGTGTGGTCCCCACGCTTCTGCACAACCCGCGCATCGAGGACACCGGCGCCGAGAGCGTCTTCGCCCTCGGCGTCACCGGGCAGGTCTATCTGTCGGATCAGGTGAGCCTGCTCGGCGAGTGGGTCCTCACCGAGGAGCGGGAGAACCTCGCCTACGATCCGGCGACGTTCGGGCTCGAGCTGGAGACCGGAGGGCACTTCTTCAAGATCGTCCTGACCAACTCTGCCCGGATGAACCTCTCCCAGCTCCTGGGAGGGGCGCCCTTCGAGTTCACCCCCGACGAGTGGCGGCTGGGCTTCAACATCACCCGGCTCCTCACGTTCTGAGGCCGGGGACGGACGACAGGGTCACAGGCCCGAGCCGAAGTACTCCACCAGGAGGGCGTAGAGCACGCCGGCGATGACGAGGATGGCTGCCAGCTTCAGTAGCCTCTTCAGCATGGCGTAGACCACCACGGCCGCCAGGAGCAGGACCGGGATCAGGACGGCCGGGTTGGCCAGGGCGTATTCGATGAGGCCAGTCACGAGAAGCGCTCCCGCATGCGTGTACGAGGTCGGGCGACCCTCGGCGGGCCGGGCCCGAGAGCGACCGCGCCGGAGCCGCCTTCGACCAGGAGATGGTCGGCCACGGCCTACGGCAAGGGCGCTCCCCTTCCCCCCTACGAATCGGGGCGGGCCGGGGATTCCCCGACCCGCCCCTTCGGGCGCCTGGCCCGGCCGATGGTCTACTTGCAGCGGACGTTCTTCCCGCGGCTCTGGCACTGGATCACGTCCGACGTGGAATCGGTCGTGGATCCGTCGGTGACCGTGAGGACGACGGTGTAGTCGCCGGCGCCGGAGAACGTGTGCCGAGGAGAGGGGCCGGTCGCGGTCCCGTCGTCGCCGAAGACCCACGAGTACCCGGTGACGTTCCCGGTGGAGCCCGACGCGTCGAAGTCACAGGTCAGCCCGGTGCAGCCGTAGGTGAAGCTGGCGGCCAGAGGATCCGCAGGCGGAGGGGGTGCGGGCGGCTCGCCCGCTCCGTTGATGGCGGCGTAGACGTTCAGGCGGCCGTGGCCGTACTGCGTGTCGTAGCCCGCGGGACCCAGGTCGTCGGCGCCGCCCTCCAGGCGCGTCCGCAGCGCATCGCCCCGGGCGCCCGTCACGGACGCCACCACGGCCGCGGCGCCGGTCACCTGGGGCGCGGCCATGGACGTGCCCTGGTAGTAGGCGTACCCGCCGGGCACCGAGCTGTAGATGCCCGCCTCGGAGGTGGTGTTGGAGTACAGCTCGCCGCCGGGAGCGATGATGTCCAGGCCCACGCCCCAGTTGGTGTAGTAGGCGTGCTCGTCGAGCCAGTCCGACGCGGCCACGGAGATGGCGTTGCCATCACACGCCGGGCAGCTCACGGTGCTCGTGCCGTCGTTCCCGGCGGAGGCGATCACCAGGGCTCCCTTGGTGTTCACCGCGTAGTCGATGGCGTCCGCCTCGCTCTGGGAGAGGGAGCCTCCGCCCAGGCTCAGGTTCATGGCCACCACGTTGGCGTCCGCCGCGTCGTAGATGGCGCTCACGATGGCGGAGGTGGGGCATCCCAGGGCGCCGCACACCCGGTAGACGTGGAGGGTCACGTTGGAGGCGGCCCCCGCCACCCCCGCCACGCCGACGTTGTCGCCGGTCATGGTGCCGGACGTGTGCGTCCCGTGGCCGTCGGAATCGGTGGGATAGGGGTCGTTGTCGTAGTAATCCCAGCCGGCCTCGAGCTTCGCCCCGCCGAACTCCACGTGGCCGAAGTCCACACCGGTGTCGATGCTGGCGATGGACACCGGCGCACCGCCGGCCCATTCCCCCTGCATC
>JBDHGI010000162.1:0-9669 GCA_039589955.1 Gemmatimonadota bacterium | reverse complement strand
GCCGGTGGAGGTGGACGGTCGCTCGCTCTCCATCCTCGGACGCCGGGTGGAGCTGGGCGTCACGGGGCTTCCCGATCAGATCCTCAGCTTCTTCACCCCGGACGTGACCTCGGTGGACGGTCCGGGCGAGCCCATCCTGGCCCGGCCCGTCACCTTGGAGGTGACGGACGGCGGACCCGAGCACTTCCAGACCCCGGCCTGGGAGGTGGCGCGGCCCGCCGACGGTCGGGCGGAATGGGCGGCCACCAGCGTATTCGACCGCTTCGACATGACGGTGGAGGGGAGCCTCGAGTACGACGGGGCTTTGGCCTATCGCATCACCCTGGCGGTCCGGGACGACCTGACCGTGGACGACATCGCCCTGCTGGTGGCCTACCACCCTGAAGCCGCCGAGTACATGCTCGGCCTGGGCCACCCGGGCGGACGTCGGCCTTCCACCGTGGATTGGAGCTGGGCGGTGGAGAACCACCAGGAAGGCGTCTGGCTGGGCGGGGTGAGCCGAGGGCTCCAGTACGTCCTCCGAGACGACAACTACGTCAGGCCCCTGAACACCAACTTCTATCGGAACCAACCCCTCGAGATGCCGCCGTCGTGGTTCAACGGAGGCCGGGGCGGCATCCGTATCGGGGAGGAGGAGGGCGCGGTGGTGGCTCGGAGCTACTCCGGCGCCCGCACCCTGGCCGCAGGGGACACCCTGCACTTCAACGTCCGCTTCCTCATCACCCCCTTCAAGCCCGTCGACACGCGCACGCATTTCGAGACCCGCTTCGTGCACCAGTACGTGCCCGTCGACTCGGTGCGGGCCTGGGGCGGGACGGTTGTGAACATCCACCACGCCAACGAGATCAACCCGTACATCAACTACCCCTTCTTCAACCTCGAAGCCCAGGCCGCCTACATCGACGAGGCCCACGAGAAGGGGATCAAGGTGAAGCTCTACAACACGATTCGGGAGCTCACCTACAAGGCCCACGAGCTGTTCGCCCTCAGGAGCTTCGGCGACGAGATCCTCAACGATGGCGAGGGCGGCGGGCACTCCTGGCTACAGGAGCACCTGCGGGACGACTACCACTCGGCCTGGCACGCCTGGCGGGTGGATGACGCCGCCGTGCTGAACAAGGGCACCTCCCGGTGGACCAACTACTACATCGAGGGACTTAGGTGGCTGGCCGCCAACCAGAGGATCGACGGCTTGTATCTGGACGACATCGCCTTCAGCAGGGAGACGGTGAAGCGCCTGGTGACGGTGTTGCACGAGCACCGGGACGAGGTGGTCATCGACCTCCACTCGGCCAACCAGTTCAACGTCCGGGACGGGTTCATCAACAGCGCCATGCTGTACATGGAGCACTTCCCCTACATCACCCGCCTCTGGTTCGGGGAGTACTTCGACTACGGACAGGGCCCCGACTACTGGATGACGGAGGTCGCCGGCCTGCCGTTCGGACTCATGGGCGAGATGCTCCAGGACGGGGGGCACCCCTATCGGGGCCTGCTCTACGGGATGACCGCCCGCAAGTACGGCACCGTCGATCCCCGACCGGTGTGGGCCATGATGAGCGATTTCGGCATTGCCGACAGCCGCATGATGGGCTACTGGCTGGAGGACCCTCCGGTACGCACCGGTCGTGAAGACGTCCTGGCCACGAGCTACCTGCGAAACGACCGGGTCCTCGTGGCGCTGGCGTCATGGTCCGACGCCGACGAGGTCGTGAATCTGGAGCTGGACACCGACGTACTCGGATTGGGTCCGAGCCCCGCGGCATCGGCTCCCTCGGTGGAGGGGCTCCAGCCTGGCGGCCCGGTGGATCTCTCGGCGGTGCGCGTGCCGGCGGGGCAGGGCCTGTGGGTGGTGGTGGAACGTCGGACCAACGGACGGAGAGAACAGTGACATGATCACGAACGTCCTTTCTCGCAGCCGCGGTTGTCTCCTCGCGCTCTCGCTCTTCGGGGCTGCGGCCGCCGCTGTCCCTCCGAATCAGGTCTCCGGGCAGGAGCAGGTCTACGAGATCGCCAGCCTGAGGGCGCGCCTCGAGGTGCTCCCCGACGGCTCGTATCGGATCCGGGAGGAGATCACGTACGACTTCCAGTCGGGCTCCTTCACGTTCGGCGTTCGGGACATCCCTCTCGCCAACAGCGAGGGTGTGGGCACGGTGGAGGTTCGGAGCCCGGACGTGGAGATCACCGGAGTGGAGCAGAGCGACCAGGGAGGTGCCCGCCGGGTTCGGTGGGAGTTTGCCCCCACGACCGGGCCCGCCACCTTCGTCATCGAGTACGACGTCGAGGGCGCGCTTCGGGAGGTCGGAGGGACGAACGAGGTCTTCTGGCGGGTGGTGGGAGAAGGTTGGGACGTGCCCTTCCGGGACGTCGAAGCCGAGATCGTGCTTCCCCCGTCCGTCCCGGTGTCCCGATCGGACCTCTCGCTCGATCCCGCCGAGATCGCGTCGCTCCGAAGCGAGGGGGACGACCTGGTCGCCCGGTTCCTTCCAGGCCCGCTCCCGGCCGGGCGCGCCTACCAGGTCAGGGTGAGCTTTCCCAAGGTGATGGACGGACGTGCAGTGGGCCTGGCCCGGACCGAGGCGCAAGCCACCCTGCTGGGCTTCCTCTTGTTCGCGCTGTTCCTCGTCATGGGTAGCGTCCGCGCCTACCGCCGCGCCGGGCCTCGAATTCCCATCCGGCGCCAGACCCACGCCGAGATGGCGCTGCCCGCGGCGGCGGTGCTCCTCCATCGGAGTCCCCCGTCCTGGGACCGCGCTTTCCCGGCGACCTTGTTCGACCTCGCCGACAGAGGCGTCATCTCCCTCGAGCGGGTTGACCGGAAGAAGGGCCTGTTCACGTCCCAGGCGGTCGTGCTCCACCGAGACGACGAGAGCGATGAGGTCCTGTCCCCGTTCGAGGAGTCTCTGCTCCAGGAGCTCGGGCGGTACGAAGATCTGAAGAAGTTCGCCACCAAGGGAAGGAAGTTCCGGAGGAGGGCCATGGAGGAGATCCGGGAGAGGCTCGTCTCCTCGGGTCACCTGCTCGACGGACGGGGGGAGGCCAGCCGCAGCGCCATGTACGGCGTCGGTGTCGGGATCCCGGCGGTGATCGTCTTCGTGGCAGGCGGAGTCTCCGGCAACCCCTGGGCCATGGCCGGGGCTGCCGGTGGACTGGGGATCGCCGCCGGACTGGTCGTGATCGGGAGCGTGCGGTTCCCCAGGAGCCGGAAGGGCGGCGAGGCCCTGGCGAACCTGAAGGGCTATCTGGAGGGCGTGCGCGAGGAGCTGAAGCAGAGGGTGAAGGCATCGCCCATCTCCGCCGCCGAGCTTCTGTTCTCCGTCCTCCCCTGGCTCACCCTGGATCCGCGCTACACCGGAGCCCCCGCACGCACCATCGCCAGGCGCCTCAAGAAGGAGACACGGAGCCTGCAGGCGCCCCCCTGGGCCCTCGACCGCACCCGGACCTTCGAGAAGGTGGCTGCGAAGTACTCGGAAGCGTACGCCGCGTATCTTCCCATCCTGAACGTGACCGGAGCCACCTCCGGGGCCGTAGCGCCCTCGGCGGGCGGGGGAGTCGGAGGTGCCGCGGGTGGAGGCGCCGCAGGAGGAGGAGGAGGGGGCGCCGGCTAGCGCCGACGGCGCTCGGCCTCGTTCCCTGCCCGACCCGAAGGCGGGCGACGCCCTTGGGCCGCGCCCCTCCCATCTGTAGCTTTGCGAGTCGTTCACGAACCTCGAGCACAGCCGGCGCAGCGGGCGCCCTCCGGTCGGCATCCACCTCCGGAGCGGTCCCCGACGCCCGGCCACCCCGCACGGCACCATGACCCACGAAGGAAGAGACGCCTACGTCCCCTCGGACGTCGAGGCGAAGTGGCAGCGTCTTTGGGAGGAGCGCGGCACCAACGGCTTCTCCACCGAGGAGCTGCAGACCGCCCAGCGCCCGTTCTACAACCTCATGATGTTCCCCTACCCCTCGGCGGAGGGGCTTCACGTGGGCAACGTCTATGCCTTCACAGGCGCGGACGTGCACGGACGCTTCCAGAGGCTCACCGGCAAGCGGGTATTCGAGCCCATGGGCTTCGATGCGTTCGGAATCCACTCGGAGAACTTCGCCCTGAAGCAGGGCGTGCATCCGATGGACCTCATCCCCTCGAACATCCGGAACTTCACCCGGCAGTTGAAGCGTACTGGAGGCATGTTCGACTGGGCCCACGCGGTCGATACGACGGACCCGTCCTACTACAGGTGGACCCAGTGGATCTTCGTACGGCTCTTCAAGGCCGGCCTGGCGGAGCGCAAGGAGGCCCCGGTCAACTGGTGCCCCTCGTGCATGACGGTGCTGGCCAACGAGCAGGTCCTCTCCTCCGGCGAGTGCGAGCGGTGCGGGACCCTGGTGGAGCAACGGCGCATCGCGCAGTGGTTCTTCAAGATCACCAAGTACGCCCAGCGTCTCCTCGACAACCTCGAGCGCATCGACTGGTCCGACACGACCCGCAAGGCGCAGGGAAACTGGATCGGGCGGAGCGAGGGCGCGGCCCTGCGGTTCCCCGTGCTCTTGTCCGACGGCTCGGATACCGACACCCTCATCGAGGTCTTCACCACACGGCCCGATACCGTCTTCGGCGCCACCTACATGGTGCTGTCGCCGGAGCATCCTCTCGTGGACGTGGTCACCACCGATGCTTGCCGATCCGTGGTGGACGAGTACCGGACGGAAGCCGCCAAGAAGGACCTGGTGGCGCGGCAGAAGGTGGACAAGACCAAGACCGGCGTCTTCACCGGCGGTCACTGCCGCAATCCGGCGACCGGAGAAGCCATCCCCATCTGGATCGCCGACTACGTGCTCATGGAGTACGGAACGGGTGCCATCATGGCGGTCCCGGGGCACGATGAGCGGGACTTCGAGTTCGCGCACGCCTTCGAGCTTCCCATCGTCCGCGTCGTCGCCGGCGAAGGAGAGGGTGCGGACACCCCGCTGGACGAAGCCTGGGTCGGTGACGGGGTGCTCGTGAACTCCGGGGACTTCGACGGGATGCCGTGGCCCGAAGGCAAGCAGAGGATCACCGAATGGCTCGCCGGCAAGGGGCTGGGGGAGGCGGTCGTCAACTACCGTCTGCACGACTGGTGCATCTCGAGGCAGCGCTATTGGGGTCCACCCATCCCCATCATCCACTGCGGCTCCTGCGGCCCCGTTGCGGTTCCCGAGTCGGATCTGCCGGTCGTGCTTCCCCGGGTGGAGGACTTCAAGCCGGACGATACCGGCGTCAGCCCGCTGGCCCGGGTGGAGGAGTGGTACAGGACCACCTGTCCCGAGTGCGGCGCCGAGGCTCGCCGCGAGACCGACGTCTCGGACACGTTTCTCGACTCCGGCTGGTATTTCCTCCGGTATCCGTCCACGGACTTCGACGATCGTGTGTTCGACGAGGAGATCACGAAGCGGTGGCTACCCGTGGACACGTATATCGGCGGCAACGAGCACGCCGTCCTCCACCTCATGTACTCCCGCTTCCTCACCATGGTGCTCCACGATCTGGGGCACCTCGAGTTCGAGGAGCCGTTCACCGTCTTCCGTGCCCACGGGCTCATCACCCACGACGGCGCGAAGATGTCCAAGAGCAAGGGCAACGTGGTGGTTCCCGATCCCATCATCGAGGAGTTCGGGGCGGACACCTTCCGCCTTTACCTCATGTTCCTGGGGCCCTTCGAGGAGGGCGGGGACTATCGCGACGAGGGCATCCAGGGACCCTTCGGATTCCTCCACCGCCTTTGGGACACTGTGCTCACCGCCGTCGAGGGCGACCCCGATCCGGCCGTCGAGCGCAAGGTCCATCAGACCATCAAGCAGGCGACCGAGCAGATCCCCGCGCTGGGCTACAACACGGTGATCGCGGCCCTGATGGAGTGCCTGAACGCGGTGCGGGCCGGGGGCAGGCAGGCGCTAAGAAGCGAGGTGGAGCCCCTGGTGGTGATGGTGGCACCTTTCGCTCCCCACATCGCCGAAGAGCTCTGGGAGCGGCTGGGACACGAGGACAGCCTCTTCGTAGGCGATCAGTGGCCCAGCTTCGACGAGGCCAAGACGGTGGAGGACGCCGTCAGGATCGCCGTTCAAGTCAACGGAAAGCTCCGAGGCACGGTCGAGATGGCGAAGGGAGCGGAGGAGGCCGATGCCGTGGCCATCGCCCGGGCCGAGGAAAACGTCGCCCGACACCTCGAGGGCGTCACCGAAAGGAAGGTGATCTACGTGAAGGACCGCCTGGTCAACTTCGTCGTGTCATGACGGACAACGAGCGCCTGGCCATCGACGCGATACGCGTCCTCTCCATGGACGCGGTTCAGCGGGCCAACTCCGGACATCCCGGCACTCCCATGGCCCTCGCGCCCATGGGTTACGTGCTCTTCCACCGGCACTTGCGGCACAATCCGGCGAACCCCGAGTGGGCGGACCGGGACCGATTCGTCCTGTCGCTGGGACACGCCTCCATGCTTCTGTACTCGCTCCTCCACCTGAGCGGGTACGACGTCTCGGAGGAGGACATCCGAGACTTCCGTCAATGGGGCTCCAGGACTCCCGGTCATCCCGAGGTCGGCCACCTTCCAGGAGTGGAGACGACGACGGGCCCCCTCGGCCAGGGTGTCGCCATGTCCGTGGGGATGGCGTTGGCCGAGCGATGGCTGGCCCGTCGGTTCAACCGGCCGGGCCACGCCATCGTCGACCACTTCACCTACGCTCTGTGCTCCGACGGTGATCTCATGGAGGGAATCTCCCATGAGGCGGCGGAGCTGGCCGGACACCAGAAGCTGGGCAAGCTCGTCTGGATCTACGACGACAATCGCATCACCATCGAGGGCAGTACCGACCTGTCCCTGTCCACGGACCAGACCAGGCGGTTCGAAGCGTACGGATGGCACGTCGTGCACGTCCACGAAGGCAACGACCTGGAGGCCATGGACCTAGCCATCCAGGAGGTGAAGCAGGAGTCGACGCGCCCCAGTCTGGTCGTCCTGCGCACCACCATCGCGTGGGGAAGCCCGGGAAAGGCGGGAAGCCACACCGCGCATGGAGCCCCCCTCGGTCAGGACGAGATCCAGGCCACCAAGGAGAACCTGGCGTACCCGTCCCCCGAGCCCTTCTACGTGGATCCCAGGGCGAGGGATGAATGGTCCGCCGTCCGCAGGAAAGGAGAGCGCCTCGAGGAGGCATGGCAGGCTCGCTTCGGCATCTATCGGGCGGAGCATCCCGAGCTCGCCGACGAGTTCGAGCGGGTCATGTCAGGCCAGCTCCCCCCCGATTGGGACTCCAGCGTGCCCGACCTGAGCTCCGTGGAGAAGGAAGACGCCACACGGAACTGGTCCGGAAGGGTCCTCCAGGGCCTCGCCGCGGGGCTGCCCAATCTCGTCGGCGGATCGGCAGACCTGGGTCCGTCCAACAAGACGGACATCGAGGGTGCGGACAGCCTTCTTTCGGATAACCCCGGGGGACGTGTCATCCATTTCGGCGTGCGGGAGCATGCCATGGGGGCCCTTCTCAACGGGATGGCTCTCCATGGGGGAGTTCGGCCCTTCGGTGGGACCTTCCTGGTCTTCTCAGACTACATGCGACCCGCCATCCGGCTCGCGGCCCTCATGGGTCAGCCCGCGATCTACGTGTTCACCCACGACTCGATCGGGCTCGGAGAGGACGGACCGACACACCAGCCCGTCGAACAGCTCACCGCCCTGCGGGCCATCCCCAACCTCATGGACCTTCGACCCGCCGACGCCGCCGAGACGGAGATCGCATGGCGCCTCGCCGTCGAGCGCCGTATGGGGCCCTCGTTCCT
This sequence comes from Gemmatimonadota bacterium, assembly GCA_039589955.1. GTDB lineage: Bacteria > Gemmatimonadota > Gemmatimonadetes > Longimicrobiales > Gaopeijiaceae > SZUA-318. The sequence goes on along the minus strand of JBDHGI010000162.1, from coordinate 1,874 downwards.
GGCGCTGTCCCGCCAGGCAGTGCCCATTCTGGATCGCTCGGGCCTGGCGTCGGCGAAGGAGGCGCGCAAGGGAGGCTATGTCCTCGCCGAGGCGGAGAACGGTCAGCCACGCGCCATCCTCATCGCCAGCGGAAGCGAGGTGGGGCTGGCTCTCGAGGCCAGGCAACGGCTGGAGGGGGAAGGCATCCCGACGCGAGTGGTCAGCCTTCCCAGCTGGTGGCTCTTCGGATCCCAGCCACGCTCCTATCAGGAGCAGGTGCTCCCACCGTCGGTGACGGCCAGGGTTTCCATCGAGGCGGGCTCCACCCATGGTTGGGCACGTTGGATCGGCAGCCACGGTACCGCCGTCGGACTCGATCGATTCGGGGCCTCCGCTCCGGCGGGCGTGCTCTTCGAGAAGCTCGGGTTCACAGCGGGGGCCGTTGTCACGAGGGTGAAGGACCTGCTTTGAAGGCACCTCCGTCGCGGACTTTCCTGGCGAGAAGGGCCGGGGGTAGAGGGGGCACCCGCGTCACCTGCTCGTCACGACGGCGTCTGCGCGCCACAGGACGGTCGTAGATCGTCTCAGGCCGGCAACCCACCCTGCGAGCCCAGGCCTTCCAGCTGGGCCCGTGCCCGTAGTGCCCGCTCGTCAGGTAGTCGGCGACGTGAGCCATCTCGTGCAGGAGGGTGTCCAGACGCTCGGCTCCGTTCCGGGCCAGCATCAGGTCCACGTTGAGGGCGATCTCCATCACGTATCGTCGTCCGTCGGGGCGAACCGCCGGGACCATATGGCCCAGTGACGTCTGCATCCGGTTGCTCAGACGGATGGGCACGTTCTTCGGCAGTCGCCCTCCGAAACGCGTCTCGTTGAGGTACTGGAACAACGCCCTCAGATACCGACGTTGACCTGGGCTGGCGCAGCACCGTGAAGGTCCGGAGTTGCTTCGGCTCCTCTCCTCCTGGACGAGCCCTTCGGCGTAGGCCTTGCGAACGGAGGTGATCGCCGGTTCCAGTCCGTGCCACTCCCGGACCTCTCGCATCGCGTCACGGACCGCATCCGTCTTCCGGCCTCGTCCTCTTACGATCGTCGCGAAAGCATCGATGATCCCGACAGGAGCCCGGCGGTAGGCTTCGTGAAGATTGAGGACCGTCGCATCCTGCGTCAGCGACCAGATGATGCTGCGGTTCTGGCGAAAGCTGACCTTCTTGAGCCTCCGCGCACCACGTCTCTTCAACTCCCTGTGCATCGCCTCTTCGGATCGTTCGCGCATATGCTCCCTTCAGTCGTAATCGCCCGTCCCCGTAGGACCTTCGGTCCATGGTATCGCCACCGCGTTCTTCTGGGGAGTCCACTGTATATGGTGGCCCGATCCACCGCCAGACACCAGATATGGTATCCTTTTTGCGATCACCTATTGCGCGTGCGTGGACATTTTCACTACATAGTGGTCGTCCGTGCACAGAAGTCGTCTCGTGTACCCTCTCCCGGAGGCTCTCGTGGCAACCAAGAAGAAGGCTGCGCCCAAGAAGAAGGCAGCAGTCAAGAAGAAGCCCGCAGCCAAGAAGAAGGCTGCGCCCAAGAAGAAGGCTGCGCCCAAAAAGGCAGCCAAGAAGGCTGCGCCCAAGAGAGCCGCGAAGAAGGCTGCACCCAAGAAGGCTGCCAAGAAGAAGGCTGCCAAGAAGGTCGTGAAGAAGAAGGCTGGGGGCGCCAAGCGGAAGCCGGCGAAGAAGATCGCGAAGAAGGCCGTGAAGAAGGTGAAGAAGGCCGTGAAGAAGGCGAAGAAGGCTGTGAAGAAGGCTGCCAAGAAGAAGGCCGCACCCAAGAAGAAGGCTGCGCCCAAGAAGGCTGCCAAGAAGAAGGCTGCGCCCAAGAAGGCTGCCAAGAAGAAGGC
>JBDHGI010000161.1:0-9697 GCA_039589955.1 Gemmatimonadota bacterium | reverse complement strand
CCGTGCTCCTGCCCAGCCGACGAGCCGCCTCGGTTCATCCGCTCACGGTCATACGCCACGACTAGGGTTACCTTGTCGCGTCGAGGGGCCTACGGTACCGTGGGCCCCTCCGAGACCTGGGTCGACCCGTCGGCCAGCCCGAACGAACGTACGCGAATCATGCAGCCGTCCCCGACGAAGACCTCCACGCAACGACTCCACGCCGCCGTCCTCACCCTCTCCGCACTTCTGGCGGCGCCCTCCCTCTCCGCCCAGGAGATCGACGCCCGCCACACCGCCGAGATCCAAGCCCTCACCGCCCGGCCCGAGATCCAGGAGGCCTACCGCCTGGCCGAGGCGTGGGACGCCTGGACGCTTGAGCGTCTCATCGAGCTGGTGCAGATCCCGGCGCCTCCCTTCATGGAAACGGAACGGGGCATCCGCTTCGCCGAGCTCCTCGCCGAGGCCGGCGCCGACTCGGTGTGGACCGACGCCGAGGGCAACGTCATCGGGCTGCGCAGGGGCCGCACCGGCGAGCGCACCATCGGCTTCGGCGGCCACCTGGACACCGTCTTCCCCGAGGGCACCGACGTGACGGCGCGGGTGGTGGGCGACACGGTCTTCGCCCCCGGCGTGGGCGACGACACCCGGGGCCTGGTGGTGGTGCTGGCGGTGCTGCGGGCCATGGAGGAGGCAGGCATCGAGACGGAGGACGACGTGCTCTTCGTGGGCGTCGTGGGCGAGGAGGGCCTCGGCGACCTCAGGGGCATGAAGCACCTCTTCCGCGACGGCGCCGATCCCATCCACGCGTGGATCGACGTGGACGGCGGCGGCCTCGACCGCCTGGTCAGCATGGGCCTCGGATCCGTGCGGTACCGGATCACCTTCCGGGGACCGGGGGGCCACTCCTGGGGCGCCTTCGGGCTGGCCAATCCCGCCCACGCCATGAGCCGCGCGGTGCGCCACTTCCAGGACGTGGCCGACACGCTCACGCGATCCGGCCCGAGGACGAGCTACAACGTGGGCGTCATCGGCGGCGGCACCTCGGTGAACTCCATCCCCTTCGAGACGTGGATGGAGGTGGACATGCGGTCCGAGAGCCCGGCGAGCCTGGTACGCATCGAGGCCGCCTTCCTGGCGGCCATGGACCGGGCCCTGGACGAGGAGAACGGGCTGCGGCGCCGGGGCGAGGCCCTGACGGTTGAGAAGGCCAAGATCGGCGACCGACCCTCGGGAGAGGTGAGCCCGACCGAGCCGCTCATCCAGCGGGCCCTGGCCGCTACGGCGGCGTTCGGCGTCCAGGGGGAGCTGGGCCGCTCGTCCACCGACTCCAACATCCCCATCTCCCTGGGGATCCCGGCCGTGACCATCGGCCGCGGGGGCGTCGGGGGTCACGGCCACGCCCCGGACGAGTACTGGGTGAACCGTGACGGCCACCTGGCCATCCAGCGGGCGCTCCTCCTCGTGGCGGCCGAAGCCGGCATGACGGGCCTGGTGGGATAAGGCGCGGACCGTGAAAGCACCCCTCCTCCGACCCACGTTTACGGTTCCCCTGGACGTTCCCCGCCAGGTGGCCGTCAACGAGATCCGCGGCCGGCTGGCGGCCCGTTGGGACCTGGCGGGACGATGGCGGGGCAAGGGCCGCTGGTTCGACCTTTTCGTCCCCGAGGCGGAGCGGCGCCTGTGGTCGCCCTACCTCTCGGTGCGGCTGGACGAGGAAGGCCGGGACCGGTGCTCGGCGTTCGGGCGCTTCGCCCCGCATCCGGAGGTGTGGACCTTCTTCCTGTTCCTCTACTTCCTGGTGGCCTTCCTGGTGCTCTTCGGAGGCACGTTCGGCTATGTGCAGTGGGCGTCGAACGAGCCCGCCTGGGCTCTCTGGATGGTGTGGATCGGCCTGCCGGTCATGCTGCTGATCCACGCCGCGAGCTTCGTGGGGTCCCGCCTGGGCCAAGCACAGATGCGGGAGCTGAGGGAGGTCCTGGACGGAGTCTTCGACGGGCTCGAGCAGATCGAGCCCACCTCCGATTGACGGCAGACGGGGGTGGCGGCTACTCGCGGGAGGTGGGCTTTCCCGGCCGTGCCCTCCCTCCTCAATCCCCCAGCACGTAGGCGAAGATCAGAGGCGCCACGATCATGGCGTCGGAGTTGATGTTGAAGCGGGGCGTGTCGGGCCCCTCCAGCTTGCCCCACGTGATCTTCTCGTTGGCGGGCGCACCGGAGTAGCCACCGTAGGACGCCTGGGCGTCGGTGATCTGGGCGAAGTAGCCCCAGAATGGCACGTCCGTCTTCAGATCCTGGATCATGCAGGGCACCGCGCAGATGGCGAAGTCGCCGGCGATCCCACCACCGATCTGGAAGAAGCCCACCGACGGACGTCCCTCCTTCCGGCCGTGGTTGTCGATGTACCACTCCATGAGCTCCTGGAACTGCTCCGTGCCCGTCTTGACGCAGGTGTGGTGGGCGACCTTCCCCATCATGACGTTGGCGGAGAAGATGTTGCCCGTGGTGGAGTCCTCCCACCCGGGCGCCCACACCGGTATGCCGGCCTCCTTGGCGGCCATCATCCACGAGTGGTCGGGGTCGGTCTGGAAGTGCTCCGCCAGCGAGGGATCATCCAGGACCTCGAACAGGAACTCCGCCGGTGTGCGCCGGGTGCCGTCCTCGGCCGCCTGGGCCCAGAGCTTCAGGAGCCGGCCCTCCAGGTGCCGCATGACCGTCTCCGGGATGCACGTGTCCGTGACCCGGTTCATCCCGCGATCGTAGAGGGCCACCTCGTCCGCCGCCGCGAGCTCCCGCCACGAGGGGATGATCTCGTACTCCTGGTTCGCCAGAAGGTTGAAGATGTCCTCCTCCAGGTTCGCGCCGGTGCAGGAGACGGCGTGGACCTTACCCGCCCGGATCATCCGGGCCAGGATGATCCCCAGCTCCCCGGTGGACATGGCTCCCGCCAGCGTCACCATCATCTTGCCGCCGGCCGAGAGATGCTCCTCCCACGCCCGGGCCGCCCACAGGGCTTCCCGGGCGTTGAAGTGCCGGTAGTGCCGGTCCATGAAGTCGCGAATGGCACCCAATCTCGTTCTCCCCTCGAGGGTGGTTACATCCCCTTGCGAAGCACCCGACCCGAGCGCACGTCCGTGAGCGCGCCGTCACGGATCGCCGCCTGCCCGTTCACGAAGACCCACACCATGCCCTCGGCGAGCCGATGAGGATCCGTGTACTCGGCGGTGTCGCGCACGCGGTCCAGGTCGAACACCACGACGTCCGCCGCTGCCCCGGCCCGCAGCACCCCACGGTCGGGCATGTCGAAGACGAGGGCGGGAAGGGAGGTCATGCTCCGGATGGCCGCCTCCAGCCCCACGACACCCTTCTCCCGGACGTACAGGCGGATCTTCCTCGGGAAGGCGCCGTAGCTGCGGGGATGGGGCACGCCCACGCCCAAGGGCACGAGGTCCCCGTCGGAGCTGGTCATGGTCCAGGGCTGGGCCATGAGGATCTCCACGTCGCCCTCGTCCATGTTGTGGGAGACGATGCTGACGCTCCCACCCCGGATCAGCTCGACGGCCAAGTCCAGGGGATCGGCGCCACGCTCCTCGGCCAGGTCGCTGAGGAGGCGACCCTCGATGGACGGGTCGGGACGGTAACGCCGGAACTGGACGCGTGCCGCCCCACCCCGCCGGGCCAGGTTGTCGATCATGGCCCCCCGGATGCGGGCCATGTCGGCGGGGCGATCCATGCGGGCCAAGAGGGAGTCCCGGCCGCCTGCCTGGGACCAGCGCGGCAGAAGCGCCGCCTCCAGCCCCGTGGCCGAGGCCGTGTAGGGGTACTGGTCGGCGAAGACCTGGACGCCTTCCTCCCGGGCACGCTCCACCCGCTTCACGATGGCGCCGCCGTAGCCCCACACGAAGGGCCCGAGCGCCTTCACGTGGGTCAGCACCGCGGGGATCCTCGCCACGCGGCCCACGTTGATCACCTCGTCCACGGCGGCGATGACGCCCACGGTGTAGTTGGACTCGTCCCGGAAGTGGCTCTGGTAGGCTCCCCCGTACGGCGCGACGATGGTGGCGAGGTCCTCGATCTCCTCCGGCTCGGCGTAGAAGCCGGGCACGTAGAAGGTGCCGCTGGACAGCCCCCACGCGCCTTCGTCCATGCCCGCCCGCACCAGGGACCGCATCCGCTCCATCTCGGCGGCCGTCGGCGCCCGGTCCTCGGTGCCCAGCACCGCCCTCCGCACCGACCCGTGGGACACGAGCTGCGCGACGTTCACCCCAAGGCCATGCTCCAGCAGCGCCGCCCGCTGCTCGGCGAGGTCGACGGGCCCGCCGCCGTCGGGGTTGGCGAAGATGGTGGTCAGGCCCTGGGCCAGCAGGGGACGGGCGTGGCTGAGCCCCTCCGTGGCCAGCCCCCCGCCCGCGTGAGAGTGGGTGTCGATGAAGCCGGGGGCCACGTACAGGCCGGTGGCGTCCACGACCTCATCGGTCTCCACGTCTCCGAGGTTCCCCACCGCGGCGATCCTGTCCCCTTGGATGAGGAGGTCGGCGCGAATCCACGGATTGCCGGACCCGTCCAGGACGCGACCGTTCCGGATGAGCACCGTCCTCTCTTGGCCGGCGAGGGAGGACAGCCCGGCGGACAGCACGAGGGCGGCGAGGACGGCGATTCGCATCATTCTTCCTGTCTCCGGAGATCTCTCGTTCATCGGCGGGAACCGCCGGCGGCCCTCTCGGACCCGGGTGGACCGCCCGCGGCGCTCCCGGGCCAACGAGGGTCGCCCACGCCCCGGAACGTCCCTCCGGGGAGGACCTCCACCGCGTTGAGCCGGGCGAAGTAGATCCGCTCCCGGGGCTCGACCCTGAATCCCAGATTCGCCAGTTCCGGCGCTCCGGGCCACCCCTCCTCCACCAGGACCGTTCCGCCCGTTGGGTGGAGGCGCGCCGCCGCCATGGCCGCCTCGAGGCCGATCCCCGCGCCGAGGACCCTCGTGAGCGTCCCCACCATCGCCGACAGGATCCGTCGGGCGCCTGCCCCTCCCACGACCAGGACCGGCTGGCCTCCGCGGGTGACGATGAGGGGGGCCTGGGAGGACCACGGCCGGTAGCCGGGGCCGCCCCCCTCCAGGTAGCCCCCCAGGGTCGACGCGTACACGAATCCCAGGCCGGGGGTCACCACCCTGGCGCCCAGGGTCGGTCCGAGGGATTGGGTCAGGGCCACCACGTTGCCGAAGGTGTCGGCCACCGAGACGTGGGTGGTGAAGGGGTGCTCCCCGCCGGGGGCGACTGGCGACGCCGCGCCGGCACCTCGCTCCGCCAGCAGGTCGTCCCCCGGCGGCGCGCCGCGTATCCGCAGCGCGTCCGTGATGGCGCGGCCCCTTCGCCGGGCGAGGGAGTCCGAGACGAGCCAGGCCACGGCCTCGTCGGGCGGCAGGGGCTCCGCCAGCTCACGATCCTCGAAGCCCGCCAGGAGGGCCCCGACCAGGGCGGCGTCCGCCAGGGCGGCACCCCCCGCGAGAGCGTCGGCCAGGGCAGCATCCCCCGCCCCGGCATCTCCCGTGCCGGCTGAGGCCGGCAGGTCCACCCGATCCAGGATCTGCAGGATCTCGATGACCGTCACCCCCGACGCCGGCAGGTAGCTGCCGATCAGCTCCGCGTTCCCGAACCGCCCCCGCCCGATCTCCGCGTCCAGCGCCCGGTACGAGGCCAGGTCGCCCAGGGTCAGGAAACCTCCGTTCGCCTCCATGTCCGCCACCATCCGTCGGGCGACGTCTCCCCGGTAGAAGGCGTCCGCGCCGCCCTCGGCGAGGGCCGCCAGCACGTCCGCCAGCGCCGGCTGCACCAGTACGCCGCCCGCCGGGAGGGCCGTGCCGTCGCTGGCCAGGATAATCCGCCCGAGGGGCGAGAGCGGATCGATCTCGGCCGCTACCCCCTCCAGTCGCCGTGCCTCCCCGGCAGGCAGCGCGATCCCGTGCCGAGCCCACCCCATAGCCGGCTCCACCACCTCGGACAGCGCCAGGGATCCGTGCTCCGCCAGCGCCCGGACGAGCGCCGCCACGGTCCCGGGGATGGCCACCGCGGCGTGCCCGTGCTCGCCGGAGGGAGCCGACGACCGGTCGTAGCCCGCCGGCACCTGCGTGGTGCCGTCGATGCCGTGCACCGCCCCGTCGGCCCGGCGCACCAGGATCTGGGTGCGGCCGCCCAGCCCCGACTGGGTGGGCTCCGCCACCGCCAGCGCGAAGGCGGCGGCCACCGCGGCGTCCACGGCGTTGCCCCCGCGCTCGAGCATGCGCGCTCCGGCCTCCGTGGCATAGGACGATCCCGTGACGACCATGCCGGTCTGCGACGTCGCCGTGGCCGGGTATGCGGGCTCGACCGCCCCGGCGCGGCTCCCACGCGCGGTTCCGTCCCCGGGAATGCAGGCCGTCAGCAGGAGGCCGGCCCCGATGCAGGCAGCGCGCCACGGCCTGCCTCCCCTCACCGGCGATCGCATCCGGCCGGTGACGCCACCTCCTCTTTCGAGGTCGTCACTCATGGGCGTCGCGCAGGAAGATGCGGGCGTCCACCGCCTGAACGCCGTTCTTGTAGACGAAGAGGGGGTTCACCTCCACTTCCTCCACCTCGTCGTGCTCCTCGATGCACCATCCCACCGCCGCCGCTGCCCTCACCACGGCGCTCAGATCCGCCGCGTCCCTGCCCCGGGCACCCACCAGGAGCCCGAAGATGCGCAGCTCGCCCAGCATGGCGCGGATCTCGTCCTCGTCCACGGGGAGCACGCGGTGGGTGACGTCGCGGAGCACCTCGACCCAGATGCCCCCGGCGCCCAGGGTGAGCACCGGGCCCACCCCGGAATCCCTCCGGGCGCCGACGAGGATCTCCGCCAGGGGCGTGGCCATCATGGGGGCCACCAGGATCCCGTCGATCCCGGGCTCCAGGTCGCGGTCCCTCAGATACCGGGCCGTGCGCTCCGTGATGCCTCGGAAGGCCTCGGCGGCCTCTCGCGGCGAGTCGATGCCCAGCGACACCCCGCCGGCGTCGGTCTTATGGGGGATCTTCGGCGACACCACCTTCATGGCCACCGCCGTCTTCATCCCCGCCACCGCCTCCACCACCTCCTCCTCCGAGGTGCACAGCGACGACGGAGGGAAGGGAACGCCCGCATCCCGCAGCAACGCCCGCGCCTCGGGCTCGGTAAGCGTGTCCCGGCCCTGGGCGTGCGCCCGGCGTATGGCCTCGGCGGAGCCGAGGAGCTTGAGCCTCCGCCCTGCCGCCGGCGCCACCGTCTCCGGGTTGCCGTTGGGGCGCCATCCGGGACGGGACAGGGTGTGGCCGCGGCGCCAGGTCTCGGCGATGCATCGGCACGCCACGTCGAGGGACTCCACCGCCGGGATGTGAGCCTGGCCCAGCAGTCTGAGCGCCGCGCTCCTGTGGCTGGCGTACATGGAGTGAACGACAAGCGGCTTACCTGCGTTCTTCATGGTAGCGGCCATGGCGTCGGCGGCCAGCTCCTCGGCAGCGGCCAGCTCCTCGGCGAACCGGATGCCGTAGCCGCCGAAGAGCCCGACCAGCAGGACGCCGCCGACCGCCTCGTCGGCGGCCAGGAGCGCCAACGCCCGTCCGAAGACCTCCGGGTCGGAATCCGACGCCCCTGCCAGGTCGACGGGATTCGACGCCGGACCGCTCCGACCGACGAGGCGCCCCAGCTCCTCCGCTGCCGACGGGGAAAGCGTGGCCAGCGGGATCCCCATCTCCGACAGGGCATCCACGGCCAACGTCCCCTGCCCGCCCCCGTCCGAGAGGATGGCGACGCCCCGCCCCTCCTTCACGGCAGGCTGGGTGGCCAGCGTCTCGGCCACGTGGAGGATCTCGTCCGTGCGGGTGACCTCCACCACGTCGACCTGGCGCAGGGCGGCCCGCAGCCGGTCGTACTCCCCGGCCACGGCCCCGGTGTGGGACCGGGCGGCAGCCTGCCCCGCCGCGGACCGGGCCCCCTTTATGACCAACACCGGCTTGATGCGCGATACCCGCGCCGCCACCTGCAGGAAGGCCCGGGTGTCCCGGAACCCCTCCACGTAGCAGATCACGGCGCGCGTGCCCTCGTGGTGGGCCAGGAAGTCCAGGTACTCGTGGAACCCGAGGTCGAGCTGGTTTCCGACGCCTACGCAGATGGCGATGCCCTCCTCGGACCGGGCCGTCACCTCGTTCATCAACGCCAGGGCCATGTTGCCGGACTGCACGATCAGGGACAGCGTGCCCGGGCGCACGCCCCGGGCGCCGATGAGGTTCAGCCCGAGGGGCAGGTTCAGGAGGCCCGAGGTGTTGGGCCCGACCAGGCGGGTGCCGTGCCGCCGCGCCGCCTCGAGGACCTGGTCCTCCAGGGCGGCCCCTTCGTCCCCCGATTCCCGGAAGCCCACGGCGAGGATCACCGCCCCGCGGATTCCACGACGGCCGCAGGCGTCCACCGCCTCGGGCACGCTCCGGGCCGGCGTGCAGATCAGGGCGAGATCGGGCGTCTGAGGCAGCTCGGCCGTCGAGGTGCTCACTGGAAAGCCCAGGATCTGCCCCCCCTTGGGGTTCACCGGGAACACCGATCCTCCGTACCCGGACTCCCGCAGGGCCCGAAGCACCTGGTAGCCCCGCTTCTTGGGATCGGCGGACGCCCCGACCACCGCCACGGACCGGGGCAGGAAGATGGGGTCCAGCGGATGTCCCGGTCGCGCGCCCGGCTCACTCACCGACGTACTCCGGGTCCCGACGCTCGTCGAAGGCCTTCACCCCCTCCGCCCAATCCCGGGTATCCATGATCCGCTCCAGGGCGCCCGCTTCCAGCCGCAGGGCCCGCTTGCGGGACATGGTGCTCGCGGGCCCGATGAGACGCTTGGCCCAGGCGAGGGAGATGGGAGCCTTGCACGCGAGCCGGCCGGCGAGCTCCAGGGACTCCTCCAGCACGCGCTCCGTCGGCACCGCCCGGTAGGCGATGCCCATCTCTGCTGCCTCGCTTCCCCTGAAGAAGTCCCCCAGGTAGATGAGCTCCCGTGCCTTCAGCACGCCCACGCGCTCGGCGAGCGTATACACCGTGCCGCCCCCGACGAACGTGCCCAGGGAAATCTCGGGAAAGCGCAGCTTCGCGTCGTCGGCGACGATCATGAAATCGGAGGACAGGGCCATCTCGAGCCCGGCGCCGATGGCGTGGCCGTTCACGGCTGCCACCACGGGCTTGCCGCCGAGCTGCAGGAGGCGGTTCACCCGTTGGGCCCTGCGCACGTACTCCCCGCGCTCGTCCCCCGAGGGCGGACCGGAGGCGTGGGACTTGAGATCGGCGCCGACGCAGAAGGCCCGACCGGCTCCCGTGAGGACGACGCACCGGATCGACCCGTCGCCGTCGGCCCTGCGCAGCTCCTCCTCCAGGGACCGATACAGGGGGAGGCTCACGGCGTTGAGGCGATCGGGGCGATTGAGGGTGAGGATCAGGAGGGAGCCTTTCCGTCGGGCGAGAAGCGGCTCCGGGGAGGGAGACGGGGCTCCTTCGGAGGGATCGGCCATGGTCGGTCCTGGGCGCCGTGCGGACAGGAAGAAGGGAACCAACGGGACTCGGGCGGGAAAGTACCCTCCGGAGCAGGGACCGGGAACTCCCGCGACGCAACCCACAGCCGGCAGGGGCCGTTGAAGAGCGCATCCGACCTCGGGGCCCTGCTCCGCAGCCTGGACGGCAGGGGCTACAAGGCGTACAA
>JBDHGI010000160.1:0-9790 GCA_039589955.1 Gemmatimonadota bacterium | reverse complement strand
GTGATGGCGGATTCGGGGAGAGCAACATCTTCCGGTCCGAGCTGAACACCGACGTCACCCTGACGGCCGCCCGGCAGCTCACGGACGACATCTCGCTGGACGTGACCACCGGTGGGAACGTGCGGGTCACGGACTACGAGTTCTCGTCGGTGAACGTCAGCGCCCTCACGGCGCCGGGCATCTACACCATCGACAACGCGTCGGAGACGCCCATCGCCAACGACTACGAGTCCCACAAGAAGGTCCTGAGCCTCTACGGCTCAGCGAGCTTCAACTACGGCGGCTACTTCAACGTGGACGTGACCGGGCGCAACGACTGGTCCTCGACATTGCCAGAGGACAACCGGTCGTACTTCTACCCATCCGTGTCGTCGGCCCTGGTCTTCACCGACGCCTTCGGCCTGACGAGTGACTTCCTGAGCTCCGGGAAGCTCCGCGCCAGTTGGACCCGCGTGGGGAACGACACGAACCCGTACGACCTGACCTCGGTGCTGACGTCGTACACGGGCTTCGGCGCCGCGCCCATGTTCGGTATCCCGAACACGCTGCCCAACGCCACCCTGAAGCCCGAGCAGACCACGGCGTACGAAGTGGGTGCGGACCTGGGCTTCTTCCGGGAGCGCATGGGCTTCGTGCTGACGTACTACAACAGCGAGACGAAGGACCAGATCATGCCGGTCCAGATCTCGTCGACGTCGGGCTACACGAGCCAGATCCTGAACGCCGGTAAGGTCCGGAACTGGGGCCTCGAGCTTCTGCTCCGGGCGACGCCCTTCCAGACCGACGACTTCCAGTGGGACGTCATGGTCAACTGGAGCAAGAACAACTCCGAGGTGGTCGAGCTCTTCGGCGATCTCGAGACGCTGGTCATCGGCAGCTACTGGAGCCTGAACGTCGAGGCGCGCAAGGGAGAGCCCTACGGCGTGCTCTTCGGCAACGGCTACCTCACGGACGAGCAGGGGAACTGGCTGCTGGACTCCAGGGGCCGGCCCCAGGCGGATCCGGTGCGCCGGGTCCTGGGCAACTACAACCCCGACTGGAACGGCGGCATCCAGAACCGGTTCAGCTACGGTCCCTTCGAGCTCAGCGTGCTCGTGGACGGCCAGCGGGGCGGAGACATCTTCTCGGTCACCAACTGGTTCGGTGAGTACGCGGGCGTGCTCGAGTCCACGATCCGCGGGCGCGAGGAAGACTTCTGCACCCCGGGCATCGTGGTGGACGGCATCCTGCCCGACGGATCCGTGAACGGCGACGGTGTCAACGACGTCACCGTATGCCCGGAGTCCTACTTCGGCAGGAACTGGGGGAACCAGGAATCCGGAATCGACGACGCCACCTACTTGAAGCTGCGCGAGATGCGCCTCGGTTACGAGCTGCCCGCCAGCCTCATGGACCGCTTCGGCTTCTCCGGCGGCGACGTGGCGGTCATCGGGCGCAACCTGTTCCTGTGGGCCCCGAACATGGACAACATCGATCCCGAGACCGCGTTCGACGCCACGAACAGGCAGGGCTTCGAGTTCGGGCAGTTCCCGACCGCACGGAGCCTCGGCTTCTCCATTTCCATCCGGCCGTGACCCAGGAGGCACGAATGAACAAGTTCATGATTGCCAAGCGGGCGCTCGTGGCCGGTCTGGTTCTGGGCCTGGGCGCCTGCAACGACACACTCACCGAAGCCAACCTCAACCCCAACGCGCCGACGGACGTCGGCGCCGAGTTCCTGCTGCCCCAGTCGATCCGGTCGGCCGTCGAGGCCACGTTCGGCGGCGGGCAGATGCTCTCCCACACCGCCATCTGGCCGTACCAGGCGGTGGAGCTCCAGTATCCCGACGAGGAAGAAGGCATCGTCCGGAACAGCCGGATGCAGGGATACTGGGACAGCTACTACTCCGGCCCCCTCACCGACATCCAGACCGTCATCGACAAGGGTGTCGAAGCCGGAAACGGCAACATCGAGGGTGTGGGCCGGATCTGGAAGTCCTGGGTCTTTCACCTCGTCACCGACATGTGGGGTGACGTGCCGTACTCCGAGGCCCTCATGGGCGCGGAGAATACGACGCCTGCGTACGATGCTCAGCAGCAGATCTACCAGGGCCTGATCCAGGACCTCACCGACGGGGCGAGCCTCGTGGGATCCGGAAGCGCCAGCTTCGGGTCCGGAGACATCCTGTACGGCGACGACATGAGCGCGTGGCGGCGGTTCGCCAACTCCATGCGCATGCGTCTCGCCATGCGGATGTCCGAGGTGGATCCTTCGGGAGCCAGGACTGCCTTCACGGCGGCCCACAGCGCCGGCGGCTTCACGAGCAACGCGGACAACGCGGAGCTCGATTGGCCGGGATCGCCCTACCGGAACCCGCTGTTCGAGAACTGGCAAGGTCGCGACGACCACGGCATCAGCGCCGAGATGGTCAACACGCTGAAGGCGCTCAACGACCCGCGGCTCGAGCTCTACGCCGAGCCCGCCGACGAAGATGGTGAGTACCGGGGTCTCCAGAACGGGGACATCACGCCGGAGCTGTCCTTGGCGTGGTACTCCCGGATCGGCGACTACTGGCGGGCCAACGGCGCCGCCACACCCACCGCCCTGATGACGTACGGCGAGGTCCTGCTCCTGCAGGCCGAGGCCGCGGCGCGCGGGTGGATCGCCGAGGATGCGGCCGCCCTCTACGAGGCCGGCATCCGTGCCAACATGGAGCGGTACAGCTACAGCACCGCGCCCACGGCCGCCGAGATCGATGCCTACCTGGCGCAACCGGAGGTCAATGCTGGCAACCCCAGCATCGAAGACATCCAGCTCCAGCAGTGGATGGGCCTGTACATGAACGGCGCCGAGGCCTGGGCGCACGTCCGTCGCACCGACGTGCCGCACCTCGAGCCAGGGCCGGATCTCACGCTTAGCCGCATCCCGACCCGCTTCATCTATCCGCCCCTCGAGCAGTCGCTCAACCTGGACAACTACCAGGCTGCAGTGTCCAGGCAGGGCGGGAACGAGCTGACCACCCTGGTGTGGTGGGACGTGAACTGATGATCTAGCGGAGACACGTCTCTGGACGTGGGAAGCCCCCCGGAGCCTCGCTCCGGGGGGCTTCTTCCATGCTCGGTACCCCGTGTGTACGCGCCTAAACGTCGCCGACCCTGTCTCCCGCCGAGCGCATGAAGACGAGGATGAGCCCGTGGGCATGCATGCCGTAGCCCGGCCGCCTCGTGAAGCCCATGGGATACACTTCGACTCGCTCCACGTCGATGGTGCGGAGCTGCTCCAGCACGCACGTATCGGTGGCCCGAGTGCCGTCCACGTAGACGTGAGGATTGACCACGTCGCGGAAGGTCACGGCGTTACGGAGCGTGATGACGGGGCACTCGGCCTGAACGCGCTGCCCATGGATCCTGAAGTTGGGCACCTTCCCGGCCAGCGCCGCGATCACCGAGCCGGGTCCGTCCTCGAGGGCTACGCCCGTCAGCACGAACGCACCGCCTTCGTGGCTCAAGCCCCCATCGATCAAGGTCTCCTCTCCGCCACGAGCGGTCGTGCAGCCCGTGACCAACAGGACGAGGGCCCCGAGGCTCAGCGAACGGATGTGATTCGCGATCATGGGTCGTCTCCCGCGTTGACGGCGTGCTGACCGGCTATACGCCTTCAGCCCCCGGGGCTTTCGGGCGGATGCCGCCCGGTCCCCCTCAGAACCCCCGCGTCACCACCTGGATGGCTCCACGGCTGTTTCCCACGCCCCACCTGGCCGTGGCGATCGCGGCGCTGACGAGCCGGATGGACTCGATCCGCTGCACGCTCAGTCCGCGGAGGTCGTCCGCGTCACCGAGGCGGAAGTCGTCCAGATAGACGGGTAGCGTCTGCTGCGCGGGCTCGCCGATGACGCTCGCCGGCCTGAGCACCAGCCACTGAGGGCGGAGGATCTCCACCGCCTCGTAGGCGTCCATCGCGACGATCTCCTCCATCTCCTCCGCTGTGATGATCAGGTGCTGCGGGATGGAGCCACCCATCTCCGGCGGTCCCCGGCCCACAAGGGGGAACGACAGCCCTGCCGCGAGTCCCAGGGAGCCGCCCACCGCCGCCCAGCTGGCACGGTTGATCTGAGGCTGGCCCGGACCGTCGTCCCAATCCCCCCGGGCGATCTGCGAAGCGAAGAACCCCACGCCCGCGCCCAGGGCGGCCCCCCCCACGGCCGTCAGGAGGCGATGCCGCCAGGTGGGACCAGCCGCCTGGGGAACGGAGCCCAGGGAGAAGGCGGGAACGGCCGCGCCCACGGACGCAGGCGGTCGCGTCTGATCCTGCTGCGCGCCGACGGGTGCAGGGTGAAGCAAGGCTGTGACGAAAGCCACGAGAACCAAGAACGACGCGCGCATGATCGGTGTCACCTCCCTGTGTCCGGAACGCTCCCACTCCAAACCTAGGCTACGGCGAACCGGGTCACAAACGCCTCGATGGGACCGAGCGGCGCGCTAGCGGACCAGCTGGCCGAGCTCGTCCATGCGCACCGTCACGACGCGTCCTCGGTAGGCCCTCGGGTCCACCCCGGGGAGGCGCTCCTGGATGCGGCGTCCATGCACGATGGTGGTGATCTCCAGATCGACGGGGTGGCCGCCGGGAAGCCCGAAGTGCACGGGAAGGTCGTTCTGCCCGTCGTAGCCCGAGCCCGAATCCACCAACGCCGTGCCGAGGACGTCGAAGGTCCCCGCGGCGAACACCCGCACCTCGTTCCCCACCCGGGTGGCCCGCCCGTCTCCGTCGAGGAGGCGCACCTTGACGGAGTGGAAGGCGAGCTCCGGTCGCAGCAGGTTCTGCACGAGGTGGTGGACCCCCGTCTCCTGGACTCCCGTCAGCGCCAGATCCACGTCGCCGTCCAGGTCGTGGTCCACCCAGGTGGCCCCGTGGTCCGCCTCCACGAGGAGCTCCGGCGGGGTCACGTCCTCGAACGGTCCGTCCCGCCGGCGGAGCAGCCAGTCCCGATGGCTCTGCCCGCCCGTCACGGTTCCGTTGACGTAGAGGTCCACTCTGCCGTCGTGGTCGAAGTCGGCCCAGGCGCAGGTGTCGTACCGGCCGTCCACGGCCAGGCCCACCTCGCCCGCTACGTTCCGCCACGGGCCCGGCCCGCCGGGGTTCCGGAAGAGGCCGTTGGGGCCGTAGTTGGCAGTGAAGAGATCGAGGTCCCCGTCGTGATCGTAGTCCACCGCGCACGGTCGAACCGTGCCCTGATCCTCGTCTCCAAGGGCACGCCCCCCGTCGGCCAGGCCCCACGCGGCAGCCTGGTCCGCGAAGCGCCCCTCCTCGTTGATCCACAGGCCGTTGGCGTCGCCGTTCATGTTGGCGACGTAGGCATCCAGATCTCCGTCTTCATCGATGTCGAGCCAGAGAGCGCCGACGGACCGTCGAGGGTCCCCGATGGCCGACGCCGCAGTGACATCGGAGAACCCCTCGCCGTCGTTTCGGAAGAGACGGTTGGGCCCGTCGCGCATGGCGAGGAAGAGGTCCAGGTCGCCGTCTCCGTCGTAGTCCACCCAGGTGGCCTGACGGGTGACGCCGCTCCTCAGAAGCACGCCCACGGCATCGGCTGCCTCGACGAAGCCGTCGGGGCCGTCGTTGCGCCAGAGAGCCGTGACGGGCTCGCCTCCGGCGTAGCCCAGGAGGAGATCCGGATCGCCGTCGGTGTCGAAATCTCCCCACGCCGAAGTCCGGACGGACCGGTCGACGCGCACCCCGAGACTGTCGGCCACGTCGACGAATCGACCGTTCCCTTCGTTACGGTAGAGGCGACTCCGGCCCCCGTTGAAGCCCACGAATCGGTCGGGGTCTCCGTCGCCGTCGAAGTCCGCCCAGGCGTCGGTCAGGGTCCCACCGTCGTCGAACTGCTCCTCGGGCACGGGCGCGAAGCGGACGGGCTCCGGCCGCGGGGCGCCCCGCCAGGTCCGCCACAGGAGGAGGATCGCAAGCACGACGACCACCAGGGTGAAGACACGGACGGCGCTCATCATCACCGCTCCTCTGGTTGGACCACCCTCCCGCCCAGGGTCGTCATCTGCGTGTTGCCGCGCCGGCCGCGCCGCGGAACGATGCCCGGCTCGGCGAGCCGCTCATCGTCGTCGAACGGTATTCCGCAGCGTTCCCACACCCTCGACCTCGACCTCGACCACGTCTCCCGGCTGGAGCGCCCGGGTGGTCTGGGGCGTGCCGGTGAAGATCAGGTCGCCGGCTTCGAGTGTGACGTACCGGCTGACGTAGCTGACGATAGCGGCGGTCCCGAAGATCAGGTCCGACGTCCGCTCGTGCTGGCGGACCTCGCCGTTCACCCGGGTCTCCACGAGGACGTCGTCGGGATCCACCCCGTGGGCGATGGCGGGTCCCACCGGGCCGAACGTGTCGGACCCCTTGGCCCGGAGCCACTGGAGATCGTCCCTTTGCCAGTCCCGCTCAGAGATGTCATTGCCCGCCGTGATCCCGAAGACGCAGTCCATCGCCTCCGCCTCGGACACGTCGGCGCACCTCTTCCCGATGACCAGCACCATCTCTCCCTCGTAGTGGAGGTTGGCGGCGTCGGGAGGAGCCAGGATGTCCTCTCCGTGACCCACGAGCGACGTGGGGTATTTGGCGAAGAGCCCCGGGTACGCCGCCGGGGCCCGCTCACCGAGATGGCTCTGGTAGTTGAGACCCACGGCGATGACCTTCCTCGCCGGCGTCGGGGGCAGGAGCTTGACGTCCGACAGATCCACCCAACGGTCCGTAGGGCGATGGGCCCCGAACAGATCGCCGTCGATCTCCATGATCCGCTCGCCCTCGAGCACTCCGTAGGACGCATGGCCGTCCCGCTCGAAGCGGACGAATCGAACGGGGCCTTCAGCGTGTTGGGCCCCGAGGGGCGCGGCGGCCAGGACGACGAGCACGGACGCGATGACGGGACGCATGGATCCTCCGGGGTGGGGTCATCCGGAGATGCTGGGGGAGAATCGGGACCCCGGCAAGGGAGGACGCTAGCGGATCGCCAGCTCGTACCCCAGCCGGACCGAGAGGGCGGTGGCCCGCTCCGCCGATCGGACGCTCTCCTGAACGAGGTGCTGCCCCTGATCCCCGACGAGGATCAGCTCCCGGTAGAAGGGGATGTCGACCTGGAGCCGGTCGACGTCGACCACCAGGCGGTGCCGCCCGAGGGTGATCCGAGAGCCCAGCCCCAGGGACCATCCGACGAGTCGCTTGAGCCACATCCTGCTGACGCCGGCCCGGCCTCGGATGGACACGCGGTCATCAGCCGGGAGCTCGAGAAGCAACGAGAGCCCCGTGGCGAGGAGTGAGCCCTCGCGAATGCCCTCACGGTAGCGGGTGCGCACGAACGTGGAGCCAGGTAGCGGTGCCGCCCGCAGGGGAAGAACGCAGGTCATGGCCCCGAGCTCGCCGGCCGTCATCAAGGAGCCCTCGAGGCCGAGGACTCGGGAGACGGAGTATCGGGCGGAGGCCACGGCCCCCCAGGTCGTCTGGTCGCAGTACCGGGGCTCGAAGGGCTCGGGGAACTCGAGGAAGGGTCCCACCGAAGCCGTCACGTGCCAAGGAGAGGTGGCCGGCCCAGCCTGAGCCGCAGCCGCGCACGGCAGGCCGCAGGACAGGACCAAGATCATCACGCGGCTCGTCGGCGCACGCCATGTGGCTCGGACTGCGGGGATCGTGGTCGGCATCACTCGTGATACGAACGAGATCACGGCTGTGTGACGGCCGCTCGTTCCCGGCGCCGGTCTCCGAGGAGCGGAGCCGCCCGCTCGCGCCGCGGCTCGGTTGAGGACTGGCCCGACGCCACGTACTCTCCGGTTGCCCGCCGCTCCTGTCGGGGAAAGGAGGACTTCGTGGTCGCAGGGTTCGACGTCGTGATCGTGGGTGGTGGCATCATGGGGTGCTGCACCGCCTACGAGCTCTCCGGGCGGGGCGTCTCCGTCGCCGTCGTCGACAAGGGAGCCCTGGCGTCCGGCTCCACGGGCCGTTCCTCGGCCATCGTGCGGCAGCACTACTCCAACGAGGTCACCGCCCGGATGGCCCGGTACGGACTGGAGACGTTCCGAGCCTTCGACGAGCGGGTGGGCGGCCCGTGCGGGTTCCAGCCCTGCGGCTTCGTGGTCCTGGTTCCGGCGGAGGACGCGGAGGGTCTGGCTGCCAACGTGGAGCTGCAGAGGGGCGTGGGGATCGAGGCCACGGTGCTCGCCCCCGACGAGATCCGGGACGTGGTGCCGGGGGTGTCCGCCACCGATCTGGTCGCCGCCGCCTACGAACCCGGGGCGGGGTACGCCGACCCACACCTCGCCACGGCCGGATTCGCCGACGCTGCGAGGCGTAGAGGAGCGCGTTTCCTGCTCAATCGGGAGGTGACGGGAGTGAGGTTCACCGGCGGCCGGGTCAGCGGCGTGGACACGGATGCCGGGCCCCTCGGGGCCTCGGCGGTGGTGAATTGCGCCGGTCCGTGGGGCGCCAGAGTGGCGGCGCTGGCCGGTGTGGAGGTGCCGGTGAATCCATGCAGGGCGCAGGTGGCGGTGTTCGCCCGCCCGGAGGGGCACCGGGGCAGGCATCCCGTGGTCCTCGACTTCGCCCACGCGTCGTACTTCAGGCCCGAGACGGGAGATCTGATGCTCGTGGGCCTCATTGACCCGTCGGAGGCGGACGACGTGGTGGATCCCGACGCATACCCGGAGCACACCGACGACGGGTTCGACATCCTCGTAGGCCGTCGCTGGATGGAGCGGTGCCCCGCCATGGAGGCGGCGCAACCGAGAAGGGGCTACGCCGGGCTATACGGCGTGACGCCGGATTGGCACCCGGTGATCGACGAGGTGCCCCCCGGCAGCGGCCACTTCCTGTGCACCGGGTTCAGCGGGCACGGATTCAAGCTGGCGCCTGCGGCGGGATTGGTGACCGCGGACCTGGTGTCCGGGCGCGAGCCTTCCTTCGACCCGCGGATGTTTCGCCTGTCGCGCTACGCCGAGGGCGAGCCGGTGCGCGGGCGGTACGAGTACAGCATCACCGGATAGGGCCAAATCCGTCGCGCAGGTCCGCTGTTCGCTCAGGCGCACCTGAGGGCCTTCTCGACGAAGGCGAGGGCCTGCATCTCGATCCAGCCGGGTGTGAGCTGCGCCGTCGTGACGGTGCCGAGGTGCTCGATCCGTTCGGCTGCCGGCCTCGGGCCGACCCAGAACCGGGCCGCCAACACGTCCGGCTCCACCTCGCCCAGGGCGAGCTCCAGGGTGACCAGCGTCCGGTCGGCCCCGTCGGCAAGGGGGCCCGGGTGGGGCCAGAGCAGGAACCGGAGAGCCGGAGTGGGCAGGTCGAGCAGGTCTTGGAGGGTGGAACGGTGTCCTGCCGCCTCCAGACGGCGGCCCATGGCCTCGATGGTCGTCAGGGCCTCGTTCCGGAGGAATGCGGCCGGATTCTTCATCGGCCTCGCCGGGTGTCGGTCGGCGAGGGGTGGGCTCACCCGATCGCGGATCCGTCGGCGCCTGCGGCGGACGGGTGCCGCCGGAGAGGCGGCCGTCACGGGCTCCGCGGCAGTCGGGGCCTCGGACGGGTCGGGCTCGTGGGTCCAGGGATCGAAGACGTCGAAGGGGTCGTCCGAACGATCGGTGGACACGGCCCTGGCCTTCCGATCCGTGGCTGCGGCCGTCACGAGGAGTCCCGAAGGGCGGAGCCGGAGGCGCTAGGCGCCTGTCCGAGTAATCCAGTAGGCCGCGTTGGGGACGCCACGGCCCCAGATCCTAGGCGAAGCGACGACGGCATAGCCGTAGCTACGTCTAGGAGCTTCAACGACGG
>JBDHGI010000159.1:0-9793 GCA_039589955.1 Gemmatimonadota bacterium | reverse complement strand
GGAATGCCAGAGCCAACCCCGTGACGATGCCAACGGAGGTCCCCATCTGGCTGACGGGCTGGAGGACCCCTTGCTCGAGGTCACCAATGTGCAGGTCCCGCCCCCCCGAGGGCGAGTCGGAGGTGGCGAGGTAGCCTCGGAAAAGATCTGGGAGCGGCATGCCCATCATGTGCAGGGCGCCGGCATTTCGGATCATGGGGACCACCAGGTCGCGGCTGCGATCGAGGGCAGCCACGCTTCCCACGGTCACGGCCTCCTCACCGGTGCCAAGCCATGCCTTCGAGATCACGCCGGTGCGCACCCACCGCTTCAGCCCGATGTCGTGCAGACGCGTGCGCAGGAGGTCCCGATGGAGCGCCACCAGCGCGGCGTCGTCCAGCGCGTCGATCTCGCGGCTCCGCTCGGGATCCGACTCCAGCCGATCCCTGTAGGAGCGGACCAGTTCCGGATCGGCGCTCCACTGAACGTACTCCGGGGGATCGAATGCGGGATATCGCTTCATCGCGGATTGGGGAGCAAGAAGAAGCGGGGGAGGCGAAGGGCCTCGGTGGCACGAAATCCAGCCCCCCCAGGGTGGCCACGAGAACTCACCTTCGCCATCACCCCGCCTCGGCCGTCGGCAGGCGGGCCCGACGTCAGCCTGTTATATACACGGCTTTCGCGATTATGTCACCCTTTCCGGCATACGAATCGTGCCGCTCCGCGCCAGTCGGGGCTCCTGAGCGTCGCTCTCCGGCCTCTCGTTGGCGATTGCCAGTCCCGTAAAGTCGACCGACATTGGTCTTCCTGTCCAAGCCGAACCCCATTCCCACTTGAGACCATCCCCCCCACCCATCGCCGATCCCCGCTCCCCGAGACGGGTTCGGGCCATCGTGGCACTTCGTCTGCTGGAGGCGATCAGGGCTCAGGATCTGCCTCCGGAGGTCTTCGAGGATGAGGACCCGACCGTCACGATGCCACGCCGTCTGGGCCTGAGCAACGTGGTGGAGAAGCAGATCCGGTTCTACAGGGAGTACGTGCGCCGCAGAATCCGCATCACGGACGCGGAGGTTCGGGACCTCTTTCGTCTCGTGATCCGGCGTCCCGACGGTGGTCAGATCTTCAGGCGACTGGGGGAAGCCCTCGGTGGTGAGGGGCTGTCCCCTGGATGGCGGAGCCGGCTACGGGGGGGGCTGGCCATGACCATGGCCCGGCGCCGGACGGCTCGCATCCTCAAGCGGCTCTTCGGAAGGAGGATGGGAGGCTTCGGGCGTGGGTCGTTCTCCCTCGAAGGGAGGGCCCTGCTCTTCATCCAGGCCGATCCTGGTGGGGACGCCTGCGAGCTGGTGTCGGGGCTCTGCGAAGCCGTAGTCCGGAGCACCACGGGAGGTAACGAACGGGTGGTTCATACCCTGTGCCAGGCTCGGGGTGACAGCCTGTGCCGCTGGGAGACTTCGACGGAGAAGGACGAAGAGGGGCGAGGCGGGTCCAGTCGTGCGCTACAGCCCGAAACCCCGACCGCGAGTGGGGGTAGCTGAGGGCTCCGTCGGGTTCCCCGAACCAACACGACCATGGTGGAAGAGGGCACGCCGGCACCGGATTTCGAGCTTCCCTCGGACTCGGGTGAGACCGTTCGCCTCTCCTCCCTCAGGGGGAGGAAGGTCGTTCTCTACTTCTACCCGAAGGACGATACCCCGGGGTGCACGTCCCAGGCCTGCGACCTGAGGGACGTCATGCCGACGCTCGAGGGGCTCGACGCCGTCGTCCTGGGAGTGTCACCAGACCCCGTCTCATCCCACGTGAAGTTCAGGGAGAAGTTCCGTTTGAACTTCCCGCTGCTCGCCGACGAGGACCACGCCGTGGCGGAGGCCTATGGCGTTTGGAAGCAGAAGAGCCTCTACGGGCGGAACTACATGGGCGTGGAGCGGAGCACGTTCATCCTCGACGAGGATGGCGTCGTGCAGGAGGCCTGGAGAAAGGTCCGGCCGGGGGGACACGCCGAGAAGGTCCTCGTCGCCCTTCGGCCGTGAGTCAGAGGAGGAGCAACCGCGAGGCGCGGTGAATGCCGAGGCGCGGTCCTGCGGACGCAATGGAACGGCTGCAGAGGCCAGTGGCGCTTCACTAGCTGAAGATGGCGCGGTGGACCTTATAGGCGCACAGGTCCTGGACGACGACTCGACCGCGGGCCCTGGCCGCAGCCGCCTCCTCGTCTGCACGGATTCCTTCCTGGAGCCATATGGCAGGCCGCTCGGGCCGTGCTGAAGCGGCCTCCACCACCGCTCCGGCCTGATCCGACGGCCGGAAGACCAGCACCAGGTCCACGGGCTCATCCACCTCTTCCAGGGAGGCGACCGCCTCTCTGCCCAGTATGCGGTCGGCAAAGGGATTCACGGGGATGACTTCGTAGCCCTTGGCCGCAAGGTAGGAGGGGACTCGACGGGCTGCCTTCCGGGGATCCCGGGACAGTCCTACGACCGCAATCCGATGAATGCTCTCGAACAACCGCCGGACCCGCTCAGCAGAGGGGTTGGCGTGGTCCGAGCTCTCTATGAGCAGATGGCGGAGAGTTCCCAGGCGGTCCATGGACCGCGAGCATAGTCCTATCCGCACCGGGGGGGCAACGGTCGCGTGTTGCACTGGGAATGTGCTGGTGCGAACATCCTCCTCCGCGACTCGAGGTCAACGCGGCATGCACCACAGGACGAGGACGACATGGACATCTGGGTCTTGGCCGTCACCGCGCTGGTCTTCGGCACCGTAACCTTCGTTATCGGGAGGACCGGCGGTCGGGCGTCCAGCTACAAGGCCGGGCTTGAGGAGGGCTTCGTCGAGGGGCGCAAGCAGGGCGAGGCCAAGGCGGACGAGAGGATGCTGGAGGTGGCGGAAGCCGTATCACGGGGGCGGGACCCAGCCACCGCCGAAGAGGGAACGGCAGAGGCGGAGCTGATCAAAGCGCTGCGCGTGGGTTGGGGACCGCGGGAGGAAGAGTACCAAAAGGCGTTGAGCGAGGCGCTGGGCCGCCTGGGAGGCTTCCTGGATCGCGCAATACGTGAGCCGCTGAGCGGAGCGCCGCCTGGCGCGAGAGCGTCCGAGTTGCACGAGCGAATCGATCGGGCCCTCGGGGCGTTGGACGATCTCTCGTTCTTCCTGAAGGAGCCGTCCATGGAGGCCGAGGGCCAGGACCTCCAACGTCTCGTCCAACAGGTGACCCGTGAGTTCGCTCAGGACCAGGCCGTGGGTATCAAGATGCTCTGGGACGGAAGGCCTGCCAGGGCCAAGGTGAATGCGCTGACCTTCATGGACGCCATCTACCTCATCCTCCACAACGCCGGCCGGTTCGGTGGGGGCACGACGGTGGACGTCACGCTCGGCACCGGGGAGGGAAGGGTCACGATCGCCGTCAGGGATCGGGGGGAGGGGTTCTCGGAGGAGGCGTTCACCCGGGCCTTCGACCCCTTCTACTCCACGACCGAGGATGGCATGGGCCTGGGCCTGCCTCACGCCCGCAAGTCCATCGAGGCCCTGGGAGGCAGTCTCCGTCTGCGGAACGTACCCGACGGCGGCGCCGAGGTGGAGGTTTCGTTTCCGACGGCGTGACCTGCCTGATCGTCGCCCGTGGCAGTCAGCGGTATCCGAATACCTGGTACAGCAGCACGTAGACGGCGAGGCCGGTGACCGACACGTAGGCCCACAGGGGGAATGTCCACCGGGCGAGGCGCGCGTGCGACCGGAAACGGCGGCGAGCGACGAGCCACACGAGGCGGACTACCAGCGGAGCGACCACGACGGCCAGCACCATGTGGGAGAAGAGGATGACCAGATACAGGGTCCTGCCCCATCCCACCGCGTCGAGCTCATGGGTCCCCGTGAACGCCACCCGGGTGAGGTAGAACGCCAGAAACAGCGCCGAGGCCGTCAGCGCGGTGACCATGGCCCGCTTGTGCTCGCGGATCCTGCGGCGACGGATCAGCACGTAGCCGGTGAACAGCGCCACGGCGCTCGTGGCATTCAGCCCTGCATTCAGCAGGGCGAGCAGGTCGCCGATCTGGGCTCGGTCCAAGGTCGTCTCCTCGCGGGCCTCGTCGCTGCTTGGCCTCGGTCCTCAGACCTCCGCCGGCCGGTCGTGCGCGTGGGCCCGTGGCTCCCCCTCGGCCGTCCACCCCATGACCGAAACGTGGATGAGCACCGCCAGCAGGCTTGCCGCCACGAGGGTGTGAAGCGACACCGGTACGACGGCCAGGGTGGTCAGGACGGAGACGAATCCCAGAGCCACCTGCACCAGCACCAGGACCGCCGCCCACGCCGTCCATCGGCGGAGCGCGTGAGGGGCCCCGGCCCTCTGAGCCCAGGCCGCGAGGGCCACGGTGACGATGGCGACGGCGACACCCAGGATCCGGTGGAGGAAGTGGACCGTGACGAGCGCGCTGTCGAGGGGCGGCACCAGCTGTCCCAGGCAAAGCGGCGCGTCCGGACAGGCCATTCCGGCGTCCATGTGCCGGACGAGCCCACCCAGGACGGATTGGGCGAACACCAGAGCGCTTGCGGTCACGCCCCAACGGCGCACGCCGGCGGCCAGGGGCGGCGGCAAGGGCCCCACCCCGCCCCCGCCCACGGCCCAGGACGCCAGAAGGGTCGTGAGGGCCAGGAACAACAGGGCGAGGCCCAGGTGGGTCGTCGACACCAGGTCCGGGAGCAGGAAGAGGACCGTGAGGCCACCGAAGACGGATTGGACCACGAGGAGAGCGAGGCCCGCGAGGCAGGCCCTGAAAACCCAGGGTGTGCCACGCACCTCCTTGTGGACGATCCAGGTCGCCAGCCCCCACATCAGGAGGAGCCCTCCGGCCACCAGCCGATGCAGGTGCTCCCAGAAGACGCCTCCGGACATCTCCGGCACCATCGTACCGAAGCACGTAGGCCAGTCTGGGCACGCCAGGCTGGATTCCGTCGCGTGGACGACGCTTCCCAGATAGAGGAGGATGAGCGTCCACACCATTGAAACGGTGAAAGCCTTGGGATGCTCCGCGCGCATGGAAGGGTGTCGTTTCGTTTGGGTGCTCACGGCGCCGCCCCGGGTCGGAAGTCTGGGCGCGGGTGTCCTTCAGCGGGCAATGGACCGAAGGTATCTTACCCAATCGTGCGCTGTCCCGCTGCCCTGCCGGTGGTGACGGACCCACCACTCCCTCGTCTCTCCTCACCCGATGCCCTCAGAGCGCCCCAGCCCCGCCCGGACCTTCCAGTTCCTGCGGAGACTCGTGCCCCGGTTGAGGCCCTACCGGTGGGCCCTGATCGGGGCGGGGATACTCCTGCTGGTGAGCACGGCGGTGGGGCTGATCTTCCCGCTGGTGGTCCGGGAGCTCCTGGATGCTCGGCTGCTCGCGGTCCTGAACCAGGTCGCCCTGGGGCTGATGGCGCTTTTCGCGCTGCAGGCGGTAGTGAACTTCGGCCAGAGCTACCTGACGGCGTCGGTGTCCGAGCGTGTCGTGGCGGAGCTTCGGAAGGAGGTCTTTCACAGCCTGGTCCATCAGGCACCGGGCTTCTTTGCCGCCCGGCGGGTGGGGGAGCTGAGCTCCCGCCTCGCGTCCGACGCCGTGCTCGTGCAGAACGTGCTGCGCTTCGGGGTTCCCGAGCTGGTGCGTCAGGGAGTGTTTCTGGTGGGCGCCCTGGCTCTGGTCACGGCCACGAATCCCCGCTTGACCATGGTGACGCTCACGGCGATTCCGGTGGCTGCGTTGGTGGGATGGTTGTTCGGGCGTCGCGTCCGGCGCCTGAGCACGCGGATCCAGGACCGGTTGGGGGTGGCGGTGGCCCGCGCCGAGCAGGTATTCACCCAGATCCGCACGGTCCAGGGCTTCACTCGGGAGGACTGGGAGGCCGAGAACTTCGCGAGGGAGATCGATGCCACCCGCGACGAAGGCCTGCGGCGCGCGGTGGCAAGGGCGGCCCTCACCGGGGCCGTGACCTTCGCGGCCTTCGGGGCCATCGTCGTGGTCATCTGGGAGGGTGGTCGACTCGTGCTGGACGGCTCCCTCACGCCGGGCACGCTGGTGGCGTTCCTCCTGTACGCCATCACCATCGCCGCGGCCATCACCTCCCTGGCGGGATTCTACGGCAACCTGCAGGAGGCGGCGGGCGCCGCCCAGCGGATCTTCGAGCTCATCGACCACGAGCCCGAGCTCATCGACCCCCCGTCTCCGCGTCCTCTCCCCCGTCCGCTGCAGGGCGTCGTTCGATTCGAGGACGTGCACTTCCGGTACCGTCCGGATCTCCCCTGGGTTCTTCGGGGCATCGATCTGGAGATCGGCCGGGGGGAGACCGTGGCTCTGGTGGGAAGCTCGGGCGTGGGAAAGAGCACCCTGGCGGCGTTGATCCCTCGATTCTTCGACGTGGACGCCGGATCCGTCACGGTGGACGGCGTGGACGTACGTACCGTGTCCCTCCGAGAGCTTCGGGGCGCGATGGGGATCGTGCCCCAGGAGCCCATGCTCTTCGCGGGCACCGTCAGGGAAAACCTGCTCTACGGGAATGGGGACGCATCAGCCGCGGAGCTCGCGGAGGCGACGGAGGCGGCACACGCGGACATCTTCATCCGAGAGCTCCCCGACGGGCTGGATCAGGAGGTGGGAGAGCGTGGCGTGACGCTGAGCGCGGGTCAGCGTCAGAGGCTGGCCATCGCCAGGATCATGCTCGAGCGACCTCGGATCCTGATTCTCGACGAGGCCTCGAGCAGCCTGGACGCCGAGTCGGAGCGCCTGGTGCAGGATGCCCTGGAACGGCTCATGGAGGGGCGGACGACCCTGGTCATCGCCCACCGCCTCTCGACCGTCATCCGCGCCGACAGGATCCTCGTGCTCGACGACGGCGTCATTGTGGACCGAGGCAGCCACGCGGAGCTCCTCGGGGAGAGCCAGGTCTACCGCCGGCTGTACCAGCGGCAGTTCGAGGACGCTCTGGCGACGACGGGTCAGACACCTTCCTGAGCCGTGGCGCAGGCCCATCGGGACTCGGCCGCACGGCGCCATGCCGATGAGGGGGCGCTGACGGCTCTACAGGTCCTCGGAGAGGAAGGCGGCGATCTCGGGGGCCCGGGCCTCGGCGTCGGCTTCGCCGATCTCCATGAGTGCCCGCAGGTAGTCGGGCTGAAAGAGAACCAGGCTCAGGAGGTCCGGGCTTCTCGTCTGACGGGTGCCGAGGCCCCGGGTGAGGAAGCGGAAGGCCCGGGGGAGCTCCCTCTCGTGCAGGTCGGCGAGCTTTCCCAGGTCCACCGAGGGACGGAGGATCAGGAGCTTCAAGGGGCGGAGACCCTCCCGCTCCTCCTCGGGAAGGGACTCCAGCAGTCGATTCAGAAGGTCCAGGCGTGCGGCGTCGTGATCCAACAGGTCGAGGAAGATGGAGTTCATGAGGACACCCACCACCTGCGCCGGTGGCGGATACCCCTGGACGATCGGCTCGTCGGCCTCGGACACGGAGCGCTGGTAGCGTGTCGAGATGGCCATGACCCGCCGCGCACCGAGGTGGATTGCCGGGGACAGCGGGGCCGTGAGTCGGATTCCTCCGTCCCCGTACCAGGAGCCGTTGAGCCGGATGGCCGGGAAGAAGAGGGGCAGGGCCGCTGACGCCATGACGTGCTCTACCGTCAGGGTCGTGCGACGGGCTCGTCGCTGCGGGCGCTCCCATTCGCGGATGTCCCCACCCTGGATCCACGTTACGGACTGCCCCGTCGTGTAGCTGGAGGTGCTGAGCGCCACCGCCTTCAGCCGACCACGGTCCAGGTTGTACTGGATGCCGGTCAGCTCGCCATCCACGGCGTGGAGGACCTCCGTCAGGTACCGGCGGAGGGGACGGGTGTCCACGAATCCCCGCACGCTCGGCGGGCCACCGGCGCCTCCGGACACCAGCTGACGCAGCCACCGGATGGCTGTGAAGCCCAGGGAGCGGGCGTCCACCCGGAAAACGTCTTCGACCGTGAGGCGCCACCACAGCTGGCTCAGCTCGTCGACCGCCTGCAGGAACGAACCGTGGTGAGACGCGAGCTGGGCCGCGTTGATCGCCCCGGCGGACACGCCCGTGATGTACGGCACAGTGAGCTCGGGGTGCCGTCTGGCCACGCAGCGGAGGAAGCCCACCTGGTACGCCGCCCTGGCTCCTCCTCCACCCATGACGAGGCCGATGTCGCCCGGGCCGGGGGAGCGCACGGCATCGACCGACTCTTTCAGGGGAGGGAGCGGTTCGGGGACGGTCATCGTGTTCGGGGTCGAAACGTGGGGACGTGGAACGTCGGGGCAGCCAGCGCCTCCGTCAACATTGGGAGCCCTTCCCCGGGAGGCGGTGAGCCCAGACTTTGGGTCTCGGGGTCGGGCGCGAGCAGTCGCCCGGCCGTCACTCCCACGGCTCGACCTGTGATGACGCACTCGAGAGGACGCTGCGGCGGTCTGCTGCTTGCGGTCACCTGGGCACTGTTCGTGACCTCGTCGTCGGGGGCCGCGCAGGATTCGGCGGGCGGGTCGAATGTTCCGTGGGGCGCGCTGTCCGATCCCGAGGCCTACCCGCGCCCCGTCGCCGAAGCTGCTCGAACGAACAGGGCGCCGCGCATCGACGGCCGGCTGGACGACGAGGGGTGGACCGAGGCCCGGGTCCTGACGGACTTTATCCAATCCCAGCCCGATCCGGGGGCGTTGGCCACCGAGCGCTCGGAGATCCGGCTCCTCTACGATGACGAAGCCCTCTACATCGGGGCCATGCTGTTCGACTCGCAAGCGGGCCAATACGTCGTGCAGAGCCTGGAGCGGGACTTCCCGTCCCTCTCCACCAGGGACGCCGACATCCTGGGCGTCACGCTCGACATGTTCCTCGACCGCAGGAACTCGTTCATTCTCCTCGTGAATCCGTACGGGGCCTATCGTGACGGCCAGACCTTCGACGACAGCCGGAATCAGGATTTCGGGTTCGACATCCCGGTGGAGGTTCGGACAGCGCACCTGGAGGAGGGGTGGAGCGCGGAGATCCGGATCCCCTGGTCCGGGCTCCGCTATGACGCCGGGCGGGTGGATCAGATCATCGGCCTGAACTTCCTTCGGCGCGTGCGGCGCAAGAACGAGGACTCCTACTGGGCCCCGGTGGAGCGCAGGGATCCGGTACATCGGATGTCCAAAGCCGGGACCCTCCACGGCGTTCGGGACCTTCCTTCCGCCCGGAACCTGAGCATCAAGCCCTATGCCCTCGCGGCGGATCAGGCCGGCAGGACGCTGGCCCCGGACCGGCGGGGGTCCGACGCCGACGTGGGCCTGGACGTCAAGCTCGGCCTGACGCCGGGCCTGACGCTGGACCTGACGATGAACACCGACTTCTCCCAGGTGGAGGTGGATCGGGAGCGGGTGAACCTTACGCGGTTCTCCCTCTTCTTTCCGGAGCAGCGGGACTTCTTCGTGGAGAACTCCGGCTCGTTCACCTTCGGTGACCAGACGGAGCGGAACTACCGCATGGGGGCCTCCCTGAGGGATCTCACTCTGTTCCATTCCCGGGCCATCGGGCTCCGGGACGGACGCCCGGTTCCGATCGTGGCCGGAGGACGCGTTAGCGGGAGCCTGGGACCATGGGAGGTGGGACTGCTGGACATGCGCACGGGTGCCCAGGAGGGCGCGCCAGGGGAGAACTTCCTGGTCATGAGAGTGCGCCGTGAGGTGGCCGGCGGGTCGGACGTGGGAGCCATCTTCATCGATCGGGCCGCAGTCGGAGGGAGCGGGGGGACGGGCGACCGCAGCTTCGGCGTGGACGCGAACGTCCGACTCTTCGAGGGTCTGATCCTGAGCTCCTACCT
>JBDHGI010000158.1:0-9794 GCA_039589955.1 Gemmatimonadota bacterium | reverse complement strand
AACCGGCGCCGTGAAGTTGAGCGACCATCCGGGAGACGATTGGCTCGAATGGGGAGTTGTTCCTTGGTCCCCCGACGGCGGTCGCGTTGCCATTGGGAGTTGGCGCACCGGGGATGCGGACATCTGGGTCGTCGACCTCGGCTCTCTTGCGCTCATTGTGGATCAGGCGGTGCACCACCGCTTGAGACCCAACTGGGACCCGAAAACTCACGTTGGGTCAGGGGGGGTGGGGGGAACTGGGCGGGACTCGGGGGAGCTCGAGGTGCATGCTCGACCCCGAGACCCTGTCCAAGCCGGACTAGCCCGCCCTAACATGGGGACCACTGCCCGAGTACTCTCGAGACCCTGCCCATGTCCGACGCTTGCTGCTCGCCTGAACGCCGCCCTCGAAGGCCGCTACCGCGTCGCAGCGACCAGTCTGCACGGGGCTGCGTGACGTCCGAGATGGTGGTCGGGGAGCCACCGTTCTCGGGCAGACGGCCGGAGAGCGTGGTGAGGCAGCGTCCGCCGATGAGGTCTGCGGGGCCGCTGTGCAGCCTGGCGGCAGCCTCCGGTGTTCTCCTACTCTCGGGCCAAGTCGTCGCGCAGGTCCCCCAACGAGACACCACAAGGACGGCCATCCGCTCGGTACGGGCGGTTGCGAGGTCGGGCGCGATCGACATCGATGGACGGCTGATCGAGAGTGCATGGATGTCGGCCCCCGCTGCGACGGGATTCGTACAGCAGGAGCCCGTCGAGGGTGCCCCGGCCGAGGAGGAGACCGAAGTCCGTGTGCTGTTCGACGAAACGGCCATGTATGTCGCTGCACGAATGTACGACAGCGAGCCCGCTTCCATCGCCGACCAGCTCGCGCGCCGGGACACTCATGGGCAGTATGATCGCTTCGAGGTGGCGTTCGACCCCAACCGCGACCGGCGGACCGCGTACCTGTTCTCGGTCAGCGCCGCCAATGTCCAGGCCGACGTCTATTTCTTCGACGATAGCGAGGCCGACCCAGCCTGGGATGCGGTGTGGACGTCTGCGGTCCACCGCGACTCCCTCGGCTGGTCGGCTGAGCTGCGCATTCCCCTGTCCCAGATGCGTTACCAGGCATCCGAGGAGTGGCAGCGCTGGGGGGTCAACTTCTTCCGACGCCGCGTCCGCACCAACGAGCACACGCACTTTGCGCTGATCTCCCAGCTCCAGGCTGGCACCGTGAGCCAGTTCGCTGACCTCGAAGGCGTACAGATCTCGCGAGCCTCGCCGCTGGTCGAGTTTCGACCGTATGTACTCGGGAGCTCGTACACGGCGCCGTCGGAACGGGGCGACCCCTTCTTCGACGGCTCCGATATCGATTATCGAGCCGGAATGGACTTCCGCTACGGACTCGGTGCCCAGTTCACCCTTGATGCCACCATCAACCCCGATTTTGGTCAGGTGGAGGCCGATCCGGCGGTCATCAATCTCACGGCCTTCGAGACTCGATTCGAGGAGCGCCGACCGTTCTTCGTCGAGGATGCCCAGATCTTCGACTTCTCCCTCTCGGCCGGACAGAATCTCTACTACAGCCGGCGCGTTGGTGGCCGCCCGCACGGCCGGCCTCCGTCCGACGCCGAGTTCGCGGACGTTCCCGAAGCCACCCGGATTCTGGCTGCCGCCAAGGTGACCGGACGGACGACCGGTGGGTTGTCGGCCGGTGTGTTGACCGCCCTGACCCGGGAGGAGACGGGGCTGGCGTCCTTTGCTGGGGCGCGGCCCATCCAATCGTTCCAGGTGGAGCCCCGAACCGGATTCGGGGTCGTTCGACTCCAGCAGGACTTCAACGGCGGGGCGTCGACGATCGGGGGGATCGGGACCGTGCTGGGCCGTGATCTTCCGGGCGACGGCTCGTTCGACTACCTGGCGCGTACCGCACTCAGCGCCGCGGTGGATTTCGAGCATCAGTGGGACGACCGGACCTGGGCGGTGTTCGGCTACGCGTCCATGAGTCACGTCCGCGGCGATTCGACGGCGATGACCCGGATCCAGCGATCCAGCAATCATTACCACCAGCGGCCCGACGCCCGCCGGCTCGGCGTCGATTCGTCAGCGAGGTCGCTCTCTGGAGTGGATTGGCGCCTCACCTTGGCGCGTCGCCGGGGTGAGCACTGGACAGGATCCGTATGGCTGGCCGAGACCACGCCGGAATTCGAGATCAACGACCTCGGCTTCAGCCGCCGGCAAGAGGCGTTGGATGGCGGCGCCCGCCTGCGATACCAGGAGATCCGTCCGGGATCCCTGCTGCGCAATTACAGCGCCACGTTCTCGACGCACCAGAACTTCAGCCACGACGTCCTCGAGGATCCTTGGTCGTTCGACTCGTGGCAGCGGGGGCATGTCTCTGGCCAGTTCAGCTTGGCAGGAGCCTTCGAGCTGCTCAACTACTGGGAGATCGAAGCAGACGTGAGCTTCCGCCCCCAGATGATGGATCGCACCGCGACCCGCGGTGGACCGCTCATGCTCTCCCCGCGCTCCTACGGTGTGGAACTGGGGTTCCAGACCGATCGCCGAAAGCGATTCAACCTGGGCTCCAGCATCTATCAGTACCGGCAGGGGGATGCGGGTCGGGGGGTCCAGCTGGGGTTGGAGATGGAGTTCCGCCCGTCTCCTCTCGTGGAGCTGGTGGTGGAGCCGCAGTTCAGCCGTGGCCGGACCGCGGCACAGTACGTCGCCACCACCTCTGCACTGCCGTACGAACCGACGTTTGGATCGCGATACCTCTTTGGGGACATCGAACGCCAGGAACTTTCCCTCCAGACCCGACTGGACGTCGCATTCAGTCCGACCCTGACCCTGCAACTCTTCGCACAGCCGCTGCTGTCGTCAGGGGATTACGTGAGCTATCGCCAACTTGTGGCGTCGGAGACGTTCGACTTCGACGTGTTCGAGGAAGGGCCCCACGAAGTGGTCGGGCAAGGCCATGTGTGCCGCAATGCGCGGACATGCGTCGACACGTACAACCGCCGGTACTTTGATTTCGACACCGACGGCACAGTCGACTTCGCCCTTCAAGACAGGGACTTCAAGGTTCGGTCGCTCGTGGGCAACGTCGTCTTCCGATGGGAGTATCGGCCCGGGTCCACGATCTTCCTGGTCTGGCAGCGCCTCCAGGAAGACGAAGTCTCCGCGGGGAACTTCGATTTCGGCCGCGACCTGAGCGCGCTGGTCCGGGCACCAGCCGAGAACGTCTTCATGGTGAAGGTAAGCTACCGGTTCGCGCTACAGTGAATCAGCCTGGTCTCCGGCATGGACTAGCGTTGCGCGCCCAAGACGACATATATAGAATAAGGACATGCAACGGCTCACCCGAACGACGACTCGCACGCTTCTCGCCTTTCTGGAGGCGCCGAGGAGTTGGCGTTACGGCTACGATCTGATGAAGGTCGCCGATCTCTCGTCAGGCACATTGTACCCATTGCTGGCGCGACTCGCGGAAGACGGCTGGCTCGAGTCGCGCTGGGAGGAATCCGAACATCCTGGGAAGCCGAGGCGCCAGCTGTATCGGCTCACGGCCACCGGTCGGATTCAGGCGCGCCAGGCGCTGCAGCGCGCACAGTCGGCGTGGCTCCGACCCCTGCCCACCCGGGAGGCGTGATCGTGCCGTCACGCTCCCCCCTCACGCTCAGCCGCATCGTCGCGCGCATCGCGAAACTCTCGCCGCCGCGCCATCGCGAGCTGATGCGGGGCATGGTTGCGGAGCTCGATTCGATCTCTGATCCGGCGGAGCGGACCCTCTTTGCACTGGGTGCAGTAGCTGCGATCGCTCGCTTGACGTTGAAAGCGTACAGCCGACCCACTTTCCAAGCACCCGGCCGATTCGTCGGCTTTAGGGAGCCAGAGCACGACGCAGGCCGCGGAGGTCCCACGATGTCCAAGCTTACGACCCGGCAGTTGCTGCGCCGCCACATCACCCCGTTCGCTGTCTCGTTCGCATCGTTGACGGTGCTCCTTCTCGCCAGTCACGCCGTGCGGCAGGTGCCTCAGCTGAGTGCTAGAGGAGCCCCAGCTGGCGCGATCGCCGAGGTGCTGCTGCTCGCGGTACCGTTCACAATGGCTCTGACGATCCCGATGGCGGTCTTCCTGGCCGTTTCGTGGGTCTTCACGCGTCTGGGTGCGGAAGGTGTTCTCGCTGCAGCGCGGCAAGAGCGGCACGGCGTCCGCCGCCTAATCGCTCCCGTGTTGGGCGCCGCCGCAGTCATCGCCACGTTGACCCTTGTCTCCAACATCCAGGTGGTTCCCCGCGCCAATGCCCGGCTCGCGGCGGTACTCGCGGGCGCCCCTCGGGAGCTTACCGACCGGACGATGACCGTTGGCGAACTGAGGGAGGCGGCACGGATGGCTCGGGCCGCGACCGGGGCGGAGGCCATTTCCCGCGCGGTTGCGTACGAGGTCGAGATCCAGAAGAAGCTTGCGCTTGCCGCCGCGTGCATGATTCTGGCGCTCGCCGGCGCGGCGACCGCGATTCGCTTTCCGCGCGGCGGTGTGGGTCTCGTGCTCGGCTCGAGCGGATTCGTGTTCACGGGGTACTATCTCTCCCTGGTGGCGGGCGAGGTGCTCGCAGACCGCCAGGTGATCCCGCCATTCGTTGCGATGTGGATGGCGAATGCCTTCCTTCTCGGCCTCGTTCTGCTTCTCGCTTGGCGACCGAGCCACCCTGACCCTAGGGGTGAAGCGGAGACGCTTGCTATTGGCGGGTGAGAATACCCGGCCTCCGGGGATGTGACGTGAGTTGAAGACGTCCTGGGCCTTCTTCACCGAGGGCGGAGGCTGGCCGAGCGGATCCCGCCGGCCCTACTATCGCGGTCCGGCTGGGGCACCGCAGGTGGTTGGGTGTCCGGCCATGTCCACGGCGCAGACAAGGAGACCCGAGGCTCATGACGCCCACAAGGCGCGACTTCCTGAAGGCCACGGGTGTGGTCGGAGCTGGACTGGCGCTCGCCGGAACCTCGGCGTGTGCCTCCGACACGGGTGATGCCGGTCCCGCGGCACCCGCCCCCAAACGGATCCTGATCTTCGGCGGCACCGGGTTCATTGGCCCCCACACCGTCCGGTACGCCGTGGAGCGGGGACATGAGGTCACCATCTTCACGCGCGGACGGTCCCAGGCGGACTTGCCGGAACAGGTGGAGCGCCTCGTCGGCGACCGCAACGACGACCATGCCGCGCTGGAAGGTCGCACGTGGGACGTCGTCATCGACAATAACGGGCAGGACTACCGCTGGGTGGAGACGAGCACTGAGCTGCTCCAGGACGCCGCCGGCCATTACGTCTACATATCGTCCATCTCCGCCTATGCGTTGGAGGGCTTCGACTGGCGCCGGTCTGACCAGGTTACCTATGAGCCCATGGTCGATGTAGACCATCCGCGCGTACAGGCCCCGGAAGGGTGGACGCATGGCGAACGGGCGGGATACGGACACATGAAGGCGCTGAGCGAGGACATCGTCCACGCCGCCTTCCCGGGGCGAGCGACCGTTGTTCGGCCCGGGCTGATCGTCGGTCCGGGCGACGCGACGAACCGCTGGGGCTATTGGCCGCTGCGGCTGGACGACGGGGGAGAAATCCTGGCACCCGGGCGGCCCGCACACTCCATTCAGTTCATCGACCAGCGGGACCTCACGGAGTGGACGGTGCGCCTCGCTGAGAGCGGCACGACGGGAGACTTCAACGGAACAGGGCCCGGGGAGAGGCTCGAGTTCGGCGACATGCTGGAGCAGATCGGGTCAGCCATGACCAGTGACCATTCTTTGACCTGGGTCCCCGAGTCCTTCCTTGAAGCTCAGGAACTCATGCCCTGGCGGGACTTCCCGGCGTGGATCCCCGGTGACCCGCTCCAGGCCTGCGAGGTGAGCGCCTCTGTGGCCAGGGGGCTGACGTACCGCGCCATTGCGGTGACAGCTCGGGATACCCTGGAGTACGAGCGGAGCCGGGATCCGGAAGTCGTAGCGTCTCGCCCGTTTGGGATCACTCGTGAGCGCGAACGCGAAGTCCTCGAAGCATGGCACGCGTCTCGAGGGTAATCGTACCCCACGCACGGTCCGGACTCCATTCAGACTCGCCGCTCGTCTGAACGACGAACGACGGCCGAACCATCCAACTGGCTGCTCTCGCTGACACTCCGCGCACAGTCCGAGCGTGCACTCTCAATCGGTAGGTTGGGGTTCGAGTCCCTGGCGGGGCACTGGCCGGGAGTTTTTGGAAGGCAAGGGCTTCCGGCTCTTTCGTGCCCTCGAACTCGGGGCCGATAGCGAGCCGTGACGCCCCACGACACGCCCCAAGGTCGGGGTACGTCGGAGCGACTTGACGGCACCCGGGACATCTCGCCGAGCATGCGCCTCTCTTCGGGCCGAGAATCACCTGCCCGCTCGCGTGGCGAGTCGGATGTTGCCAACCATGCCCACCGACCCATCCACGGCCTCAACGCGGCCCTAAACGGCCGCTACCTACATCGAGTTCGAACTCTCTTGAGGGCGGAATGGCGACGGTGTATCTCGCGAATGACCTGAAGCGCGGGTGGTGGGTCCCAAAGGGCCCCCTTCAACGACACCCTCTGGTCAGGTGTCCCAATAGGAGCGAGGCTACGAGGCCGCCGACGATGCTGACACGAGCAGGGATGAGATGATGCACGCCGACCCCCGGAGCACGACGCGTCGCGATGCGATCAAGCTGGGACTCTTGGCCGGGGCCGGGTTGGCCGTCGGTCGCGGAGCACCACTGTTCGGCGCCGTGCCGACTCCCGCCCAAGAGCTCATGACCCGGCTGATTCCCGGAACCGGCGAGCGACTTCCCGTCGTTGGAGTCGGCACGGAGCCCGGACGCTTCGGATAGCGGGGCGGCGAAGCCAAACCGGCTCTTCCAGGGTCGTCATGCCCTGGGCACGCCGCCAGCCTGAACCTGCCGGGGCCCCTGCCCGACGACGATCCTCCCGAGATCACGGGGTTCGAGTCCCTGGCGGAGTGTGGGAGGGCGGCGGCGGCCATGAGCCGCCGCGCCCTACCCGATCAGGTACCATATAGGTTCCTGGATCAGTCCACAGAAGGCAGGTTAACATTGCCGCGCGGCGGAGCGCAGCACGACCAACGAGTTGGGTCCGATCGGTTCCCGAGGCCCCCCTTGCTCATATCCGGGGGGGCGGGTGGATTCGCGTCGATTCGGCCCGCCCCAACTCGAAACAGGTCGAGCAGGTCGGACGCGAACCTCTGTCGATACCGCAGCGGATAGCGGTCCAGGATCCGGGAAAGGGACCCGCCAGGTCTGTGTCTTCCCCCCGGGGCGGCCGCGTCCTTCGCTCGGAGGCTCGATACCCTCGATGACCAACCAGCCCGCGTCCACCGCCTTCCGAGACATGCGTTAGAAGGCCGGAATCGACGGCAGGTCCGCCTCGTCCTCGTACTCGCGCAGCCCGTCGAGGATGGACGCGGCGTCCGTGGGTCCCGCAACCATCTGGTCCTTCCCTCGTATTAGGGTGAAGAGTGTTGTGAGTGCGTGAAGGGGGATCGATAGCCGTGGATCGAGGTGTGGAGAGGGAGGGGAGGGACGCCGCCCATGAGCAGGCGTCCGGCTATCCCGCGCGGCCCAGTCGTCCACCGGACCGACGACCGTGACCATGCAATCAAGAGAGCCGCCTCATGCCCAGCAGAGCCAGGGCAGCGTTCGTCTTCGTAGCCGTTCTTCTAAGTGCGTGTGACACCACGTCCGGGCCCGACCCGGTCCCGGATCAATCGCTGGATGGGTGGGTGAGCGCCTACACCCAGGTGGGAGACCTCATCAATCCGAGGGACTGGAGCGTCGCCGTCACGAACGCCCTGGACGAGACCGTCGTGCTCACCGTCCGTGGAGACGGGTCGTGGGTAGGCGGGGAGCTGGGACCCGAACCCTACGTCGTCACGGCGCAGGCGGAGGGCTACGTCGGGGTTCCGATCCAGGGAGTGACCGGAGGGACGTCAGGCGTGCGTGCGCTGCTGATGGAGCGCTCGACCATCCAGGTGCTCCGGGTGGAGGAGGCCGTCCTCCACGGAGCCGACTACTGCGGTAACCCCAACTGCATGAATCTGCGCTTCACCGCGGCCAACGACGGGCTGTTCCCGGACGGTTACCCCGGTGCATGGTTCAGGCTCTTCATCAGTGATTCCGCCGCGGCCACACCCGAGAACTACCGCGAGTCTCGTTGGCTGATCTTCAGCGCTCTCGAGCCCGGCGTCGAGCAGGGCGAGACGGAGACGACCTTCTTCCTCGACCGCCTTCGCGGACTCGACGAGGGCAACCTGAATCTGGACCAGCTGTCGATCTACGTCGTGGGAGCGACGGTGAATCAGGTCGAACTCCACAACCGCCAGCTCGAGGAAGCGGGATGGCCCGATCTGGCCGAGACGGGGGCGGGCGCAGTGGTGAGCCGATGATCCACCGGGGGCACCGGGGGCACCGGGGGCAGAGACCCCTGCGATCGAAGCACCGCCTCCAGCCGGACTCTTCGAGCCGCGTGGGGAGGGCGACGAGGGGTGGCGCGGCTGATACCGACACGTTGGACCATCTCGGCGTTGCGAATGACTCGAGGGAGGGGGGCCGACTGAGTTGGTGCCGCCATGTCGTGCTCCGTATAGAAGGCTTACGATACGGAGACGGAGGGCGACCAGCGGAAGAACACTCACCCTCTGGGTCGGGTGTCCCAATAGGGGCGAGGCTACGAGGCCGCCGACCATACTGACACGAGCAGGGATGAGATGATGCACGCCGACCCAGGGAGCACGACGCGTCGCGATGCGATCAAGCTGGGACTGCTGGCCGGGGCCGGGTTGGCCGTCGGTCGCGTGGCGCCACTGTTCGGCGCCGTGCCGACTCCCGCCCAAGAGCTCATGACCCGGCTGATTCCCGGAACCGGCGAGCGACTTCCCGTCGTTGGAGTCGGCACGAACCAGTGGGGGGCTCAGAGCGAGGAGGAGATCGCGCCGCTTCGTGAGATCGTTCGGTTGATGACCGAGGGCGGCGCCCGCTTCATCGACACGGCGCGCATCTACGGCCGCGGGCGGGCCGAGGAGGTTATCGGCCAGATACTCCGCGAGCTCGACGCCCGTGACGACGTATTCATCGCGACGAAGGTCCCGACCCCGGAGACTCGCGAACAGGCAGTCGCTTCACTCGAGGCATGTATGACCGCGCTGCGGGTTGAGCACGTATCGGCCATGCGCGTCCACTTTCTCGACGGCGTGGAGATCCTCTTGCCAATCCTGCGGGAGTGGAAGGAAGCCGGGCGGATTCGATACCTGGGCGTCACCACGATGAGAGCCGAGCAGTACCCGGAGCTCGAGCGCCTGATCCGGGAGGAACACCTCGACATGATCGAGATCGACTACTCGGTACTGGATCGAGCCGCCGCTGAGAGGATGCTCCCGCTGGCGGCGGATCACGGGGTCGCGGTGGTGGTGGCGAGACCATTCGCGGGCCGCCGCGGTGGCGTCTTCTCGCTTGTGGGCGGCCGGCCGCTCCCCGACTTCGCGAGCGAGATTGGCGCCACGA
The DNA here is from genome assembly GCA_039589955.1 of Gemmatimonadota bacterium. GTDB lineage: Bacteria > Gemmatimonadota > Gemmatimonadetes > Longimicrobiales > Gaopeijiaceae > SZUA-318. The sequence continues at coordinate 263 of JBDHGI010000158.1, read as the reverse complement.
GCTGGGCGCAGCTCTGCCTGAAGTACAACCTCTCGAATCCGGCGGTGACCGTCGTCATTCCGGGGACGGACGACCCCGAGCACATGGTCGACAACATGGGCGCCGGTAGGGGCGAGCTTCCGGACGCGGACCTGCGCCGCCGAATCGAGCAGATCTTCGACGAGCTCGGGGGCTAGCGGCTCGAGCGTCGGAGGCCTCGGTTTCTGTGGGGTCTGCTTCTGTCAGGGGAGTTGGTCGGAACTGGGTGGGGCAACGAAGCTGAA
>JBDHGI010000157.1:0-19388 GCA_039589955.1 Gemmatimonadota bacterium | reverse complement strand
GCGGAGCAGGGCCAGGCTCCGCCGGCGCCCGGGGCTCCGCCGGCGCCGGAGCCACCGGTCCGGGAGCCCGCCACTCCAGCGCCGCCGCCGCCGGAGCCTGCGGCGCCCACGACACGTCTGCCGCCCGCGGCGCCATCCGAGCCTGCCGGGCCGGGGGAGTTCACGCGGCTCTTCGGCGCGGAAGGGGGGCCACCGCCGGCGCCGGAGCCACCGGCCTGGGAGCCCGCGGCACCTCCACCCACGATGCCCGGGGAAGCCGGCGACTACCGAGACCGACTTCGGGGCGCCGGTAAGCCCGCACCCGGGACGCGCCCTCCGGCGACGCCGCCGACGGAGCCTGCGGCGCCGCCGCAGACTCCCTCGGAGCCGGGGGAGTTCACGCGCCTCTTCGGCAAGGAGGGGGACGAGGCGCCGCCGCCGGCGCGCCCGCCGACGCCGGGGCCCACGCCACCACCGGCGAGTCCCGGAAGCTCCGGTGATTACCGTGACCGGCTCCAGGGCGCCGGTGGTCCCACTCCGCCGACTCCCCTCTCCTCCGCGCCGGCGCCGGACCTTCCGTCAGGCCCCGGAGCCTACACACGGATCGTCTCGGCCACGCCCTCCCAGCCTGCAGGCACCCCGCCGGCTCCGGGCCAGGGCGAGGCGGCTGCGCCCCCCACCGGGAAGGGCCGACGGGGAAGGGATTACGTCGTGCTGGGTGCGGTACTGTTCGTGGTGGTCGTGAGCGCCATCGCGCTCATCGCCATCGCCCTGACGAGTGGAGGCGGCGCGACACCTTGAGGTTCCGGCTATTCGTCGGGCAGGATCAGCACCAGCTCGAGCTCGGGGTTCGGAAAGGCGGACGGCACGTAGGCGGCCAGGCTTCGGGCGAGCGCGATCTCGTCCCACTCCGGATTGGTCTTGTCGAGAAGGAAGTACTGGTGGTCCATCTTGACCGGGATGGCGCTCGGGGGGGTCGGAACGTGGGTCATCGACACACCGGGAAGCCCCTTCTTGTACAGATGGTCCAGCCGGTCGTGGGAGCTGATCTTCACCAGCTCCCGGGTCTTCTCGATCAGGTCTACCTTGTCCAGGTCGGCCTTCATGGCCAGGTAGACGTACGGCGCCCGGAGGTACCGATCCTGATCGAAGGCCGCAGCGTACACCGGCGCCTCGACCAGCCGAAGCGGTAGCGACACGTAGTTGGTCGGGACCACGGTTTCCAGCAGGTGCCGGACGATCCCGTCCAGCGACGAGAAGGAATCCGAGAGGTCGAGGTGATCGTACGCCGGCATGGACCGCGCCTCGACGTCCGGCGAAAAGGTCGTCAGGGCGCCCGCCAGCGACAGCATCGACTCGAAGAGGTGGGCGGGATGCCCGCCGCTCTCGAACACGTGGCGGAGCACCGGGAGATAGGTGTTTGCGGTGTAGAGGAGCCAGAAGTTCGCGATGTCCGCGATCCCGAAGTCGGCCAGGCTCTGACCCCGCTGACGCCGTGTCCCCGAGAGCTCCGTGGATTTGGCCGAGAGGAGCTCGACCAGTCGGCGGGCTATCGCCATCAGATAGTCGCTGGCCGCCACGTCCAGGACGGGCGGAACGAACCGGGGGTCCAGCTCCAGCTCCCCACCCGAGGTTCGCGTGATCCTGGCCAGGGGCATGGCCACGCTTCCCTCCCGGGACTCCCCTCCCACCATGATCCGGAGGTTCTTCCGAGCGACCTGGATCGGCTTTTCGGTCAGACCGGTGTTCTCGTCCCGCCTCATCAACACCTCGGCCTGGTACCTCGTGTCCCCGGTGGCCTGGCTGGTGGAGACGTTGTGGCCGTCCGGCCGGTACTCGGGTATGGCGAGAAAGGCGTCGACGGAGCTCTGGTCGGGCCCGAACGCTTCGTTCAGCGGCTTCGGAGCCGGAGCCGGGTCGGCCCCGGGGATGTCGAAGGCGAGCCCGTCGGGGAAGAGCCCCGACGCCGCCGAGATCGCCAGAACACCACTCGCCAACGCCTCACGGTCGACGTCGATGCTGCTGAAGCCCCAGGGCGCGAAGGACAATGCGGAGAGGCGCGTCCCGATGAGGTCCTCCAGGAAGCGGTCCTGCATCTGCAGATGCTGGGGGGTGAGCATGGCTCCCTTGGTCCAGAGGACCCTCTGCATTTGCTTCATGTCGGATTACCTTTTTGATGGCCTCGGCCGTTGAGGAGGCTCCAACGGCCTGGCCCGAGATGCCGGTTCGCACAAGGTCTGCTGGAATGTGCGAGGGAAGCAAGGGCTCCCCCTCGGAGCGGTCCCTCGGCATTCCGGACCCGCCGCGTCGCCCGGCGACCGAGAACAGGGGAAGGAGGACCGGAAGGGGGGCTCCTCCGGTTGCTTGACGCCCCCCCTGACGACCGATATCCTCGCTAGATCCCACGGGTTCGAGCCACCACCCGCTCTCCGCAGGCGTGACTCTCCCCCCGCTCAACCCAGGACAGTATCGACAATGGCCGAAAGCTCACAACACACTCTCGGACGCATCCGCCCACCCAGGGTCAACATCACCTACGACGTCGAGGTCGGCGGCGCCGTCGAGAAGAAGGAACTTCCGTTCGTCATGGGCGTGCTCGGCGATCTCAGTGGTCAGCCCGTCGAGCCGCTGGAGAAGCTGAAGGACCGCAAGTTCGTCGAGGTGACCCCCGACAACTTCGATCAGGTGCTGTCGAGCATGAAGCCGCACCTGGCCTTCACGGTCGAGAACAAGCTCAGCGACGAAGGCGGGAAGATCGCGGTCGACCTCAGCTTCGAGAGCCTGGAGGACTTCCAGCCGGATCGGGTCGCTCAACAGGTGGAGCCGATCAGGAAGCTGCTCGAGCTGAGATCTCAGCTCGCGGACCTGCGGGGCAGCCTTCAGGGGAACGAGAAGCTCGAGGAGATCCTACAGGCGTCGGTGAGCGACGAAGAGAAGCTCAAGAAGCTCGAGGCCGAGCTGGACGCCATGGGCGCGGGAGACGACGATGGCGAATGAGAAAGAGCAGGCTGCTGCCGCCCCCCAGGAGGAGGTGGTCGAGGAGCTCTCGTTGCTGGACCAGATCGTCGAGGAGGGTCGATTCGGTGCGGCGCCAGCGGCCCAGGAGCGCGGCCGGGGCCTGGTGAGGCAGTTCGTCTCCCAGGTGCTCGAGGGATCGATCGCCATCGCCGAGGACACCGAGGCGATGCTGAACGCGCGCATCGCGCAGATCGACCGACTCGTCTCGACTCAGCTCAACGAGGTGATGCACGCCGAGGAGTTCCAGAGGCTCGAGTCCACCTGGCGTGGCCTGCACTACCTGCTGGCCCAGTCCGAGACCAGCGAGATGCTGCGCATCAAGGTCCTGAACGTTCCCAAGAAGGAGCTGCTCCGGGACCTCACCAAAGGTGCAGCAGCCATCGAGTTCGATCAGAGCCAGCTCTTCAAGAAGGTCTACGAGGAGGAGTTCGGTGTGCTGGGAGGCGCCCCCTTCGGGGCTCTCATCGGTGACTACTACTTCGGCCGCTCGGGTCAGGACATCGAGCTGCTGGACAAGATCTCCAAGGTGGCCGCGGCCGCCCACGCTCCGTTCCTGACGGCGGCCTCGTCCGAGATGTTCAACCTGGAGAGCTTCGCCGATCTCGCGGCACCCCGGGACATGGCCAAGGTCTTCGATACCACCGAGTACGCCAAGTGGAAGCAGTTCCGGGACAGCGAGGACTCACGGTACGTGGCCCTCACGCTCCCGCACATCCTGCTCCGGGAGCCGTACGGGCGAGACACGGTGCCCATCGAGGCCTTCGACTACGAGGAGGACGTCGACGGGAAGGACCACGACAAGTATCTGTGGGGCAACGCCGCGTGGGCCCTCGGCACGCGGGTCACGCAGGCGTTCGCCCAGCACGGGTGGTGCGCCACGATTCGGGGCGTGGAGAGCGGGGGCCTCGTTCAGGGGCTTCCCGTGCACAACTTCCGGACCGATTCGGGGGAAGTCGTGATGAAGTGCCCCACCGAGACGCCCATCACGGACCGGCGTGAGAAGGAGCTCGCCGATCTCGGCTTCGCACCGCTGATTCATCGCAAGAACACCGCCGACGCGGCGTTCCTCAGCGTTCAGTCGGCTCAGAAGCCGAAGGTCTACAACAAGCCGGAGGCAACCGCGAGCGCCCGCATCTCGGCTCAGTTGCCCTACATCTTCTCGGCGTCGCGCTTCGCCCACTACCTGAAGTCCATGATGCGGGACAAGCTCGGTGGCTTCATGTCGAGGAGCGAGGCGGCGTCTTTCCTGAACGACTGGATCTCGGACTACGTCGTGGCCAACCCCGATGCGTCACCGACGGTCAAGGCCAAGCGGCCCTTGTCCGAGGCCCGCATCGACGTGACGGAGATCCCGGGCAAGCCGGGAGCCTATCGGGCGGTGGCTTTTCTCAAGCCCCACTTCCAGTTGGACGAGCTCGGAGTGTCCCTCCGTCTCGTCGCGGATCTGCCGCCGCCGGCGCAATGAGACCCTCTCTGATCGGCGCGCCCGTGGTTCTTTAGGACAAACCAAGAGGAGGAACGATGGCCTTTGACGCGTATCTCAAGATCGAAGGCGTGAAGGGCGAGACCCTGAGAGCGGGCCACAAGCACGAGATCCCCATCTACTCGTTCAGCTGGGGGGCGAGCAACCCCACGAGCATCGGGTTCAGCGGCGGTGGTGGCGCCGGGAAGGTCAGCCTGAGCGGCTTCAACTTCATGAAGAAGACGGACGCGGCCAGCGCCGCGCTCTTCCAGGCGTGCTGCACGGGCAAGCACTTCCCCAAAGCGACGGTGACGCTGCACAAGGCGGGCGGTGGAAAATCCGTCGACTTCCTCAAGTACGACTTCGAGGAGGTCTTCGTGGACTCGGTGCAGTGGTCCGGATCCAGCGGTGGTGACGACACGCCGATGGAGTCCGTGTCCTTCGCGTTCAGCAGGGTCGAGATGACCTACAGCCCGCAGGCCCCCGACGGCACCAAGGTCGGCAAGCCCGTGGTCGGAAGCTGGGACCAGCGCACGGTCACGAAATAGGTCGCCGGACCGGCTGATCGTAGAAAATGGAAGCGCGCGCTCTCTTCCGAGAGGGTCAGCTCGACGCGGCGATCGAGGCGTTGAACGCCGATCTTCGGGACGATCCCACCGATGTGCGACGTCGCACGTTCCTGTTCGAGCTCCTGTGCTTCTCAGGCGCGTACGAACGTGCCGAGAAGCAGCTGAGCATCATTGCGCAGGGTGGCCAGGAGGCCGCCCTGGGAGCGCTGCTCTACCAAAGCGCGCTGCACGGCGAGAGGGTCCGCCAGGAGATGTTCGAGATCCGTGACTACCCTGGCGGCGACAGCACTCCGCGGCCGGTGTCCGGGACGCTCAACGGGACCCCGTTCGAGACGCTCGAGGATGCCGACGCGAGAATCGGGGCACGCTTCGAGGTGTTCGTGGCGGGGCAGTACACCTGGCTTCCGATGCATCAGGTGTCGACTCTGCGCATGGAAGCGCCTCGCCGGCTCCGGGACCTCCTGTGGGCGCCCGCCGCCATGACCACCACGGGGGATTTCGAGGGCGACGAGTTGGGGGAGATCCTCCTGCCCGTCCTCTCGCCCCTGTCGTGGCGCCATCCCGACGATGCGGTGCGGTTGGGCAGGATGACCGTGTGGACCGACGGCGGTGAGCAGCCGCCCGCGCCGTTCGGGCAGAAGATGATGCTCGTCGACGGTGAGGAATTCCCGATTCTGGAGCTTCGCGAGCTCGAAATCGCGCCCGTAGTGGATTCCTCGAGCTGATGAGCACATGCCCCTCCGCACTGATCTGCTGGACCCCATCGAAGGTCCGAACCCCGCAGGTGTCGATCTCACGTACGAGCTGATCCTCGACGAGCTGCAGGAGGCCAGACGCGAGGACATCGACGTGGACCAGGGGGAGTGGGAGCGCCCCCTCAAGCGCGCGGACCACGCGAAGGTCATCGAGCTCGGCAGCGAGATCATCGCCAAGCAGTCGAAGGACCTCACCGTGGCGGCCTGGGTCGCGGAGGCCCTCCTGCACAAGGAGGGTTTTACCGGCTTCCGTGAGGGTGTGGAGCTCCTGCGGGGCCTCACGGAGCACTTCTGGGACCATCTGTATCCGGAGCTCGAGGAGGACGACACCGAGCTGCGCGCTGGCCCTCTGAACTGGGTGGGCTCCAAGCTCGACTTCGCGGTCAGGAGTGTCCCGTTGAACCGGACGGGACACGACTACCTCCAGTACTCCGAGTCGCGTCTGATTCCCACGGAGGAGGAGGCGGCCGAGGAGACCGCGGCTGCGGAGCGCAGACAGGCCGCCATCGACGATGCGAAGGTCACCCAGGAGGATTTCCAGAAGGGATTCCAGAGCACCCCGAAGCAGTGGTACAAGGACCTGGTCGGTGGAATCGCGGCGGCTTCGGAGGCCGTCCAGGCCCTCGACCAGCTCGGCCGGGAGAAGTTCGGCGACTACGACGCCCCTTCCTACGTATCGCTGAACCGGGCCATGGAGGAGGTGGCCTCGGTGGCGCGGTCTCTCCTGGACGAGAAGCTCCGCCTCGATCCCGATCCGGTAGAGCCCGAGCCCGTGCCCGTCGGTGCCCCGGAAGGTGGGTCCGGCGCAGGGACTGGTGGCGCACCCAAGGAGCAGGTGGTGAGCCTGGAGCCCGTGAGCGCCACCGACGCCGACGCGCGGATCGCTGCGGCGGCCAGGTTCCTTCGGCGTGCAGATCCGAGGAATCCCGGCCCCTATCTCATGTTGCGGGGATATCGGTGGGGAGAGCTGCGTGCAGGGGGAGGAGATCTCGATCCTCGGCTGCTCGAGGCCCCGCCGACGGCCTCGCGGACGCACCTGAAGGGGCTCCTCCTCGACGGGCGCTGGGATGAGCTTCTGGACGCGTGCGAGCAGGTGATGGCGACTCCTCACGGTCGAGGATGGCTGGACCTCCAGCGATACGTCCTCACGGCATGCGAGAGCCTCGGAGGCGAGTACGAACAGGTCGCCCGCGCCGTGACCGGCGAGCTCCGAGCGCTGCTGGTGGACCTTCCTCAGCTCCTGGATTCCACCCTCATGGACGACACGCCGACCGCGAACGCGGAGACCCGGGCCTGGCTCGGAAGAGCTGTGATCGGCGAGGAGGAGCTGTCCGCCGCGCAGGGCGCCGCCGCGGAGCGGGCGGCGAGTCGGTCCGGGGGCCTCACCGGGAGCGGTCGAGAAGTGCTGGAGCGTGCGCTGGCCAACGTCAGGGCCGGCGATCCCCAGAAGGGGATCGCGCTGCTCATGAGGCACGCGGAGCAGGAGAAGAGCGAGAGGGCGCGGTTCCTCGGCCGGTCCGAGGCGGCGGGCATCATGGTGGATGCGGGGCTGACCGGCGTCGCCCTTCCCATCCTGCGGGAGCTGTACGAGCAGATAACGAGCCACAATCTCGAGGACTGGGAGGAGGGAGAGGTCATCGCCAGGCCTCTGGGGCTTCTCCACCAGTGCCTCGACTCGTCCGAATACGAGCTGCAGCACGACCTGTACCAGCGCATCTGCAAATTGGACCCGCTGCTGGCCATCAAGTTCGGAGGCGCCGGTGGCGCCGCAGCGGAGGCCACGGACCACTCCGAGGCCTGGGGTGAGGACTACAGTCAGGAGTACGGGGAGGACGAGAGCGCGGGCTACGGCGAGGATTATGGCGAAGGCTAAGCTCGAGCGCACCGTCCTGACGTCCTTCCTGGACCGTCTGATCGACGACGACCCGAGGAGCCGCGCGGAACGGGCGATGACGTTCGACGAGTCGGTGCGTCGCCTCAAGGCCAGCGTCCTCAGGGACCTCGAGTGGCTGCTGAACACCCGACGCGGTGTCGACGCCGACGAGGACCTCACGCCCGAGGTCCGCCAGTCCGTGTACAACTACGGCCTTCCGGACATCAGCTCGCTGAGCGTCAACGCCCCCGAAACGCACCGGCAGGTCGTGCAGAGCGTCGAGGAGAGCCTCTCGCTGTTCGAGCCCCGACTCTCCCAGGTCCGGGCTCGCCTGGTCGAGACTCCGGAGGGCGCGGTCCAGGAGATGCGCATCTTCATCGAGGCCACGCTGGAGATGGATCCGAACCCCGAGCGCATCGCCTTCGACACCGTCATCGACGTGTCGACCGGCCGGTTCACCGTCGAGGGTGGCGACCATGCGTGACGAGCTCCTCGAGTACTTCGAGCGAGAGCTGACCTTCTTGCGACGGAGCGGTGCGGAGTTCGCCAGGCAGTATCCCAAGATCGCGTCGCGGCTCCTTCTCGAGCCCAACAAGTGCGACGATCCCCATGTCGAGCGCCTGCTGGAGGGCTTCGCCTTTCTCGCCGCCCGGGTCCACCTGAAGATCGACGACGACTTCTCGGAGGTCAGCGAGGCCCTCCTGAACGTCATCAGTCCTCACTACATCCGGCCCGTTCCTTCCCTCTCCCTGGTTCAGTTCGAGCTGGATCCGGAGCAGGGGAAGCTGACGTCGGGCTTGAGCATTCCCCGGGGCTCGCTGATGGAGTCACGCCCGGTCCGTGGGGTGCCGTGCAGGTTCCAGACCTGCTACGACACCACCCTCTGGCCGATCACCGTGGATGACGCCCGGTGGGTGGCGCCTCACCAGCTGCAGCCGAAGGTGACCGCCGGGAACGCCGTCGGAGCGCTTCGCGTGGCCCTCAGCTGCCTTCCCGACGTCACCTTCAACGCTCTGGAGCTCGAGTCGCTCCGGTTCTATCTCGACGGTGAAGACAATCTGGTGTCGACGCTCTACGAGCTGCTGTGCAACAGCTGCCAGGGCGTCCTGGTTCGTCCCCTCGGGGGCGAGCCCGCTGCCGGGATGGCGACGTGGACTCCCGATGCCATCCGGGCCGTAGGCTTTGACGAGGACGAGACGCTGCTCCCCCTGCCCCGGCGCTCGTTCGTCGGCTACCAGATCCTCCAGGACTACTTCGCCTTCCCGAAGAAGTACTTCTTCATCGACCTGAGCGGGTTCCGGACGCTGCCCGCCGCCGCCGGGTCCTCCCTGGAGCTCGTCTTTCTCATCTCTCCCTTCGAGCGGGCCGACAGGCGACACATGCTCGAGTCCGATGTCTCGAAGGACACCGTGCGACTCGGGTGCACGCCCATCGTCAACCTGTTCCCGCAGACGTCGGAGCCCATTCGCATCACACAGCGGAAGTACGAGTACCCGGTCGTCGCCGACGCTCGCCGGCGCCTGGAGACGGGCATCTTCTCGGTGGACTCCGTGGTGGCGGTCACCCCGGGGGAGGGAGAGCCCGTCCGATACGAGCCGCTCTACTCGTTCCGGCACAGCGCCGACCAGCCCGGCGGCCAACGTTTCTGGCACGCCCGGCGGCGGCGGAGTGAGTGGCGGGAGGACGAGGGATCGGACGTGCTCCTGTCTTTCGCGGACCTTTCGGGCCGGCCCGTGCATCCCGACGAAGATTCGGCGACGGTGCGCCTCACCTGTCACAACGGGGGTCTGCCGAGTCAGCTTCCGTTCGGAGATCCCGAGGGGGATTTCAGGCTGGAGAGCGGCGAAGCATCGGGAAAGCCGCAGCTCTGGCGCCTGATCTCGCAGATGTCGCTCAACTACCTGTCGTTGGTGGACGGGGGCCCCGAGCCCCTTCAGGAGCTCCTGCGCGTCTACAACTTCGGGAAGAGCGCCGCCGCCGAGAAGGAGATCGACGGAATCGTGTCGGTGCAGAGCCGGCCGGTCTATTCCCGGGTGCCCAGCGAGCACGGGCTGAGCTTCGCCCGGGGTCGGCGGGTCGACATGGAGTTCGACGAGGATCGGTACACCGGAGGCGGGGTCTACCTCTTCGCCAGCGTCCTCGAGCACTTCCTGGGGCTGTACGCCTCCGTGAACAGCTTCACGCTGCTGGCCGCCCGAACCACCAAGCGGGAAAAGCCACTTCGTGAGTGGGCGCCCAGGGCCGGATGGAAGCACCTGATATGACCGGGTCGCCGGAGGTGCCGGTCCAGGGAGAGCGAGCCCAGCCCGAGCTGGTGGCGGCTTTCCTCGCTAGACCCCACTCGTTCGAGTTCTTCCAGGCCATGCGGCTGCTCCGGATCCTCCATCCCGACCGGCGGGCCGTTGGGGGCTTCGGTGACCCGAAGCACGAAGTCGTCCGACTGTGGGCGAATGCGGATATCTCGTTTCCGGCCAGCGAGATCCATGCCTTCGAAGAAGCGGACGACGGACCCCACGAGATGACCGTGAACTTCATGGGGCTCACGGGCCCGCAGGGTGTCCTTCCTCTGTACTATTCGACCCTCGTGCAGCAACGCGTGGCGGCGCGGGACCGCGCCCTGAAGTCGTTCCTCGACCTCTTCCACCACCGCATGATCTCCCTCTTCTACCGGGCCTGGGAGAAGAGCCACGTGGCGGCGGGCTACGAGAAGGACCGAAGGGACAAGCTGACCCGGCTCCTCCTCGACCTGGTGGGCGTCGGTGGGGATTCAGCGCAGGACCGCCTGGCCATCCCGGGTGAGTCCCTTCTCTTCTATGCCGGCTTGCTGGGGCCGGCCCAGAGGAGCGCGGCCGCCCTCCGTCAGCTGGTGGAGGATTACTTCGGGGTCCCTGCCGAGGTCGAGCAATTCGTCGGCGGATGGCATCCGATCTCCGACTCCGAGCAGACCGGTCTCGGGGAGGACGCGCCGGGCGCCGCCGCGCAGCTCGGAGTGGGCAGCGTCGTCGGCGACGAGCTGTGGGACCCCCAATCCAGGGTACGAATACGACTGGGCCCGTTGTCCCGGGAGCAGTTCGACCGCTTCCTCCCCACCGGAAGCGCATTCCGGGATCTGCAGGCCCTGACCCGCTTCTTCGGTGACGATCAGCTCGACTTCGAGGTCCAGCTCGTTCTGGCAAGGGAACACGTGCCGCCGCTGGAGCTCGGGGCGGAGGCGGAGTCGGCCGCGTTCCTCGGATGGGGAACGTGGGTGCGATCCGCGGACCTCGAGCGGGACGCAGACGAGACCATTCTGAGGCTTTGACCGGGGATAGACATGAACGTGAATCTTCGCGGCCTGATCGACAGGCTGAACGACGTGACCCGCGGCGGGGTGGACGCTGCTGCCGGACTCTGCCTCGGACGGACGCACTACGACGTCGAGGTCGAGCACCTGCTGATCAAGCTGCTCGACCAGACCGATACAGACATCGCCTTCATCCTCAAGCATTACGGCGTGGACCGGTCCCGGCTGTCCAAGGACCTGACGGCCAGCATCGACAAGCTCAAGTCGGGCAATGCCCGCACGCCCGCGCTCAGCCCGGCTCTGGTCAAGTGGCTCTCCGAGGCATGGATGGTGGGGTCGGTGGACCATGGAGCCTCGAAGATCCGCACGGGTTACCTCATGAGGGCCCTGGTCGGGACCCCGGAGCTCATGCGTCAGGTCTCCGACTCCACGGGCGAGCTCGACAAGATCTCGCCCGAGGACCTGGGCAAGGAGTTCGATGCCGTCACGGGGGAGTCGGTCGAGGAGACGTACGCTCCGGCGCCCGGCGCGGGAGAGGCGCCTCTGCGGGCGCCGGGAGGCAAGACGCCCAACCTGGACCAGTTCACCTTCGACCTGACCGAGCGTGCCCGCACCGGGCAGATGGATCCGGTCCTCGGTCGAGATCTCGAGATTCGCCAGGTCGTCGACATCCTCACCCGGCGGCGTCAGAACAACCCCATCATGGTCGGGGAGGCGGGAGTCGGTAAGACCGCCGTGGTGGAGGGCTTCGCCCAGCGGCTGGCCGAGGGCGACGTTCCGCCGGTTCTGCGGAACGTGACCTTGCGGTCCCTGGATCTCGCCCTGCTCCAGGCCGGGGCCGGGGTGAAGGGAGAGTTCGAGAATCGACTCAAGGGGTTGATCGAGGAGGTGAAGTCATCGCCCACCCCCATCATCCTCTTCATCGACGAGGCGCACACGATGATCGGGGCGGGTGGCGCCGCGGGGCAAGGCGACGCCGCCAACCTGCTGAAGCCCGCCCTCGCCCGCGGCGAGCTGAGGACCATCGCCGCCACGACCTGGTCGGAGTACAAGAAGTACTTCGAGAAGGACCCTGCGCTCACGCGCCGCTTCCAGGTGGTGAAGGTGGAGGAGCCCACGGAAGACCTCTGCAAGGTCATGATGCGCGGTGTGGTCCCCTCCCTGGAGACCCACCACAACGTCCGCATCCTGGACGACGGCATGGACGCCGCGGTCCGCCTCTCGGCCCGGTACCTCTCGGAACGACAGCTCCCCGACAAGGCGGTGAGCGTCCTGGACACTGCGTGCGCCCGGCTGTCCCTGGGGCAGACCTCGACGCCGGCGGCCGTGGAGGACGCCCAGCGCCGTCTGGCGGATCTCCACGTCCAGGAGCGTGTGCTCAATCGCGAGATGGCGGTGGGGATCGACCACGCGGAGCGGCTCGCCGAGATCGCGGAGGCCCGAACGCAGGTCTCGACGGAGCTCGCGGGCCTGGAGGAGCGCTGGCAGAAGGAGAAGGCGCTGGTCGACGAGATCCGGGCCACACGGGAGCGGCTGGAGACCCTCGCAGCGGGGGGCAGCGAGCCCGCGGCCGGAGGGGAGGCAGAAGAGGGGCAGCCCGCCGCCGACGCCGAGACACAGGCCGACGACGCCCAAGGGAAGGCCGATGACGCCGAGGCCTCCGGGGGCGAGGAGGCCGGCGACGAGGGGTCGGTTCCGGAAGATCCCGACGCGCTGCGGGAGGCCCTGGCCACCCTCATGTCGGAGCTGGAGGAGATCCAGGGGGAGGCACCCCTCGTACCCGTGACGGTGGACGGGGAGCTCGTGGGTCAGGTGATCTCGGCCTGGACGGGCATCCCCGTCGGGAAGATGGTGCGCGACGACGTGGCCATGGCGTTGGAGCTGGAAGGCCACCTGGGGGAGAGAATCATCGGGCAGGATCACGCCCTGGAGGCCCTGAGCCACCGCATCCGCACGTCCAAGGCGGGGATCGAGGACCCGCAGAAGCCGGTCGGCGTCTTCATGTTCGTCGGCCCGAGCGGCGTGGGGAAGACGGAGACCGCCCTGGCCATCTCGGATCTAATGTTCGGCGGCGAGCGGAACCTCATCACCATCAACATGTCGGAGTTCCAGGAGGCCCACACCGTCTCGACGCTGAAGGGCTCCCCGCCGGGCTACGTCGGGTACGGCGAGGGCGGCGTCCTCACCGAGGCGGTGCGTCGCCGACCCTACTCCGTCGTCCTCCTCGACGAGGTGGAGAAGGCCCATCCCGACGTGTTGGAGCTGTTCTTCCAGGTCTTCGACAAGGGCCGGATGGACGACGGAGAGGGGCGGCAGATCGACTTCAAGAACACCGTCATCGTCCTCACGACGAACGCCGGGACCGACACGATCATGAAGATGACGGCGGATCCCGAGACCATGCCCGCCTGGCAGGGACTGGTGAAGGCGCTCAAGCCCGAGCTCGACAAGGTCTTCAAGCCGGCCTTCCTGGGCCGCATGGTCATCGTGCCGTACTTCCCCGTGCGCGACGAGGCGCTGAAGACGATCGTGAAGCTCAAACTGGGGAAGGTGGGACGCCGCCTGGGCGAGAGCCACAGGATCCGCTTCACCTACGACGACGCCCTGATCGACGAGGTGGCGGCGCGGTGCACCGAGGTGGAGAGCGGAGCCCGCAACATCGACAACATCCTCACCAACACCCTTCTGCCGGACCTGTCCAGGTTCCTGCTGGGCTGGCTGGTGGAGGGCGAGAAGCCCGATGGTGTGCACGTGTCCGTGGGCGAGGACGGGCAGTTCTCCTACGCACAGGCCTGAGGGGATCTGCGGGCGGGATGCGTGCGCGGGAGCCCGGGTCTAGCCGGCCTCCCCCACGCATCCCGCGTTGCTCACGCCGAACTGGGTCAGCCAGGCATTGGAGTAGGCATACACCCGGTCGGGGTGCACGCCGAAGCCCACGACGGCGGCCTCCTCCTCCGGCGTGACCTCCCGCCCGGAGGCGATCACCACGTGAAGGAAGGCGGCGTAGTGCTCGTCGCACTCCAGGCCGGCCAGAGCCACTTGATGGATACGGGGGGCGAGGAGCCCGAGCGGCGCGTGGTAGCAGTAGGCCCGACCCGGCCCGTCGGGCGGCAGGTAGACCCAGATCACCACCACCGACTTCACGAGGCCGAAGGCGTAGGCGCCCCCTGGCTCCCCGGAGAAGGGGACGAGCTGACCCTGGCCGAAGCCCAGGCGGGTCCAGTGGCCGTGCTTGGCGGTCATGAAGATCGGTGGGCCTTCTCCCTCCGGGAGATCGCTGAGCGGGATGTCCCGGGTTTCGAACATCTCGATAGCGCTGCGCCGATAGCGCCTAGGAATGTCCCACCTCCACGGCCACCAGGTGCACCGCATACTCGACGGTGCTGCGCTCGTGGAGTCGGGCCCGCCAGGGGACGCGCTCCTTCTCTCCCACGAGGCGCAGGCCGCCCGCGCCCTGGCGGGGGCCCTCTCCGGGGTCGAGGAGGCTCCGGAGCAGGGGCTCGCTCGACCCCCGGCCGGGGCCGCGCTGGGAGTGGCCACCGACCCAGGCTTCCACGGGCGTGACGTTGGCGGACCAGTCATACGGCGTGGACAGAAGGGCCTTCGCCTCCGGATGGAGGGCGCTGGCCAAGGACTGAAGGAATCCGCCGGGCGCGGCGACGCAGTCCAGGACATTGAAGGCGCTGGCGAAGGCGAACAGACCCGTGCGGAACGGGAGCGCCAGGGCGTCGCAGGCCCAGAAGTCCACCCGTTCCCGCCCCGAAGGCAGCAGGGAGAACTGTCGACGATCGTACACGAGCCCCACCCGTCGCCGGGGGTAGCGGACGATGCCGTCCCGAAGTACGCCCTGGGCCACCTGAAGCATGGAGAAGTTCACGTCCACGCCCAGCACGAGGCCGTCGGTCCGGGCGGCGAGGTCGAAGGCGGTGCGGCCCACGGCACAACCGATGTCCAGGGCAGGAGCAGGAACGCTCTCGTCCGGTCCCAGGAGAGCGAGCCCTTCCTCGAGGCAGCGGCTGAGGGCACCCGGACCGACACCGTCGGCCCCGCCGGTCGAGTCGTCCGGAGCCAGATCCTCGTAGTGGTCCCAGGCGTAGGTGCTCAGATGCTGTCGGGTCGCGTCGTAGGATGTCCCGGGTCCCGAGGCGTCACCGAGGACGGACTCGAGAACGTCCGGCAGGTCGTTCCTGAGGGTGAGCTGGAAGAAGCTCTGCTCCAGGTAGGCGCGCACGTTGGGAACCAGGACCGGAACGCCGTCGAGGACCGGGTACTCCTGCTGGCAGGAGGTCTCGCTGCAGTGGAGCATGCCGTGGATCAGGAGCTCGGACTCCTCGACGAGGCGGGACGCCACGCGCACGGGCACCTCCCTGCCGTCCTCGAGACGGCAGCGGGGGCACACGGGTCGGAGGGACTCGAAGTGGGACCAGCGCAACGGGGGCTAGCCTCCGATCATCACCGTGGGGCAGCCCGGAGGAAGGACATTGCCCACCGGAGAGGGAATGGGGGCCACGCACGTCGCGTGGTTGGTCATGTCGCCCACCCGTGCCGCCGGCAGCTTGCCGATGAGGACCGTGGCCGAGCCCTTCATGATGATCCCCGGACCGGCGGGCACGCACGTGGGCAGGACGCACGGGGTGGTCATGTCGGAGACCCGGGCCGCGGGCATCTTCCCGATGAGCACCGTGGGCATGCCCTTGATGATGGTCAGGGGCAGGGCCGGATGAGGGACGGGCGTGGGAACCGGGGCAGGCGGATGGATGGGAGCGTGACAGTGGGGCGCGCTCTGCAGCACACGGTCCGTCATCCGTGCCGCTGGTTGGCCCATGGTGGTCTCCCCCTGTCTCTTCCCGACCGGCCCGGCATCGCTGCGGCGATGTCGGGCCGGCATAGCGGGTGCTACCCGGTGGCGGATGCCTAACGATAAGGGGAGGCAGAGCAGGGCGCCACGAAGTACCGCTACGACCTCAGATGTCGGGCGACCCGTGCCTGAAGCAGCGGAATCTCCTTGGGGAAGAAACAACGGTACGGCTCCACTCCGTACGCGAGCAGCATCCCCTCCATCACCTGGATCTCCACCTCACGGCGGCTCTTGGTCCGCCCCGAGCGCAGGCCGCCGGGTCTATGATGCTTCTGCAGGTGCAGGTAGCGGCCGACGAGGAGCCGTGGGAAATCTGCCCGTTGGATCGCCTTCTTCTTGGCCTTCCTATAGATCTTGTAGATGAGCATGCCCGACCCGAGGATGAAGGCGGCGATGCCGATCCCCCACCCCACCGGGTTCCACGCGTTGGCGGCGGCGGCCGCCGCCGCCACGGTCAGGATCGTTCCACCGACCACGCCGAGCCCTGCCACGCCGCCCTCGTAGATCTTCACGCGCTTCTTCCGCGTGACCTTCTGGGTGGCGTACGCCAGAAGCTCGGCGGTCTCGGGGCGGATGTGGAGGGCCTTTCCGGAATCGTCGGTCGCGCCCTGCTGCAGTCGCTCCATCTTCCTGAGGGCACGCTGGCGGGCATTCGCCTTCCGCGCCTGGTGGAAGCTCCTGCACATCGTCACGGCCGCCGCGACCGCTCCGAATCCGCTCGCCGTCGCGGCGAACTGGGTGATGGACGAGGTCGAGGTGGCCACCTGGTTGATCCCGTCGAACGCCTTGGTGATGGTCGAGACCGACTTGCTGTAGCTCGTGCCCACACTGGCCCAGGCCCGGGTCCGGGCGTTGGCGCCGAAGACGTCCTTGCGGTGCGCCTTGTCGGTGTGCGCCACCTTCGCGGCGTGGGCGATGTCGCTCATGTAGGTGAGGACCGCACCCACCGACTGCCACCCCAGGTCCACGACGCCCACCCCCTGGCCGAACCCACCGGTCACGCCCTCTGCGTCGGCCTGGTCGACATTGCATTGGACGACCTCACGCAGCTTGGCGATGTCGTCGATGACGCTGGGAAGGCTATGCGCCACGTTGCTGCCCTGGGTCGGTGACGGCGTCGCCCCCTTGATGAACTCCACCACCGCCTGGGCCGCGGTCTCCGGGTCCTCGGACTGAAAGGCGGACAGGAGCCGCTGCCGGTTCCGGTGGAGCTGTGTGGCCAGCATCGCCAGCACCTGGCCGTGGTCGAAGTCGTCGTCCATGCCCACACGCATGTTGACCTGGCCCTCCGACACCTCGAAGTGAACCTCCTCGTGTCGCGTCTCCTTGGTGAACACGATGGCCTTGGTCTCGCTCTGCAGGATCACGACGTGTCCCTGCTTGAGGACCAGCGCGTCGTCGGGCAGAGCCGCCTGCATCTGTGCCCGCTGCTCCCGATACCGCTGCTCCCGCTCGCTCTGGGTTCCCCTGCGATGGTAGATGCGATGGAATCCGTCGACCGAGTCGTGCCCGTCCCAATACCATACGTCGGAGTCGGGCGGAACGAGGCGCGCGGGCACCACGCCGAAGACCCGACTCCGGGGGATCGATCGAATGGCGTCGGCGCCTTGGAGGTTGGCAACGTCCTCGAACAGGAAATCCCCCTGGGCGACCGCCGGCGCGCCTGGCGGCAGCTCCACCACCGAGGCAGGCAGATCCATGTTGCCGTGCCTCTTGGATCGATACTGCCAGACCTGGCGCGGTGCGTCGAAGCGCCAGATGCGGATACCTTGCCTGCGAGCCATGCCTCCCCCCTGACCAGGCGTCTCGGGTCTCGAGCGCGAAGGCACCTTAATAGCTGTGCCGCCGAGCCCCAGCAAGGAGAATCTGCCGGGGGGGCATGCCGCGGAGTTCGCGGGATCGTTCTACGAATCATTTCGTAGATATTTGACCCCCTCCGCGAGCCTCGCCGGCGCGCGGCGGCAGATGCTGTCCACGCCCGAGTTGAGCAACCCGTACTACTGGGCGGGATTCCGCCTGAGCGGGAGGAATGGAGGGGGCTAACTTCCGCCCCTGCTTGGACCTTCGCGACGTCCTGTAATCGGGGCCTCATGCGGCCGTAGACAGTAGCGGGACGGTATATCTTGCCGAGTCAGGGTCACAGGTCTAACGTCCCTAGTGCACCCAATGGTGCATGTGGAGTCCCTGCCCCTCATCAGGAGGAAGGAGATATGGTCCACTCATGTAAGATGCGCATGCCGCGCGTACTCGGGCTGGCTGCCGCATTGCTTCTCGGTCTCGCCCTGGCCGAGGGAGCGATAGCCCAGGAAAACTTCGGTAGGGTGGTCGGTCGCGTGACCGCCGGTGACACCGGTCAGCCATTGGCCAGCACCAACGTCCTCGTGGTAGGCACCGGGATCGGAGCCCTCACGACCCAGAACGGGACGTTCATACTCCTACGGGTCCCCCCGGGAACGTACGAGCTCGAGGTCAGCTCCATCGGCTATGCCACGGAGAGGGCCCAGTTCACCGTGGCGGCGGGAGAGACGGCCCAGGTCAACGTCGCGCTCGATGTAGACCCCTTGAGCCTGGACGAGATCGTCGTGACCGGGTACGGGACGGCGCGCAAGGAAGAGCTGACGGGCTCGATCGTCTCGATTCCCTCGGTGAAGCTCGAGCTTCCCACTACGACGACCTTCCAGGACGTCATCCAGGGTAGCCCCGGCGTGCTGGTCACCTCCCTCGACGGCGCCCCGGGCGCCGGCTTCGACATCCGGGTGCGTGGACAGGGCTCCATCACCGCCGGAGCCGAGCCCCTCTACGTCATCGACGGTGTGCCGATGATCACGAACGTCGGCGGTAACACCGAGCTGGGGAACGGCGGCCGGACGGCCAACGCCATGGCGTCCCTCAACCCCAACGACATCGAGAGCATCGTCGTTCTGAAGGACGCTGCGTCCACCGCCATTTACGGCTCCCGCGGAGCCAACGGCGTGGTGCTCATCACCACCAAGGGTGGTGTGTCGGGCAGCCAGATCTGGTCCAGCGAGCCCCAGTTCCAGCTGCGCATGCAGGGCGGCGTTTCGAACTTCGCCTTCAACCAGCTGCTGGAAGGCCTCAACTCCACCGAGTACGAGGACTTCTACATCACCGCACGCATGGAGCGCGGAATGTCCGAGGCGGATGCCCGGGCGCAGCTGGCCAACCAGTGGCCCCTCTACGCCTCGCAGCAGACCAACAACGAGTGGTCCGACCTCATCACCCGGAACGGCGTCACGAGGCAGTTCGACCTGAGCGCCACGGGCGGCAGCGAGCGCTTCACGTACTACCTGTCCCTCGGCAACTTCGACCAGGAAGGCAACGTGAAGGGGCAGTTCTTCGAGCGCTGGACTTCCCGTGTGAACCTGACGGCGAACCTGACGGACAACTTCACGCTGGCCAACAACCTCACGGTGGCCCAGACGGACTACAACGGCATCGAGGACGGCAGTGCGTGGGAGGCTCCGTTCTACATGGCGGTCTTCATGCCGCCCCTGCTGCCGATGTACGACGAGGACGGGTTCTGGTACCACCGTCACCGCAACGTGATGGGTGCGAACCACCCCATCGGCG
>JBDHGI010000156.1:0-9893 GCA_039589955.1 Gemmatimonadota bacterium | reverse complement strand
CGAATCCGCCTCTTCCTCCGCGCGGATCCTCTCGTATGCCTCCGGCGAGAACGCCTCCACCAGGACGTGGATCACTCCTGCCTGGAGCATGGCCTCCGCGTCGGAGCCCGAGCGTCGCTCGAAATGGACGTGAACACGGTCCTCTCCGAGGTCGTTCAGCTCGAGCTCGAGGGCGCGGGCCAGGACGGATCTCCCCCATTCGGTGTCGTCACCGGTGAGGGCGTACTCGTAGGTCGCCTCGTCGAGCCTGCGTGCCTCGGACGCGTCGACCCTGCGCATGATGAAGATCATCACAGGGTAGAGCAGGAGAGGGGCGCCCACCGCGATGAGGATGACCCGCCGGTAGCGGAGCAGCCTCTTGATCTCGTAGAGGAAGAGGGTGGCGAAGGCTCCCCGGTTTCCGGAGCCCCAGATGATCACGAGCCGGACTCCAGCTCTCCGATCGCCCCGATCCCCGAAGATCCCTCCATGTCCTTCTCGACCGCCATGACCTCCTGGACGAAGATGTCCTCGAGGTAGTGCTGGCCGGTGCGCTCCCGGTGCTCGTCAAGGGAGCCGAGAGCGAGCAGCCGCCCCCGATGGATGATGCCGATCCGATCGCACAGCCGCTCCGCCTCGCTCATGATGTGGGTGGAGAAGATGATGCATTTGCCCTCGTCCCTGAGCTCGCGAATCACGCGCTGCATCTCGAGAGCCGCCATGACGTCCAGGCCGACCGTGGGCTCGTCGAAGATCAGGATGGGCGGGTCATGGACCACGGTGCGAGCGATGGACACCTTCTGCTTCATGCCGCTGGAGAGCTTCTCGACCCTGGCCCCCTGGTACTCGGCGATGCCGAACCGCTGAATGAGGGCGTCGACCCGCTCCTCCACCTGCTCGGCGGGGAAGCGGTTCACGCGTGCGAAGAACTCCAGGGTCTCACGTGCGGTCAGCCGGGGATAGAGAGCCGTCGACGCCGAATAGAAGCCCAGGCTCCTGCGGACGGCCTCGGGCTCGGCCAGGACCTCGTGTCCGTTCAGGAACGCCTGGCCGCTCGTAGGCTTCAGGATGGTAGCCAAGATCCGGAGCGTCGTGGTCTTGCCCGCCCCGTTCGCGCCCAGCAGCCCGAAGATCTCGCCGGGTCGGCAATCGAAGTCCAGCCCGTCCACGGCCCGGATCTCACCTCTTGACTCGTCCCAGAACGTCTTGCGCAGCTCCTGGACGTGGACCGTGCTCAGCTTCATGAAAGACCTTGCTTTGGGTGGTATGGAGACGGGATCCACTCAGTCGATCCGCGCCGGAGCCGCTCCTCGGGGGTGGCTCCTCGCCGGGCTCCTTGCCCCGAGGAGGCGATTCCTGGCCAGTCGCCAGAGGCTACCATCGAAAGAGTCGAGGAGGAAGTCCTCGAACTTGAGGATCGTACGGGCCAGGAGCAGACAGGCCGCCACCACGATGAGAAGCACGACGAGCGTTTCCACGATCAGAGGCCACAGGAACACACCGTTGATGGCGTCGCGTATCATCATGGCCGCATTGGCCACCGGAATGGCGGCGATGGTGGGAGTCAGCGTCTGATCGGTCTGTTGGCCCAGGATGATGGGAAGAATGGCGAGCCAGTAGATGGGCATGACCATCGCCTGCCCGTCCTTGAAGCTCCGGGCGAAGGCGGCCAGGAGCATCATGGCCGCGGCGAAGAACAGTGCCAGCGCGACGGCCGCGAGCATCATGACGGGGACGGCCAGGGGCTGGATGGTGAACTCGAACGCCTGGCCCGACATGTCGGAGCCCCTGAGCAGCGGAGCCATGACGGCGCCCAGGGAGACGAACATGGCAACCACGTTGAGCAGGCCCGCCAGGATACCCAGGGTGGCGACGTACAGGTACTTGGCCGTGACGATGCTGAGGCGGGAGGCCGACACCGTCATGAGCGTCTCCCACGTCGAGCGCTCGCGCTCGCCCGCCGTGGAGTCGATGGACGGGATGAAGCACCCCAGCGCGACCATGATGACCAGGAACAGCGGGATCAGCATCCCGAGGACGAGGGCGCCCATCTGCTCCCCGCTGGACGTGTTCTCCTGCACCACGAGGAACTGCGCCCGATCCGTCTCGGCGATCCCCAGGTCCGTCGCCTCACGGGCCATCCACTCGTCTCGGTACTCCGAGACGACGCTCTCGACCCGATCCCGAGCCCGGCGGCTGCGCTCCACGGCGCGATCGTAACGAATCCGTACGGAGAAGTTGCCCCGCAGCGACGACGCGGCCGCCTCGGCCGGGAGGAACTCCACCAGGGCGTCCAGCTCCTCGAGCTGGATGAGCCGGATGGCCTCGTCGGGGAGGGTCGGCACTTCAACGACCTGGATCCCCTCCCGTGCCCGGAGGGTGTCCATCAGGGTGGGATGGGCCGACGGTGCATCGAGCACCACGATGCGCGATGCGGAACGCTCCTGAAGGCCCGACACGAACGTGATACCGGTGAGCATCACCCACAGCATCACCGGATAAAGGAAGATCGGCATGAGAATGCCGTTGACGACGATGGTGCGCTCGCGCAGGGCGGAGCGAAGCTCATGGCGGTAGAGAATCCATACGTCGCGCCAGGTCAAGCAGGGCTCCGATGTGTCGGGGAGAGGAGGGATGCTAATCCAGAATGTGAGAGAAGAAGGACCGGGGCAACCGCCTCGCCTGATCGGACCGGGCGCCCCGGGGAGGCCGATGCCGGTTCCCGTCGGGGCGCCGACAGGCCAATTTGAGGACACAGACCCCCGCCGACCCCGGCGGTCGACGGTTGGGAAGGAGGCCTCGATGCGATCCGACATTCGGCCACCGGCCGTGGCCGGGCTCTTCTATCCGGGAGACGCGGCGGAGCTGCGGCGCATGGTGGAGGGCTTTCTCGACTCCGTCGTCCCGGACTCCGCGGCCCCCCTGCCGAAGGCGGTCGTCGCCCCCCACGCCGGATACCCCTATTCGGGTCCCGTGGCCGCCTCGGCGTACGCCCAGGTGGCCCGATATGCCGCCCAGGTGAGACGCGTCGTCCTTCTGGGCCCGGCCCACCGGTACCCGGTCTACGGCTTGGCCCTTCCCGGCGCCTCCGCCCTGGCGACACCCCTCGGGCAGGTGCCCGTGGACGGCGAGAGATGCGCGGCCGCCGAGGCCCTCGATCCGGTCTTCGTGCAGCCCAGGGCCCACGATGGGGAGCATTGCCTGGAGGTGCAGCTTCCCTTCCTCCAGGTCGTACTGGGAGACTTCGCCGTGGTGCCGCTGGTGGTGGGCGATCCCGAGCCCGAGCACGTGGTGGAGGTCCTGGAAGCCCTCTGGGGCGGCCCGGAGACGCTCGTCGTGGTGAGCTCGGACCTCAGCCACTACCTCCGCTACCGCGAAGCCCGTGAGCTCGACGAACGCACGGCCCGGTCCATCGAGGCGCTGGACGCCGACGCCATCGGCCCCGACCAGGCGTGCGGGCGCGTTCCCCTCGGCGGGCTTCTGCGCGTTGCCCGGGCCAAGGGGCTGCGGGCTCGGACCCTGGATCTGCGCAGCTCCGGCGACACCGCGGGCGACCGCCACAGGGTGGTGGGCTACGGCGCCTGGGCCTTCGCCGCATGAGGACTGGTCCTGTGAAATGAGAGGGGGCCATGTTCGTAGACAGCACCGGATGGCTGGCCAGCATGCGAGGCTGCGTGACGGCCTGAAAGACGATGAGTCGATAGGGCGGTCGCGCCAGCAGGTGTCGAGGAAAACAGGTAGTGGAGTGGCCTCATGAGAGGATGCAGCGCGACGCCGGCGGTGCCACTGGCGGTATGCACCGCGCCGCAGGGGGTGTGGCGTCCCCTCGTGCTCCTCATCGCGGCGCTCGCACTCGGCGAGCCCGCCGGGGCTCAGACCCCGGGGTATCCACCCATCGATCCCAGAAAGCTCCTACTCGAGTATCAAGCCGAAGTCCTCGAGCGCATCAACGAGGTTGACGCAGCGTGGGGTCACGCCTGGTCCAACGACCGCATTGACGATCTGCTGGAGCTGTACTGGGACGACGCCGTGCTGCTGCCGCCCGACCGACCTCCCCTCCGGGGTAGGGAGCGGATCCGATCGTATTTCGAGGAGGTCCTGCCTGTTCAGGGCAACGCTGAAGCCTTCATGCTCGACTTCGATGCGTCCGGCGGTATGTCCCAGGTCTTCGGCAACTACATGATCGGGATTCAGGCGGGCCCCGACGCCGGTTCGCAGCTCACCGGGTCGTTGGTCACCGTGTACATGCAGCGCGGGCGCACCTGGAAGATCCGAAGCCAGGTGTTCGTGGAGGGACGGGGGGGATGATCCGGGGCCCTAGTCCCTGGTCTTCGCCGCCAGCTGCGCCACCCGCAGCTCCACGCGCTTGATCTCCCGGGTGAGCGCCAGGCGGCCCATCTCGAGCCAGTACCAGATCTTGATGGCGGTGACGGCGCCGAAGCTCAACAGCATGGCGGCTCCCCAGAGGATCATGGCTCGCTCCTCCGTAGCCTGGAGCAACCGGAGCCCCGAGAAGATCGCCGCGGCGAACAACACGAGATTCACGACGCCCCCGCCGATGGCGAGCCGGCGGTGTCGGCCCCGGAAGACGTCGGCGAGCTTCTCGGCCATGGTCGGATCGGCGTCGACGTCCAGCAGATCCGGGTCGGGCGGTTCCAGCGCCTCGCGGATGATGTCGTCGAGCTCGTTGTCGGGATTGGCCATCAGACCTCCTCGAGCAGGCTCCGAAGAGCGTTTCTCGCATGGTGGAGTCGGGACTTCACGGTGCCCTCGGGAATGGACAGGGTCCGGGCGATCTCACGGATCGACATGTCCTCCAGGTAGAACCAGGTCAGCACCAGCCGCTGGTTCGGAGCCAGTCGGAGCAGCCCGGAACGCACACGCTGGACGGCGTCTGGCTCCGAGCGGGGGCCGGAGTCGACCCGGGCCGGCGCCGCGGCGCGCGTCGCCGCGAGACGGCGTGCCTGCTCCCGCCGGATCCAATCACGGGACTTGTTGGCGACGATCCGGAGGACCCAGCCTCTGAACCGGGCAGGGTCCCGAAGTGTGGCGAGGCTCCGAACCACGGCGACCCAGCTTTCCTGGGTGACGTCCCGGGCTGCGTCCGGGTCCTGGGTGAGCCGATGGGCATGGCGCAGCAGCTTGGGATGCCAACGGCGGACCAGGCGCGTGAAGGCGCCGGCGTCGCCCAGCTGACACTGGACCACCAGATACTCGTCGACGAGCGAGGAGGGGAGGTCCGCGCCCACGACGTCACCGGGACAGCCGGTGGATCTTCCGGCGGAAGAGGACCACGACGCCAATCAGAAGCACGATGGCGTAGGTGGTGCCTCCGAGTGCCCATCCATACCCCTCCCCGGCCCGACGGTTGAGGAACGCGACGTAGGACTCCATCACCCAGCCAGCGGGCGACACCAGGAAGACTACGCGGTACCACGCCTCCTCCGACAGGAAGTAGAGGGCCAGCGGCCCCAACATGAGGAAGGACATCCCCTTGAACACGGCCAGGGCGCCCACTTTGTCCCGCGCCGCGGCAGGGATGGCGAGCGCCAGGGCCGGCGTGAAGAGGGCCAACGGGCCCACCACGGCAAGCCACTCGGCGAACGACAGCTCGATGGACCGCCAGGTCAGGTTCATCAGATAGACCGAGGCGAGGGGCCAGACCAACATCCAGCTGGTCGCCACCACCGTTCGGATCGCCAGGAGCGCGGAGGGCGGCACGGGCGTGACGGAAAGCGCATCCCGCACACCGGTATCGCCCTCCTCGACCATCAGGAGCCCGAACAGGAAGCCGAAGGCGCCAGGGCCTCCCACCAAGGTCACGGCCACCACGAAGGGAAACCAGTCGGACCATCCGGGAAGACGCGCCTGGAAGAGCCCGAGAGCCGCGATGGCTCCGGTGCCCAGGGCCGACAGCAGGATCGTCGCCAGCGCGACCCGATCCCTCGCGATGCCACGGGCGTCGAGATGCACGATGGAGAGGGTCCAGGGAGCCATGTCAGCGACCCTCGGTGATCACGGCGTCACGAAACCGCTTCACCGTCCACCGCCAACCCACCCACATCCAGGCTCCCAGGTACAGGTTCGCGGCGAGCATCCCGATGGCCGAGACCGACCCCGGCTCGACGGAGGCCTCGACGGCCACCAGCATCGCGTAGGAGGGGATCCATGTGACCAGGGGCGTAAGCGGTTGGGGGAGGACGCGGAAATAGGCGAGGAGGGGCAGGTAGAGCACCGTGGTGACCCACAGGAGCCTAACCACGAGGTGGTTCATGGAGGCGACGCCCGCCACGCACACGAGACCGAGGAGCACGGCCACGGTGCTGCACAGCGTCAGGGCGACCAGGAGCAGACCCACGGCGTAGGCTCCGCCGGTGGCCACCTGCACGACGATCACGCTGGACAGGAACGTCAGCAGCGTCAGGGATACGACCTTCGCTGCGATATAGGCGGCGGGGCGGGCAGGGGTCACGCCCAGGGCGAAGAGCGTGCCGCTCGTCCGCTCCGCCAACACCATCGCCCCTACGAAGCTGAGCCCGATGGTGGCGGGGTCCATGAACACGAAGAAGGCCGTGACCCGGGGTGAAAGCGTGTCTCCGGGAAAGAGCGCGACGAAGAGGCAGATCAGGCCCGTGCTCACGGCCGTGGCGGGGTACAGGAAGGAGCGGGCCTGGAGCCGCAGGTCCAGCCGAAGCAGGTGGGGGAACGAGGCCATGGTGGCTATTGGCTCGCGAGCTGGACGCCGGTGACGTCCGCGAACACTCGGTCGAGGCTCGCTTCCTGACTGTGCAGCGACCGGATGGGAAAGGTATCGAGGATCTGGAGGAAGCGATGGTCCTGCGCCAGGCCGTCCAGCGGGAACTCCTCGAACTCCAATGACCCCGACCCGCGGGAGTAGCCTACGCGAACGCTGCGTCGTCCGTATCGGGTCTTCAGGGCGTCGGGGTCATCCACCAGGCTCATCCGACCCGCCACCAGGAATCCCACGCGGTCGCAGAGCTCGTCGACGTCGACCATGTTGTGGGTGGTGAGCAGAATGGTCTTGCCCCGCTCGCGTTGATCCCGGACGAGGCTCTTCACCATGCCCGCATGGACTGGGTCGAGGCCCGCAGTGGGCTCGTCGAGGAACAGCACCGCGGGGTCGTGGAGCAGCGCGCGGGCGAAGTTCAAACGCCTCTGCATTCCCTTCGAGTACTCACCGACCCGCTTCTCCGCCTCGCCCTCGAGGCCGACGAGCTCCAGCAGCTCCGAGGGCTCCCGGGTGGGGCCGGGATAGAGGGAAGCGAAGAACTCGAGGTTCTCCCGACCCGTCAGGGTCAGGTAGTGGCACGGCGTCTCGAAGTCCACTCCGATGTGCTGGTATAGCCCGTGATCCCAGGTCCCCAGCGCCCTCGAGAGGACCTCGACGGTTCCGCCGAATCGCCGGTTCTGTCGCGTGAGCACCCTCTGGGTCGTGCTCTTACCGGCTCCCGAAGGGCCGAGCAGGCCGAAGATCTCCCCCGGGGACACGCCGAAGGACACGCCCGACACCGCCGGTCCATCTGCCCCGGGGTAGCGGTACGTGAGGTTGTCGACCTGGATCATCGCAGGGGCTCCGGTGCTCGAATGGATCGCGCCGTGGACGTGGTGCCGGGTCGGCGTGGGTCAGGGTCGGCGTGCGGCGATGACCGCCGGCCGCGGTACGTCGTACGTTCGGTAGTCGCACGAGCGAGGTGACAGGTTCAATACCCCGCACCGTCCGGCGCCGGGAGGGGGCGGGCACGAAGGCGCCCGCAGGACCTCGCTGGCCTACTCGTCCATCGCCGGCCGCGCCGACCGCATGTAGTCCAGCGTCAGGGCGAGCATGCCCTTCACACCCAGGGAGAGCCCGCTATCGTCGATGAAGAAATCCGGCGTGTGGTGCGGGAAGGCCTCGTCCTCGGGCACGTTCAGCGGCTTGCCGCCGAGGAAGAAGAAGAAGCCCGGCACCTCCTTCGCGAAGAAGGAGAAGTCCTCCGCGCCGGTGATCGGATTGACCTCGTGGACGTTGTCCGCGCCGGCCACGCGGCGCAGCGACTCGGCCGCGGACTCCGTGAGCTCGGGATCGTTGTACGTCACGGGGTAGTTCGAGCTGAAGGGAATCTGGACCTCCACCTCGGCGCCCGCACTCTGGGCGATGTGGCCCGCGATCTCACGGATGCGGCGATGCACCATCTCCGTATCGTCAGGATCGAAGGTGCGGATGGTGCCAAGCATCTCCACCTGCTCGGGCACGATGTTCGAGCGCACGCCACCGCTGAACTTCCCTACCGTCACGATCGCCGGGTTCTCGGTGATCTCGAGGTTCCGCGAGATGATGGTCTGCAACCCCATCACGATCTGTGAGCCGGTCACGATCGGATCGATGCCGTCCCAGGGGGAGGCACCGTGGGTCTGCTTGCCCGTCAGCGCGATGCGGAAGTCCTGGACCGAGGCGAGCAGCGGGCCCGGGCGGTAGTTGATCTCGCCGACGTTGAGGTCGGAGGAGATATGCAGCCCGAAGACCACGTCGGGCCTCGGATCGGCGAAGGCACCCTCCTTCAGCATCAGCTCGGCGCCGCCCTCCTCTCCCGGAGGCGCACCCTCCTCGGCCGGCTGGAAGAGGAACATCACCGTGCCTGGCAGCTCGTCGCGCATGTCTGCGAGCGCCTCCGCGACGCCCATCAGGATGGCGACGTGGGTGTCGTGCCCGCAGGCGTGCATCACCGGAACCGTCTCGCCCATGTAGTCGCCGGTGGCCTGGCTCCGGAAGGGAAGATCGTTGCGTTCCTGTACGGGGAGCCCGTCCATGTCGGCCCGCAGCGCGACCACCGGTCCGGGGCGCCCGCCCCGCAGCACACCTACGACGCCCGTATGGGCTACGTCGCGAGTGACCTCGATCCCCAATCCCTCGAGATGATCGGCGACGATGGCCGCGGTACGGAACTCACGGTTGGAGAGCTCCGGATTCTGGTGGAAATCACGCCGCCACTCGATGACCTGGGCCTCGAGCGCCGCGGCGATGGCTTCGAGCTCTTCGGGGCTCTGGGCCGCACCGGGCTGCGGAAGACCGACGGCGGTGAGCAGGCCGAGAAAGAGAACGAGGCGGAGGCGCGCGGACATGGGCAGGTGCTCCTTGTGGGGAATGCGGATCGCCTTGCAGGGCGACGAAGAGGGGAAGTTCTACGGCCGAGGCCCGGCCTTGGCAACCGGAGCCGATGTCACATTGGGGAGCGCGGCTGACCCCTACCCCTTCGGTCCGGGACGATGGGTCATCCCTCGTCGATGAAGAGGACGGCGTCGCGCCGGTCGCCCGCCAGGTCCAGGAGCCCCCTGTCGAAGGTCGCGAGGCAACCCCCGTGACTCAGCGCGACGGAGAGCAGGTGGGCATCGGTCAGCTGGCGGTGCCCCACGACCCGGGCGAAGAGCCCGAAGCGGTCCTGCGTGATCGACACGCCGTCATCCCAGAATTGGTGGCGGCCGGTAGCCTGTAGCCTCTGCAACAGGTGGATGGACTCTGCCGGCGTACGTGCGTCGTGTACGGCGCGCGCATTCGACGACACCCGCACGAACCCCGACTCCGTGGTCGGGCACGTGGCCCAACCCTCCGTACGGATTCCCACGAACCAGGCGACGGCCCTCCTGTGCTGAATGTGGTTCGGCCACGCGAGCGCCACCAGGACGTTCACGTCCAGGAGGGGAATCAGAGGTCCTCCAGGGCGGACTGCACCATCTCCGGGGTGATGGGCGGAGCGCTCTCCCGCACCTCGAACACCGGCACATCGTGCTCGTACCGATACGCCGGCTCGGGACGCAGCGCCTGTCGTAGCAGGGAGGAGACCACGGCTCCGAGGCTCTCACCCCGCTGGCGGGCGAGGGATCGCACCGCTTGAAGGAGCTCGTCGTCCAGGTTGAGT
>JBDHGI010000155.1:0-9908 GCA_039589955.1 Gemmatimonadota bacterium | reverse complement strand
GCTTCCGGCTTCACGAGGTGGCGGAGGATCTGTACCACTTCTTCTGGGGCGAGGTGTGCGACTGGTACCTGGAGATCGTGAAGGGACGGCTCGCCGACGACGCCGAGGACGCCACGAGGGAGGCGGCCCGCACGACGCTGGTGACGGTCCTGGACGGGGCCTTCCGCCTCCTCCATCCCATCATGCCGTTCGTGACCGCTGAGCTGTGGTCCCGCCTGCCGTGGCCCGAGGGCGAGGATCGACCCGACGACCTGATCATCGCCGCCTGGCCCGAGGCGGACTCCACGCCCACGGACACGGAGGCCGAAGACCTCATGAGCACGTTCCGCGACCTCGTCATCGAGGTGCGTCGGCTCCGGAAGGAGTATGGCGTTCCCGAAGGGACGCGGGTGGCCATCCACCTGTCCGGCACCACCCCGGCGTTCGGCGCCATGGTGGCGGCGCAGGGTGGGGCGCTGGAGCGCCTCGCCAGGGTCGGGGAGGTGGTGACGTCGGGCGGCGGCGACGGCGTCGGGGCCCACGCGGTGCTCCAGAACGGAGTGGAGATCTTCGTGCCGCTCGTGGGGGTCATCGACGTCGACCGGGAGGTCGAGCGCCTTCGGGGAGAGGTCTCCCGGATCCAGGACCAGCTCGCGGCGACGGACAAGAGGCTGGGCAACGAGCAGTTCGTGGGCCGTGCCCCCGCCGAGGTGGTGACGAAGGAGCGGGAGAAGGCCGCGGCGTTGCGTGAACAGGTGGGCAAGCTCCGTGAGAAGCTCGAGGCGCTCGAAGGTGCCGGCTCCTGACAGCGGAGCTCCGGCTCGCGGCGGACACGGCGTCTCGCGCAGGGTCGTAACGGGCCTCGCCGTGGGCCTCGTGGGGCTCGCGGCCGCGTGCGCTCGACAGGGAACGCCCCCCGGCGGTCCCCAGGATCGGCGTCCCCCGGTCGTGGTGGCCACGGAGCCGGATACCTTCGCGGTGCTGGAGAGCCTGGGGGGCCCCGTGCGCTTCCACTTCGACGAGCGGATCAGCGAGCGCACGGCGTCGGGCACCTTCGACGACGCCGTCCTGGTCTCCCCACGCACGGGCGCCGTCCGAGTGAGCCGCAGCCGCAGGTCGGTGACCGTGGAGATCGACGGTGGCTTCCTCCCAGGCCTCGTGTACCGGGTGACGCTGCTACCCGTGGTGCGCGACCTGTTCAACAACCAGATGGGTGATCCCTTCGAGCTGGTGTTCAGCACCGGCGGCGCGCTCAACCCGAGCGCCGTGGTCGGCCTGGCGTGGGACCGCATCACGGGAAGGGGCGTCGAAGCGCTGGACGTGCACGCTGTAGCGGAGGACCAGGAGGACTCCACGGTGCACGTGGCCAGGACCGACACCGGCGGCGTGTACGCGTTCCGGTACCTGGGTCCGGGCCGGTACCGGGTCGTGGCGTTCCAGGACCGCGATCGGAACGGCGAGACGGACCCGATGGAGCTCCAAGGAACTCGGCGGGCGCGCCTCGCGGGGCCCGATACCGTGTTCCTCGACATCCCGGTGCTGCAGCCCGACACCTCGCCGGCACAGCTGGTGGGGGCCCAGGCCCTGGACTCGCTGACGGTGCTTCTGGAGTTCGACGACTACCTCGATCCCGTCGAGCCTCCGGACATGCGCGTCAGGCTCGCCCGGGAGGAGGGAGAGGCGCCGGTGCTCGAGGAGCTCCTCCACGAGCACGAGTACGTGGAGTGGATCCAGACGGTGCAGGACTCCTTCGCCCGCCTGGACTCCCTGGAGAGGGCGGAGCGCGCGCAGGCCGCGGAGACCGCCGTGGCCGGAGACACACTCCGGGCGGCGGAGGACACCTTGGGCGTCGCTCCGGACACGGCGGGCGGCCAGGGAGCCCCTCCTGGCCCTGCCGAGAGGCTCCTTCCCCCGGGGCTTCCCGCAGCCCGGGGAGGGGCACCGGGCCCCATCCTGGTCCGCCCGGGAGAGGAGCCGGACACCCCCGACGGCAATCCGCTTCCGTCCCGGAGGGTGGTGGCCCGGCTCGACGGTCCCCTCGAGGTCAACGTTCCGTACCAGCTCACGGTCGTGGGCGTGACCAACCTGAACCGGACCCCTCTGGGGGGCGGCGAGGCGGCGTTGGTCCTGGAGCCGCCGGTGGACTCGACGGCCGTAGCGGACACCCTGGCGGCGGACACCGCGGCGGCGGACACGGCTCGCGTTCCTCCTGACACGGGGAGCGTGGCTCTTCCCTGGCTGAGACCCGTTCCGGGGAGCCGCAGGTGACGGACCCAAGGAGGATGATCCCCTCCATCGACGGGCTCCTGGCCTCCGAGGCGTTCTCCCCGCTCCTCAGGGAGCACCCCCGGGCCAGGGTGGTGCGGCACCTGAGGCTCCTTCAGGAGGATCTGAGGGGGAGGGTTGCGGACGGGGCGGATGCGGGCGACGTCGCTTCGGAGGAGCGATGGGCCCGGGCCGTGGAGGAGCGTCTGGCCGCCGAGGACCTGCCGTCTCTCCGCCCGGTGATCAATGGCACGGGGGTGGTGCTCCACACGAACCTGGGCCGGGCCCCCCTCGCGTCGGAGGCGCTGGAGGCCATGGCCCGGGCCGGTCGCGGGTACACCAATCTGGAATACGACCTCGCCGAGGGCCGCCGGGGCTCGCGCTACGTTCACTGCGCCGACCTCCTGGCCGAGCTCGCCGAGGCGGAGGCGGGCCTGGTGGTCAACAACGCGGCGGCGGGACTGATGCTGGCCCTGAACACCGTCGCCCGCGGGCGAGGCGTCATCGTGTCCCGGGGCGAGCTGGTGGAGATCGGGGGAGGGTTCCGCATCCCGGAGATCCTCGAGCGCTCGGGGGCGAGGCTCTTGGAGGTGGGGAGCACGAACCGGACCCGGACGTCCGACTACGCCGAGGCTGCGGAGGCGGAGGACGTGGCCGCGCTCCTGAAGGTGCACCGGTCCAACTTCCGCATCACCGGGTTCACAGAGGACGCTCCTCTGGAGGCGCTGGCCGAGCTCGGGCGCGCGACGGGGCTTCCGCTGCTCTTCGACCTCGGGTCGGGCCTGTTCGCCGATCCCTCGGCGATGGGGCTGCCCCCGGAGCCGACCCCCCGCGACGCCCTGGCCCGGGGTGCGGACCTCGTGGTGGTGTCGGGAGACAAGCTCTTCGGGGGCCCGCAAGCTGGCATCGTGCTGGGCCAGAAGGCCCTCGTCGAAGCCATGCGGGCCAACCCCCTCTGCCGGGCGCTCCGTGTGGACAAGGTCACCCTCGCCGGCCTGGAGGCCACCGCGAGGCTCTACCGGGACCCGGAGCGCGCCCTGGACCGGATTCCCACCCTCCGGATGCTCCGGCAGGAAGCCGACGCGCTCCGGCCCCGGGCCGACCTTCTGGCGGAGAGGCTGCGGGAGGGAGGCGTGCGCGACGTGGGTGTGGAGGCGACCCGGGGAGCGGTGGGCGGAGGGACCTATCCGGAGGTGGTCCTGGACTCCTGGGCGGTGGCTCTGGCCGCTCCTCGGGGCCCGGACCGTCTGGCGGCGGCGTTGCGGACGGGGGATCCTCCGGTGATCGCCCGCATCGAGGGGGACCGGCTCGTCCTCGATCTCCGAACCGTGGATCCCGCGGACCTCGACGCCCTCGTGGACCGTCTCCTCGAGGTAACCAGAGCGGAGGACGGGTGAGCCCGGGCCCGCGGCCTGCCGTCTTCATCGACCGGGACGGCACGCTCATCGAGGAACGGGACTACCTGGCGGATCCGGAGGGGCTCGCCCTGGTCGCCGGTTCGGTGGATGCCCTGCTCGTGCTACGCGAAGCCGGGTACGCGCTCGTGGTGGTCACCAACCAGTCCGGCATCGCCCGGGGGCTCTACGAGGAGGAGGACTACCGAAGGGTGGCCCGCCGCCTGGACGAGGTGCTGGAGGAAGCGGGGACTCCCGTCGACGCCACCTACTACTGCGTCCACCACCCGGACTTCACGGGTCCGTGCGCCTGCAGGAAGCCGGGCACGGGAATGCACCGGCGGGCCCAGCGGGACCTGGACCTCGATCTCGTGCGCTCGTGGTATGTGGGGGACAAGATCACCGACGTGCTCCCGGCCGTGGAGCTCGGAGGACGAGGGATCCTCGTCCGAACCGGATTCGGCAGGGAAGAGGAGCACGCCGTGCCCCCGGGCGTCCTGGTGAGGGACGACCTGAGGGAGGCCGCCTGCGCCATCGTCGACGCCCTGGAAGGCCACCCGGACCCTCCCGACGGCGTTGACCCCCGCGGAGGCCTCGGATAGCTTTTCCGCTTGTGGCGGGACACCAGAGCCGAAACCTCGGCGGGGCCTTCGGGTACTTCGAGACGTCACGGCCCCGAAGAAGTGTCATCACGCAATCGCCATGCAGGAGGGCGCGGAATCCTATGGTGAGCCTGACCCAGACGGCGGCGGACAAGGTTCAGGACTTCATCTCCGATCACGGTGTGGAGGGAGATGTAGGGCTGCGGGTCGCCGTTCTGCCCGGGGGGTGCTCCGGCTTCCAGTATGGTCTGAACATCGAGGACGGGCCCGAGTCCGACGACGAGATTCTGGACGTGTCCGGTGTGAGGATCTTCATCGACCCCTTCAGCGCCCAATACCTCGAGGGCGTCGAGATCGACTACGTCACCAGCTTCATGGGGCAGGGATTCACGTTCCGGAACCCGAACGCCGCAGGCGGTTGCGGGTGCGGGAGCTCGTTCACGGTTTGATCTCACCGGCAGGCGCCCCCCTGGGCGCGCTACCCACGGTTCTCGACTACTCGGCCCTCCCGAGGGAGGCGCTCCGCGAGCGGATCGCGCGCCGAAAGGCGCAGCTCAACGCCGTCATCCTGGGGCACAACTACCAGAGGGTGGAGATCCAGGAGGTCAGCGACTACCTGGGCGATTCCCTGGGGCTCTCCCAGGAGGCCGCGGATACGGACGCCGACGTCATCGTCTTCTGCGGCGTCCACTTCATGGCGGAGACGGCCAAGATCCTCTCGCCCGACAAGACAGTTCTCATGCCCGATCTCCGGGCGGGCTGCCCCATGGCGGACTTCGTCACGGGCCCGGCGCTGCGGCGCCTCAAGGCGGAGCACCCCGACGCCGCGGTGGTGGCCTACGTCAACTCCACGGCCGAGGTGAAAGCGGAATCGGACATCTGCTGTACGTCGTCCAACGCCGTGAAGGTCGTCCAGTCCATCCCCGCGGATCGGCCCATCATCTTCGTTCCGGACCGGAACCTGGCCCGGTACGTGGAGGAGCAGACCGGAAGGGAGAACATCATCGCGTGGGACGGCTATTGCTACGTGCACGACGACATGGTCCTCGAGGAGCTGAGTCGAGCACGCAAGTCGCATCCCAACGCCCTGGTGGTGGTGCACCCGGAAGCTCGACAGGACCTGCTGGACGAGGCCGACGTCGTCACGTCCACGTCGGGCATGGTGAGCATCGCGGAAGAGCATGACGCGGTGATCTTCGGAACCGAGCGTGGGCTCGTGGACCGCATGCGTCAGCGCTTCCCGGAGAAGACCTTCGTTCCGCTGTCCGGGGCGGCCGTCTGCGGCAACATGAAGCTCAACACCCTGGCCAAGCTGGCCTGGTGCCTGGACCACGAGCGGCACGAGGTGGTCCTCGACGAAGACGTGCGCACCCGGGCAGAAGCGGCTCTTCGGCGCATGCTGGACCTGTCCGGAGGCTGGACGGCGCCCTCCGACAAGGAGGCGGCCCTGGAGCTCGCGGCGGTCCGACCCGGCAACTGCGGCTGCGCCTGACGTGATGCGCGTCCGCGCCTTCACCGGTGGCGGCTTCGCGGAGAACGGATATCTGGTGGACTGCGAGGAGAGCGGGGCCACCGTCGCCGTCGATCCCGGCGCCGCGGCCGACCGCATGGCCGAGACCATCGGCGCCGAAGGCCTCGACTTCCAGGCCGTGCTCCTCACCCACGCCCACCTCGACCACGTGGAGGGCGTGCACATCCTCCGGGCCCTGGACGCCGACGTTCCCATCTGGCTCCACCCTGCCGACCTGCCCATGTACCGGGCGCTGCCCCAGCAGGCGACGGCATTCGGACTGTCGATGCCGTCCCAGCCCGAGCCCGATCACGAGTTCGAGCACGGCCAGCGATTCACCTTCGGCTCGTGCGCCCTCGACGTCCGCTTCGCCCCGGGACACGCACCCGGGCACGTGATCCTCGTGTCGGAGGATTCCGGGATCGCGCTGGTGGGCGACGTGGTGTTCCAGGGCTCCATCGGACGAACGGACCTTCCTGGGGGCGATTTCTACACCCTCATGCGATCGATCCGGGAACAGGTATTGACCCTCCCCGACCACACGGTGCTCTACACAGGCCACGGACCGTCGACGACGGTCGGGGCCGAGCGCAGGGGCAACCCGTTCCTCATTCCCCACTACGGAGGGGAGCTGGCGTGACTACCCGGGAGCCCCTGGGTGCGGCGGTGTTCGCATCCGGGGGAGGATCCAACCTCCAGGCCTTGATCGACCACCAGTCGCGTATGTGCCCGTGGAGCATCCGGCTCGTCGTGACCGACCGGGAGGGGGCGGGCGCTCTGGAGCGCGCCGATCGGGCGGGCATCCCCACGCGCGTCATCCCCACCAAGGGTCGTGATCCGAAGGACGTCGCCTCCGACACCCTCGCGACCCTGGAGGAGCACGACGTTCAGGTGGTCTTCCTGGCCGGATACCTGAAGCTGGTTCCCGCCGCGGTGGTGTCGACGTACCGTCGCAGGATCCTGAACATCCATCCGGCCCTGCTACCCTCCTTCGGTGGCAAGGGCATGTACGGGATGAACGTCCACCGGGCGGTGCTGGAATCAGGCACCCGGCTCAGCGGCCCCACGGTCCACTTCGTGGACGAGGAGTACGACCGGGGCACGATCTTCGCCCAGTGGCCCGTGCCCGTCCTGCCCGAGGACACCCCGGAGAGCCTCGCCTCCCGGGTGCTTCGGGTGGAGCACCGGCTGTATCCCAGAGCGGCGGAGCATCTGTGCAGGGCGCTGCAGGAAGGTCGGGAGCCGGGCCCCCTGGCGTTGCCCGGGGAAGCGTACACCCTCGTGGCGGACCTGGAGAGGTCGGCCATCGTGGGTGGAGGAATCTAATCATACATGGCCTGAGATAAACGAGGATAGAGCAATGAAGCGGGCGCTCTTGAGCGTATCCGACAAGACGGGGATCGTAGATCTGGGGAAGGGGCTCATCGACCGGGGATGGGAGCTGCTGTCCACGGGCGGGACGGCCCGAGCCCTGCGTGAGGCCGGCCTGGAGGTGCGGGACGTCGCCGACGTCACGGGCCATCCGGAGATGATGGACGGCAGGGTCAAGACCCTGCACCCGGCGGTACACGCCGGCCTCCTGGCTCGCCGGGATCGGGATGACGACCTGGCGGCCCTCGAGGAGCAGGGCTACGGCCCCATCGACCTCGTGGCGGTGAACCTGTACCCCTTCCGTGAGACCATCGCCGGGGGAGGCGTGGCGGTGAAGGATGCCATGGAGAAGGTGGACATCGGGGGACCCACCATGATCCGCGCCGCCGCGAAGAACCACGAGGGCGTGTGGGTGGTCGTGGATCCCGCCGACTACGAAGCGGTCCTCGCCGCGCTGGACGGCTCGGGTGACGCCGACGGCCTCCTCAGGCGGTCCCTGGCGGCGAAGGTCTTCCACCACGTGAGCGGATACGATGCCGCCGTGGCCGCGTATCTCGAGGGCGGCAGGACCGCGGATGCCCTTCCGGAGGACCTGTCCGTGGGGCTCACCAGGGTCCAGACGCTCCGCTACGGAGAGAACCCGGACCAGGAGGCGGCTTTCTACGGCTATGGGACTCCCACTGGGCTCTCGGCCCTGGAGCAGCACAACGGGAAGGAGCTCAGCTACAACAACATCCTGGACCTCGACGGAGCGCTCCTCTGCCTGTCGTCGTTTGCGTTCTCCTCGAGCCCCGCAGTTTGCATCGTGAAGCATACGACGCCGGCCGGGCTCGCCGTGGCGGATACGCTGGGAGAGGCGTACCGGAAGGCTCTGGCGTGCGATCCGGTGAGCGCGTTCGGGTCGGTCATCTCCGTGAACCGGCCGGTGGACGGGGACACCGCTGAGCGCATGTCTAAGCTCTTCATCGAGTGCATCGTGGCGCCGGCGTTCACGGCCGACGCCATGGAGATTCTCACGGCGAAGAAGAACCTCCGTCTCCTGAGCTATCCCGACGTGACGGAGCCCCTTCCCTTCGAGCCCACCAGCGGGTGGTGGACGGAGGCGCCCGAGGAGGTGAAAGGCGCGGCGAGGTACGTCGCCGCCCACGGACGCTACCCGAGGCCGAGAGCCCTTCGCAGCGTTTACGGGGGGATGCTGGCGCAGACACCGCCGCTCCCGCCGTTCTACGGAGTGGAGGACGGCTCATGGAAGGTCGTCACCCAACGGGCGCCCACGGAGGCGGAGATGGACGACCTGCGCTTCGCCTGGGCCGCGGTGTTCGGGGTGAAGTCCAACGCCATCCTCCTGGCCAGACGCGGTGCCACGCTCGGAATCGGCGCCGGTCAGATGAGCCGGGTCGACTCCTCACGCATCGCCGTGCGGAAGGCAGGAGACCAGCAGATCGACCTCGTCGGGTCCGTCCTGGCCTCTGACGCGTTCTTCCCCTTCCGGGACGGAGTGGACGCCGCGGCGGACGCCGGGGTGAGGGCCATCGTCCAGCCCGGGGGGTCGATTCGGGACCAGGAGGTCATCGATGCCGCGGATGAGCACGGCGTCGCGATGGTGTTCACCGGGCGGAGGCTGTTCCGACACTAGCGATGACGGTCCCGGGTCGCGCCGTGGCCTACGGGCCGGACTCCTCCAGGAGGCGGGAGACGGCCGCGTTCATGGCGGGGGGAGCGAAGTAGCCGACCACCCTGTGGCGGACGGTTCCCGAGCGGTCGATGATGAACGTGGTCGGGATCCCCGGGATGCCCCCGAAGGCGCGCCGGTGCTCCTGGGTGGCTCGTCCCACGGGATACGTGATCTGCCGCTCGGTGAGGAAGTCACGGATGCCGGCCTCGCGTCCCGCGTCCGTCGAGAGCCCGACGACGACGACGCCGTCGGCGGCCCTGCGCTCGTGCAGCTTCTGCAGCGAGGGCATCTCGAGCTTGCAGGGGACACACCAGGTCGCCCAGAAGTTCAGGACGACCACCTGGCCCACCAGGTCATCGGAGCGGATCGTGTCCCCCTCCAGGGAAACGAACCCGTAGGCCGGGGCCGGCTCCGGCGCGAAGGAGACGCCCGTGAGAGCCCCCAGCTGGGGGCCGAGGCGCACCGCGACGAAGGCCAGGAGCGCCGCGGTTACGAGGTACTCCACGA
Organism: Gemmatimonadota bacterium; assembly: GCA_039589955.1. Taxonomy (GTDB): domain Bacteria; phylum Gemmatimonadota; class Gemmatimonadetes; order Longimicrobiales; family Gaopeijiaceae; genus SZUA-318. The sequence goes on along the minus strand of JBDHGI010000155.1, from coordinate 605 downwards.
CCTTGAGGACGCGCTTCCACGCGGGGACGGGGCGGCTCGGGTCGGGCTCGGCGGGATCTCTGTGGCTCATGGTGCTGGTTCAACCCCGGTGGGGGGGAGGGGATCCGGGTGCGGGGTGGCGCGCACGTGGCCTATCTGGCTCTACAGGCCGAGCGGGTCGGGCCGCCCGAGTTGAGGCCCGCGGAGCCTGATAGCATCTTTCTGGCCTCAGGGAGGGGTGGCAGAGTGGTTAAGCCGAGCGGCCGTGGTTGCGTCGGCAGATCGAAGATGGTGTACCGCGAGACGACCGAGGATGCGCGAGAGCGCACCGGAGGTCCATGCACCGGTCGTCCAACAAGGTAGGAGCAGCACCCTGGGAGGGGTGGCAGAGTGGTTAAGCCGAGCGGCCGTGCTGGCGTCGGCAGAGCGATGGCGGTGGACCGCGAGACGACCGAGGATGCGCGCAGGCGCACCGGAGGTCCATGCACCGGTCGCCCGACAAGGTGGGAGCAGCACCCTGGGAGGAGTGGCAGAGTGGTTAAGCCGAGCGGCCTGTGTGGCGTCGGCAGATCGATGGTGGTGTAGCGCGAGACGACCGAGGATGTGCGCGAGCGCACCGGAGGTCC
>JBDHGI010000154.1:0-12324 GCA_039589955.1 Gemmatimonadota bacterium | reverse complement strand
GATTGGCTGATGGCGAGGCCGATACGACCCTTCTCGCCGGTGGGGAACCCGTTGCCCACCCCTTCCGTCCACGTGTCGCCGCCGTCGTCGGTCCTCAACAGCCCGCTTCCGGGTCCTCCGCTCTGGAGGAAGTAGGGACCTCGCTGCCTCTCCCAGGAGGCCGCGAAGAGCCTCTCCGGATGGTGCGGGTGGATGACCACGTCCACGAACCCGGCGCGGTCGCTCACGTGCTTCACGAGCTCCCAGGTCTCGCCACCGTCCTGGGTCCTGTACAGCCCCCGCTCGGGGTTGGAGTCCCAGATATGGCCGAGGGCGGCGACGTACACGACGTCGGGATTCGTGGGATGCACCACGATGCGGGCGATGACCTGAGTCTCGCCGAGACCCTTGAACTCCCAGCTGTCACCGCCGTCGACGGACTTATAGATGCCGCCCCCCGCCGAGATGGAGTTCCGGGAGTCCTCTTCACCGGTGCCCGCCCAGACGATCTGGGGATCCGACGGAGCGATGGCGAGATCCCCCATGGAGATGACGCTGCGCTCGGGATCGCCGCTCCACACGAGCTCGAAGGAGGTCCCGTTGTTGGTGGTCTTCCAGATGCCGCCGGCGGCGGCGGCCACGTAGAACGTCTTCGAGGGGCTGGGAATCCCCTCCACGTCGGTGACGCGGCCCATCATGTTGGTGGGTCCCACGGAGCGCCACTGGAGGGACTCCATGAGGCCGTCCGGGATCGGCTGCGACAGCTGGGCCTCGAGGCCCGGAGTGGTCAGTGCCACCGTGGTGAGAAGCGCGAAGCAAGCCTTGAATCGCATGGATCTTCCTGTTCTGCAGGGGAGCATGGACCGGCTACCGGGGAGGGGCGGCGACCCGCGTCGTCAATGTACGGAGTTCAGCCCCAGAGGACAGATGAGGGAGCCCATACGTTGGGAGGGCCGGAGGAGCGCCCCCCCCGGGACGGCCCTCGGGCCGACGCCCGGCCTGGGGGAATTCCAGATCGGCTGGCCGGTGTGCCGCGAAGCACCGATCTTGCCTGGCATCCTCCCAACGACCAGCGTGGGGTAGAGCTGAGCGCTGACGGTCGCGGGCCCCAGGGCCGGAGCACCCGGCACGTCGGGCTCGAAGGGAATCGAATGGAGGTACGCATGTCGAGATCACGATGGCGGTCCTCGCCTGGCCTGGCGGGAGCCCGGCCCGGTGCGGGGACGATCGTTGCCCTCACCCTCGCCCTCTCGAGCTGTGGGGGGGATCGGGGAGCAGAGGACGCCGCTTCAGGCCCGGACGCCGCCGCGGGGCCTACCGAGATGCCCTCGGTGCTGGCCAGCGTCGGAGGCGAGGACATCACCATGGAGGACGTCCGCGCCCGGATCGGAGAGACCCTCGAGGCGATGGACATGCGCCATCGGCGGGAGCGGCACACCACCATCCAGGGCACGCTGGACCAGATCCTCCAGGAGCGCGTGCTGCTGGCGGAGGCGCGGTCGAGGGACATGACCGTGGACGAGCTGGTTCGTGAGGCGGCAGGCGGCTCCCTCGACCCCTCCGACGAGGACATCTCGGCGTTCTACGACGCGAACCGCAGCCGGATGAGCGGGAGGACGCTGGACCAGATCCGGCCGCAGATCGCCCAGTTCCTGCGGAACCAGCGAAGCCAGGAAGCCGCGAGGGAGCTCCAGGACAGCCTCAGCGAGGCGAAAGGCGTTCGTGTCTTCCTGGACCGGTTCCGCCTGGAGCTCGCCAACGAAGGGGCACCCGCCCTGGGGCCGGACGACGCTCCCGTGACCCTCGTGGAGTTCTCGGACTTCGAGTGCCCCTACTGCAGCCAGTTCTTCCCCACCCTGAAGCGGCTCGAGGCCGAGTACGGGGACCAGCTGCGGATCGTCTACCGACAGTTCCCCCTGACGAGCATCCATCCCAACGCATTCAAGGCGGCGGAAGCGTCGCTGTGCGCCCACGAGCAGGACCGCTTCTGGGACATGCACGACCTCCTCTTCCAGGAGCAGGACCGGCTTACCGTGCGGGACCTGAAGGAGAAGGCGGGACGGCTGGGGCTCGACCAGGACGCCTTTGACACCTGCCTGGACACCAGCCGGCACGTCGAGCAGATCCAGGAGGACCTCAGGGAGGGCCGTCGGGCGGGTATCTCGGGCACCCCCGCCCTGTTCGTGAACGGGATCCCCATCGAGGGTGGAGCGGTGGCGTACGACGTGGCGGCGGCGGCCAACCGGGTGACCCCGCCCCTCGCCTCAGTAGAAGAACACCCCGGCGGAGCGCGCCCCGGGGTTGTTGACGCTGTCGCCACCCAGGACCATCACGTGGGCGACGCCGCTGCCGTCCACGTAGGCGATGGCCGCGTGGTTGAACAGGTTGCCGGCGCCGATGGACTGGAGCGTGTTGGATCCGGTGGCTCCGGAGAAGCTCCCCACCGTGCCGTCGGAGTTGATCTGGGCGTAGGTGTTCTCGCTCGACCCCGTGGTCGCAGCCGCGTACAACCCCGCGGAGACGAACATGTTGCCTCCGGCCGCCAGCGCCGAGTGCTTGCTGCGCACCTTGCCGAGGCTGGCGCCGTTGACGGCCCAATCCCCCATCAGCTCGCCGTTGCGGAGGTTGATGCGGGCGTAGACGACCTGGTCGGTACGCGACTGCTGCTGCGTCCCGGCGTCGTGGGGTCCGACGGCGGCACCGTCTCCACCCACCGCGTAGAGATAGCCCCCGAAGCTCTGGAATCCGTGCCCGGCACGGCCAGCCGGCAATGCCTGCAGCGGCTCCCAGGGCCCCAGGGCTCCCAGGGTGTCGATGGCGGCCCGGTACACCGTGGTGACCGGGTCGTCACCGGTGGTCGCCCCACCGGCCAGGTAGATGTAGCTGCGGAAGACCACCGCGCCCACGGAGCGCAAGGCCGTGGGGAGGGCCGTTGAGGCCGTGGCCTCCCCGAGGTTCCCCTCCTCATCCAGCTCCATGGAGTACACCGTCGTCACCGGAGAGCCCGTGTCGTCGATCCCCCCGATGGTGAAGAGGCGGCCCGAGCCAGGGACCTTGGAGTTGAAGGGCGTGGCCGCCACCACGGCGGCGAACGCCCGGGGCTCCGTCAGTCCGGTGGCGCTGACCCAGGGATCCACGCCTCCCGACTCCTGGATGACCGCATGATGCACCTGAGCGGACAGCTCCCCGTTCTCCCGGGTGCCTCCCACCACGTAGGCCCGCTGAACGGTGTTGTCCAGGGCGTCGTCGATGGGCACCCAGGCGGCGGCGTGGCCGCTGAGCGCCTCGGGCAGGCTCGTGGTTTCGGCCCACTCGATGGCGGAGGGGCTGAAGACCGCGTTCTGGGTGACCTTGAAGGGGAGGCTCCCGCTCTCTCCGGTGGCGGTCACGACGGAGACGGGTCCGTCCACCGCACCGGAGGGCACGGTCGTCACGATGAAGGTGTTGGTCCAGTCGTCCGCCGAGGCGATGGTCGCCGGCAGTCGGGCGCTGGTGACGCCATCGCCGAAGTACACCTGACCCGTGCCCTGGACGTCCCCGAAGGCGTCCCCCTCGATGATGACCGTGCTCCCCACGTTGCCCGACGGCTTGGTGGCGCTGTTGACGAAGCTCAGGGTGGGCGCCACCGCGATGAAGGCCGCAGGGGCGTCATCGCTGGTCCCGTCCGTGTTGCGCACCTCGACGTAGTAGGTCACGTCCACCTCCACGCCCTCGGGAACGATGGCGAAGACGTCACCTCCACCCACCACGTCCACCTGCGGAGAAGGGAGGCCGCCCACCGTGACCGAGGCCCCGGACCGGAAATCGGTTCCCACGATGTGCAATTCGGTGCCGGCCGTCCCCGTGGCCGGAGCAACGGACAGAATGACCGGAGGTGGGCCGTCCGGCTTGATGCCGTCGTCCCCGCACGCCGCTCCGACCAACGCCAGGATGGCCAGAACGCTCACGTTTCCGACACGAGTCCTCTTCTCCATGCGGATTCCCCCATGCGCCGCAGCCCCCATCGCCATGGACGGCGGGGGCGTGGTTGAACGTGTTTCCAGGGTGGGTGGGAGCAGGGGCCGTGCCAGCTAGGATCGGCGGCGCCAGGCCAGGAAGACCGGCCCACCGGCGCCTATGAGCAGGGTGCCGTAGAGGGCGTTCCTGGGGTTGGACACGACGGAGCTCGCCACGACGTAGATGGCGGCGACCACGAAGAGCCCGGGAATCAGCGGGTGCCAGCGGACGCGAAAGGCTCCGGTCGGCTTCGTGTCGTGCTCCTCCCGCCCGTCCCGTGCGCGATACACGAAGAGCGTGGCGACGATGAGGCCGAAGAAGATCCAGTCACCGAAGACCACCCAGTCCAGGAGCTGGGCGTAGCTGCCCGACAGGGCCAGCACCACGGCCCACGCCGCCTGCACCCAGATTCCCACCACGGGCGTGTGCGTCCGGGGCGCCAGACGCGCCACCGAGGAGAAGAACACCCGGTCGGCGGCCATCGCCTGATAGATCCGCGGAGCCGACATGATGAAGACGTTCAGGATGCCGAAGGTGGAGCAGGCGACTCCGAGGCCGATGGCCACGCCACCCCACCGCCCCGCCGCCGCCCGCAGGGCGTCGGCCGCCGGTGCCGTGCTCGCGGCCAGGCCCTCGGTGCCCAGCGCGGCCAGGTAGGCCAGGTTCGCGGCGACGTACACGGTCACCACCACGGCCACCCCGACGATGAGCGCCCGGGGCAGCCGCCGTTCCGGCTCCCGGATCTCCTCGGCCACGTTGTTGGCGTGCTGCCACCCGCCGTAGGCGAAGAGCACGGCCACCAGCGCCGTCCCCATGGCCAGCGCCAGGGACGACCCGGGCGGTGTCGCCACCGTCGTCCCCTCCACCCCCGCCCCTCCCGCGGCCGACCGTCCCATCCATAGCCAGGCGCCCGCGGCCACCAGCAGGGCCAGGGCCAGCAGCTTGAGCACGGTGAAGGCATTCTGCACCAGGGCTCCGAAGCGCACGCCGGCGGCGTTGACGCCCGACAGGAGCACGATGGCGGCCACGGCCAGCGGCTTGATCCACCCCTCTTCGACGCCGGCGAGATCCGCTCCATAGCTGGCGAAGGTGATGGCCACCGCCGCGATGCCCCCGGTGTTGATCACGAGGAGCTGGGTCCACCCGTACAGGAAGGCGGGCAGGGGCCCGAAGGCGTCCCGGAGATAGACGTAGCCGCCGCCCGCCCGGGGAAGCCGGGCGCCGAGCTCGGCGAAGCACAGGGCCCCGATCAGCGCGATCGCCCCACCCAGGGACCAGGCCAGAAGGACGAGCCCCGCCGTACCAACGCGCTGCGCCACGATGGCGGGGTTGAGGAAGATGCCGGCCCCGATGATGCCACCCACGACCACCATGGTGGCGTCGAAGGTGCCGAGCCGGGGGACGTACCCGGTCTCCTGCGTCGGGGCCCGCGGTTGGTTAGGATGGGGCATGATCGCCGAACATCGCATCCTCGAGTGCCGCACGCGAGGCAACGACCACATCGTCGACCTCACGGCGGCCCTGCAGAGCCTGGTGGCGGAGACCGGCGTCACCACCGGACAGGCCGCGCTCCTGGTCCACGGGTCCACGGCTTCCCTGACCACGCTCGAGTACGAGCCCGGCCTCGTGAGCCATGACATCGCGGCCGCGCTGGAGCGCGTCGCTCCCCGCAACGCCCGCTACGAGCACGAGGAGACCTGGCACGACGACAACGGCCACAGCCACGTGCGGGCGTCCGTGGTGGGCCCCAGCCTGGCCCTTCCCGTCGTGGAGGGACGCGTCCCCCTCGGCACGTGGCAGCAGGTGGTGCTGGTGGACTCGGACACCCGGCCGCGCCGGCGCACCGTGCACGTGAGCGTGGTGGGAGTCTGACGGGGGGACGTGGGCGAGATCGTCGCATCGGGGCTCACCGTGGAGTTCGGCGCCACCCCGGTCTTCCGGGACGTCCACTTCACGGTGGGGCGGGGCGAATGTTGGGGCGTGGTGGGGCGAAACGGCTCGGGCAAGACCACGCTCTTCAACGTCATCGCAGGCCGGGTCGCCCCGTCGCGGGGGACGCTGACCCTGTCAGGCGACCTGCGCGTCACACTGCTGGACCAGCACCGCGCCTTCGCCGAGAACGCCACGGTGTGGGAGGCGGCGGCCTCGGCGTTCGCTCCCCTGCGGGAATTGGAGCGCTCCCTGGAGGAGCAGGCACATCGGATGGCGGCCAGGGAGCCCTCGGCCGAGGTCCTCGCCCGATACGACCGGGACCTCGAGCGGTTCGCCAGAGAGGGGGGCTACGAGATGGACGCCCGGGTGGATGCCGTGCTCCAGGGCCTCGGCTTCGACCCGGGCCAAGCGCGTCGTCATCCGGCCCATCGCCTCAGCGGTGGAGAGGCGGGCCGGGTGGGCCTGGCACGGCAGCTCGTGGCTCCGGCAGACGTCCTGCTCCTCGACGAGCCCACGAACCACCTCGATCTCGACACGACCGAGTGGCTCGAGGGCTACCTCCGCGACCTTTCCGCCACCGTCCTCGTCATCAGCCATGACCGCGCCTTCCTCGAGGAGGTGGCGGACCACGTGCTCCACCTCGAGGCCGGAACGGCCACGGCCTACGCCGGCGGCTACAGCCGCTTCGTGGAGCAACGGGCCCTGAGCCGGCTCACCCGGGCCCGGGCGTACGAAGCACAACAGAGGGCCATCGCCAGGGAGGAGGACTTCATCCGGCGCAACATCGCCGGTCAGAAGACGGCCCAGGCCCAGAGTCGACGGAAGAGGCTGGCCCACATGCCGAGGCTGAGCCCTCCCCCGGGAGAGGAGGGGGTCATGGCGCTATCCCTCGAGCCCGACCGGAGGGGGGGCGACCAGGTGCTCGTGGCCCGGGGCGTGACGCTGAAGGCGGGAGGGCGGACGCTCCTGGAGAGCTTCGACGCCACACTCAGGCGAGGAGAGGTGGTCGGGCTGGTGGGGGCCAACGGAAGCGGCAAGTCCACGTTGCTGGACGCGGTGGCGGACGTGCGTCCCCCCGCCGCCGGCACCATCGAGCTCGGCTCCTCGGTAGACGCGGCCTACTACCGACAGGACATGGCCCAGATTCCCACGGGAAAGTCCCTCTTCGACATCATCTCCGACCTGCGCCCGCATTGGGACCGGGGACGGGTGCAGGGTCACCTGGGGCGCTTCGGCTTCTCCGGCGAGGAGGTAATGAGGAGGGCCGACACCCTCTCCGGCGGCGAGCAGTCGAGGGTGGCCCTCGCCATGCTGATGCTGTCGGGTGCGAACTTCATCCTCCTGGACGAGCCCACGAACCACCTCGACGTCGAGTCGGTGGAAGCCATGGAGGACGGCCTGGAAGGCTTCGAGGGCACCGTCCTGCTGGTCAGCCACGACCGTGCGCTGCTCCGGACGCTGGTGACCAGGGTCTGGGTCCTGCGGGCCGGACGGATCGTGGAATACCCCGGGTCGTTCGCGGACTGGGAAGAGGAGCAGGCTCGGAGACGGCGGGAGGCCGCCCACCGCATCGCCGAGGAGGAGGAGCGAAGGAGGGAGCGGGAGCGCAAGACGGCCAGGCGCGACCGGGATCGGGACAGGGCGCGCCGGGCCGACGTGCGTCGTCTCCGGCGGGAAGCGGAGGCGGCCGAGGAGGAGGTGCACCGGCTGGAGGTGCTGACGGAGGAGCTGCGGGAGGCCCTGGCGGATCCGGCCCTCTACGAGGATGGAAGCCGGATCGACGAGGCCGTACGCCTGAAGGCCGAGCTCGCCCGAGCCCGGGACGACCTCGAGCGGGCCGTCGAGGCATGGTCCATGGCCGCGGAGAACCTCGGCAAGGCCCGCAGGGGTCCCTGAGGACAACGTCATGCGCGCCGTCGTCCTCCGCCGCCACGGCCCTCCCGGGGTCCTCCGGGTGGAAGAGGTGCCGGATCCCACGCCGGGACCCGGAGAGGTGTCGGTGAGGCTCGAGGCCGTCGGCCTCAATTATGCGGAGGTGCTGTCCCGAAGAGGGCTCTACGGCTGGGCCCCCCGGATGCCCTACGTCCTGGGAATGGAGGGAGCGGGCCTCATCGACTCCGTGGGGGAGGGAGTCGGGCGCGCGCTGGGCGAGGCCGTCGTCGTGGGTACCCAGCTCGGAGCCTATGCCGAGCGGATCGTCGTGCCGAGCGCCCGGGCCCTCCCCGCCCTTCCGGGCTTCAGCGTGGAGGAAAACGCGGCATTCGGCGTGAACTGGATGACCGCCTGGGTGAGTCTCATGGAGATGGGCCGCCTGCGACCGGCGGACCGTGTCCTGGTGTCCCCGGCCGCGGGAGGCGTGGGGACCGCCGCCGTCCAGATCGCGTCGAGCCTCGGGTGCGAGGTGGTGGCCCTGGCCGGCAGCGATGACAAGCTCTCCCGCGTCCGAGAGCTCGGCGCCCCTCTGACCGTCAACTACCGTCGGCCGGGATGGCAGGGCCGGCTCGAGGACCTCACCGTCAGGCGGGGAATCGACGTCGCCCTGGAGATGGTGGGAGCAGACGTCTTCCTTGCCGCGACGAAGGCGCTGGCGCCCTTCGGCCGCGTCGTGGTGGCCGGCTACGCCTCCCTGGACTACGGACGATGGAAGCCCTGGACGTGGTGGTCCGCGTGGCGGGGGATGCCCCGCATGGGCCTCGAGGAGATGTACCGGGGATCGAAGGGCCTGCTCTCCACCCACCTGGGATATCTCCTCAGGGATGAGCGGCTGATGCGGCGCGTGTGGGGGGAGCTGGTGGCGTTCACGATGGAGCGGGGACTCCGGCCCGTCGTGGGTCACGTGCTCCCCTTCGAAGACGTGGCCGAGGCCCACCACCTTCTGGAATCCCGTCAGACCTTCGGGAAGGTCGTGCTCCGCCACTGACCTCCGGAAACGGGCTTGCCCTGAAACCTCCCTCGACGTATTTCGTATTTGTAGAACATTACTCGAGGGTCCCAACAGACGGAGTCCGCAGTGGGCAAGGGTGGGTTTCTTGGTGAGTTCGAGCAGGTCGTGCTTCTCGCGGTGGCTGCGCTGGAGGGAGAGGGATATGGCCTCAGCATCCGGCGGGAGATCGAGCGGCGGACCGGGCGCGCAGTGACGGTCGGCTCCGTGTACGCGACCCTGGGTCGACTGGAGGAGAAGGGTCTGGCCTCGTCCCGGGAGGGAGAAACCTCCCCTCGTCGGGGCGGACGGGCCAGGCGGCACTTCCAGATCAGGCGGGCGGGAATCCGGGCGCTCCAGACCAGCCGGGGGATGCTGGATTCCATGTGGGAGGGGGTCGACTTCGGACGCTCTCCGGAGGGTGCCGAGGGAAGCTCATGACGCCTTCCCCTCCGCGCATCCTCCAGATGCTCGCACACCTCTCGGCCGCCCCCGCGGACCGGGAGCCGATCCTGGGGGATCTGCAGGAGGAGTTCGAGGAGAGGGCCGACCGCGACCTGGCGGAGGCTCGGCGGTGGTACAGGACGCAGGCCCTGGGCTCCGTGGGGCCCAACCTCCGACGACGAGCGCAGCTCGTCCGCAACAGGCTCCGCGGCTACAGACAAGGGGATGGGATGATGGGAGCACTCCGGCAGAACGTAGGCTACGCCACTCGCGCCATCCGGCACAACATGGGCTTCAGCTCGGTGGTGATCCTCACGCTGGGGCTGGGCATCGGCGCCAACTCCACCATCTTCAGCGCGGTTTACGGGCTCGTGCTCGATCCCTTCCCCTTCCCCGAGCCCGATCGGATCGTCGGCGTCGGCACCGCGTTTCCCCAGCTCGGTCAGGACCTGAGCTTCGTCGAGCACATGTCCCCCGCCGAGTGGGAGGACATCCGGGACCGAAGCCGTACCCTCGAGGACGTGGTGGCCTGGGACATGGGCAACCGCCAGATCGACGGCGAGGGGCCGCCGCAAAATGTCTTCACCGGCTTCTGGTGGGGTGACGCCCTCAGGACCATGGGGATGGATGCCCACCTGGGACGGGGCTTCACCGACGAGGAGGTCGAGCGGGGTGAGGCGGTCGCCCTTCTCAGCTACCGCGCCTGGCGGGACCGGTTCGGGGCCGATTCCACCCTCGTGGGGTCGTCGCTCCTCATCAACGGCAACCCCCACACCCTCGTCGGAGTCCTCCCCGAGGGCGTGGTCCTCTACGGCATGGACCTCTGGACCGTGCTCCCGGCCCGGCCGAGCATGTGGCCGCGAAACCGTCGGCAGTTCCAGATCCTGGCACGCGTCCGGGACGGGTTCACCCTCGAGGACGTGAACACCGAGCTCGAAGGGCTGGCCCGACAGACCGAGATCGCCCACGCCGGTGAGTTCGACGAGTACCGGGGCTGGTCCCTGGTGGCCATGACCTGGAACGCGATCAGCTCCCGGCTCTTCCGGACCGGCCTCTTCATCGTCATGGGCGCCGTGGGCTTCGTTCTGCTCCTGGTGTGCGCCAACACCGCCAATCTGCTCCTCGCCAGGGCCCAGAAGCGGAGGCGGGAGATGGCCGTGCGGACGGCCATGGGGGCCGGGCGAGGCCGCCTCGTCTCCCAACTCCTCACCGAGAGCGTCCTCTTGTCCACGCTGGGAGGGCTCCTCGGCGTGGGGCTCGCGGTGCTGGGAGCGCGGGGGGTCCGGGACCTCCTCGCCCGTCTTTCCCTCCCGGTGGCGGGCGCCGTGGAGGTGAACAGCCCCGTGCTCGTGTTCACGGCGGTGGTGGCCGTGGCGGCGGGGGTGATCTTCGGCCTCGTGCCGGCCTTCCAGGCCTCGGGCACCGACCCGGCCGGCACGCTTCAATCCGAGGGGAGAGCCAGCACCGCCGTGGCCAGTCGACAGCGTCTGCAGCGCACGCTCGTCGCAGTGCAGGTCACCATGGCCTTCGTCCTCCTGGCGGGCGGGGCCTACCTGGTGAACAGCTTCGTCCGGATGAGCCGGGTCGACCCCGGCTTCGACGCGGATAACCTGCTCACGATGCGGTTGACCCTGCCCCGGGAGGAGTACACGGGCGAAGCCGTGCCCGCCTTCTTCCAGGAGCTCACCGAACGGTTGGAGGCGGTTCCGGGCATTCGTGCGGCGGCAGCGGGCACCCAATTCCCTCCCATAGCGTTCTCCTTCCGCGAGATCTGGTTCGACGGGAGGGAGGCAAGCGACGGGGAGACCTTGCCGGTGGCCCTGGCCACGGTGGTCACGCCGGGCTACTTCGAGACCCTCGGGGTGCGTCTCCTGTCCGGACGCACGTTCGAGTCGTCCGACCGGGCAGGGACGCCGCTGGTGGGGGTGCTGAACGAGGCCGCGGCGCGGCGGTACCTCCCCGGGGAGGATCCCGTCGGCCGCCGCCTGAAGATCGGCGGTCCCGACGATCAGGCCCCGTGGTGGGAGATCGTCGGCGTGGTGGCATCCACGCACAATCGGGGGTTGGACGAGAGCCCGTTCCCCGAGGTCTACGCGGTCCACGAGCAGGTGGGGGGCACCCAGAACCAGCTCTTCCTTCTCCTGCGCACGGAGGCCGAGCCCCGGTCACTCCTTCCCTCGGTCCGTGGCGTCGTCGCCGGCATGGACCCCGACCAGCCCGTCTACGCGATCAGGACCGTCGACGAGGCCTTCGCCGGCGCAGCGTCGACGCGGAGGGCCACCACCCTCCTCCTCACCATCTTCGGCGTGTTCGCCCTGATCCTGGCGGTGGTGGGCATCTACGCGGTGGTCTCCTTCACCGTGAGCGAGCGGACCCAGGAGATCGGCGTGCGCATCGCCCTGGGGGCCGAGGGAGCCCAGGTCCGCAGGCTCGTGATCCGACAGGCGCTCGTCCCGGTTCTGGTGGGTGCCATGGTGGGGGTCGGTCTCGCCGTCCCCCTGGGAATGGGCCTGCAGGACCTCCTCTTCGGCATCGGCGTGGCCGACCCCCTCACCCTGGGATCCGCCGCCGCGATCCTGGTCGGTGCCGCGATCCTGGCCAGCTGGATTCCCGCCCGACGAGCCAGCGGCATGGATCCCGTGGAGGCGCTCCGGGCCGAGTGACGTGCGGGGGCCCGCCCGCGGGCGGGCCTCCCTCCGCGGCTGCGGGGACGAGCGCCCGTCGGCTCACGGTCAGCCCGAATGAAACTTCTGCGGAACTGAATGCGTCTACAATGTGTACACGTCAGTCCACATTGTGGACAGGGAGGAGGTCATGAGCCCCAACAGCTACCTGGGAGAGTTCGAGCAGATGGTCCTCCTGGCCATCCTCCAGCAGGGCGAGCGGGCGTTCGCCCTGGAGGTACGGCGGGAGATCGAGAGGAGCGCGGACCGGACCGTGTCGAGGGGCGCCTTCTACACGACGCTCGAGCGCATGGAGAAGAAGGGTCTGGTGGCATGGAGCGAGGAGGTCACCCCCGATCCGCGGCGCAGCGCCCCTCTCCGCCGATTCTC
>JBDHGI010000153.1:0-20202 GCA_039589955.1 Gemmatimonadota bacterium | reverse complement strand
GGACCAGGATTTCCTCCTGGAAAGCGCGATCCGCCCCATCCACGCGCTGGCGCCCGCGTCGGCCGAGGTGTACTGGACCTCCGCGGGTGGACACGGCGCCACCAGCGACGAGGATCTCGGCATGCTGGCTGCCTGGCTGCGGGAGAGGCTGCCCTAGAGGCCACGGAAGCGGCTCCCCCAGGTCCTGTCTCCTACCCCGGCAGCCGCGCCGTCCGGATCCGCGAGGTGGCCAGGTTCGCGTGACGTCCGGAGCCGGTGTCCGTAGGTTGTCCTCCTGACCTTATTGCCGCCGAGGTCGTCGTCGGTCGCCGAGCCGGAGGTTCGCCCATGCTTCGTTCCGTGCTCCTCACCCTGGTCGCGGTGGTCTTGCTGTCCTGCGATCCCCAGGACGCCCGGGTGGCCGCCGACCCGGACGCGGACTCCCGCGTGCCCGAGGTGCGCCCCAACATCGTGGTCATCGTGGTCGACGACATGCGCTTCGACGAGATGGGCGTGGCGGGCCACCCTTACCTCGAGACGCCGCACATCGACCAGCTGGCTCGGGACGGCGCCCTGTTCACCCGCGCCTTTCACGCGGTGCCGCTGTGCTCCCCGAATCGGGCTTCTATTCTCACGGGCCAGTATCCGTCCCGGCACGGCATCATCGACAACGTCGCCCGCAACCGCATGAGCCATCGCCTGGAGACGTTTCCGAGGGCTCTGCAGGCAGACGGATATGAGACCGCGTTCATGGGCAAGTGGCACATGGGCAACGATCCCACCGCGCGCCCGGGCTGGGACGAGTGGGTCGCCATACCCGGGCAGGGACGCACCAGGGACCCCGAGCTGTGGGAGGACGGCGGGATCCATACGGTGGAGGGGTACATCACCGACATCTTCACGGATCGCGCGGTGGACTTCATCCGCAGGGACCGCACCGAGCCGTTCTTCCTCTACATCGCGCACAAGGCCATCCATCCCGACGCCGTCCAGCTCGACGACGGCTCGGTGGACCTCACGGTGCCTCGCGGCTATGTGCCCGCCCCGCGGCATCTCGGTCGCTACGAGGAGGAGGAGTTCACCCGTCGCCCCAACGTGGTCTCGTCCCCGGACGAGCTCACGGGTAAGCCCGCACTCCGAAGGGCGCTCTCGGTGAAGTACTCCGACGAGGTCCTGTCCGCGTGGGGCGAGCAGGAGCTCGACCCGGGAACCCGGGAAGAGACCATCCGTCGCCGGGCAGAGATGCTGCTGGCGGTGGACGACGGGGTGGGTCGCATCGTGGAAGCCCTGCGGAGCCAGGGCATCTTGGACGAGACCGTCATCGTCTTCACCAGCGACAACGGATTCTTCTATGGTGAGCACGGCCTCTCATTGGAGCGCCGCCTACCCTACGAGGAATCGATCCGCACTCCTCTCATCGTCCGGTATCCCCTGGTGGCCGAGCCCGGATCCCGGATCGAGCGCCTGGTCTCTTCGGTGGATCTGGCGCCTACCATGCTCGAGCTCGCCGGCACCCCTGTCGGAGATCACGTCCAGGGACGCTCCTTCGTACCCCTGCTTCGGGGCATGGAGGGCGGTTGGAGGGAGTCCCTCCTCGTGGAGTTCTACACCTACGAGAACCCCTTCCCGTGGCTCGTGGACATGGACTACCGGGCCATCCGGACCGAGCGGTACAAGTACATCCATTGGATGCAACACCCCGGGGAAGGCGAGCTGTACGATATGGTGGAGGACCCCTTCGAGACCACGAACCTCGTCGGCGACCCGTCCATGGCGGCGGTCCTCGCCGACCTGAGGGCGCAGCTCGCCGAGGCGGCCGTGGATGCCATGGGCCTTCTGAGGTGAGTTGCCACACACGAGAGCCATGAAGCGAAGCGATCTCCCGGCTGCGGCCGCCCTCGTGCTGCTCGCCACCGGATGCGCTCCGGAGCCCGACCCGTCCCTCGCCGCCGATCTCGTCCTCTTCAACGGCACGGTTCTCACCGTCGACGAGGCGGACCGCGTAGCCCAGGCCGTCGCCGTCAAGGGCCGGCGCATCGTGGCCGTGGGCGACGACCGACGGATCCTCGGGCTCGCCGGCCCCTCCACGGAGCGCGTCGACCTCCGAGGCCGCACGGCCACCCCCGGCCTTCTGGACGCCCACGTCCACTTCCTCAACGCCGGCGGGGATCGTCTGTTCAACCTGGATCTCAGCTTCCCTGGCGTGCAGAGCATCGAGGACGTGAAGGCCCTGCTCGTCGGCCGGGTGCGGGACGCCGAGCCGGGGGAGTGGATCACCGGCGCCGGGTGGGACGAGGGGAAGCTGGAGGAGCTACGCTACATCCTGGCGTCCGACCTGGACGGCGTCGCCCCGGAGAACCCTGTCTGGCTCGAGCACACCATGGGCCACTACGGGACCGCCAACAGCCTGGCCATGCGGCTCGCGGGCCTCGACGCCTCGACCCCGGACCCCGTGGGAGGAACCATCGACCGCGCCCCGGACGGGACGCCCACCGGGGTCCTCAAGGAAAGCGCCCAGGGGCTCGTGCGCCGGCTCGTGCCCGGATACTCCCCGGGGCAGGTGCGGGCCGGGATCCGCGATCTCGCCCGTGCCTTCAACCGCGAGTGCATGACGGGCGCCAAGGATCCGGGCATCGGCCCCGGCGGATGGGCCGCGTACCAGGACGTCCTGGCCCAGGACTCCCTGACCGTTCGCATCTTCGCCTTGTGGCGGGTTGGTCGGACCGTGGCCGCCGCCCGTGACGTCATCTCCCGCATCGCGCCGTTCACGAAGCCGTACGTGAGCACCGGGGATGACCGGCTCATCTCCGGCGGAGTCAAGCTCTATATCGACGGCAGCGGCGGTGCGCGCACGGCGTGGATGCATGAGGACTGGAGCCGCGGCCGTGATTCGACGGACGTCGGCAACCGCGGCTACCCCGCGACGGATCCGGACACCCTTCGGGAGCAGATCCGCCTCTTCAACGACGCCGGCATCCACGTGAGCGTGCACGCCATCGGCGACCGTGGCATCGACTGGGTGATGGACAGCTACGCCGCCGCGTTGGAGGCCCATCCCGTCCGGGGCCTGCGGCACGGCATCATCCACGCGAACATCCCGACGGACCGGGCTCTCGATATCATGGCCAGGCTCCAGCGCGAGCACGATGCGGGATTTCCGGAGCCGTCCGCCACTTTCATGTGGTGGATCGGAGACACGTACGCCGGCAACTTCGGCCCGGAGCGGTCACTGCGTCTGAACCCATTCCGGACATTCGTGTCCAGGGGGATCCGTTGGGCGGGCGGCTCCGACTTCGGCGTCACGCCCTTCCCGGCGCGCTACGGGATCTGGGCCTCGGTCGCCCGGCAGACGGAGCGGGGCGTCTACGGTCCCACGCCCTTCGGAACGGACGAGTCCGTCGACGTCCGCGAGGCCCTGCGGTCCTTCAGCGCGTGGAGCGCGCACCAGTTCTTCCTCGAGGACCACATCGGCTCCCTGGAGCCGGGCAAGTACGCCGACATCGCCGTCTGGGACCGGAATCCCTACGAGGTCCCCACCGCGGCGCTGCGGGACATGCGGTGCGAGCTGACGGTGTTCGACGGGAAGATCGTGTTCGACGCGGAGGCGGAAGGGTGACGTCGAGGGGCTTCTGCTACCCCTCCCGGGGTCTTCCGGCCAGGAGCACCTGAAGCTCGAGCCGCCTGATCTCCCGGGCCAGCGCTCCGCGCATCATCTCGAGCCAGGACCAGATCTTCACCGCCAAGATCACCCCGAAGCAGAGCATCGCCACCCCGCCCCAGAGAAGCATGGAGCGCACGTCCGTCGCCTGGGCGAACTGGAGCGCGGCGTGGATCCCCACGGCGAGGAACGCGAGGCTGACCACCATGCCGGCACCCATCCAGGCACGGTAAGGGCCCCGCATCGCCTCGATGAAGAGCTCGCCGGTCGATTGCTCACCGAACCGGTCCCGGAGCGCCGCCTCCTCGTCTCCCAGCGTGGTACGGATGATCTGGTCAAGGGCTCTCGTCGGCTGGATCATCGGACCTCCTCCGGGCGGGCCGTGTCCGAGCCCACGCCCTTCTGCATGAGGAACGCCATGCGCGTATAGGCCTCGGCCCACGCGCGACGGGTGTCGGTATCGAAGCCATCCGGGAGCACGGCCTCCATGGCCCACAACAGCGCCTCCCCCACGGTCCGGTAGTGCCGGCCCACCACCCCGTAGCCCTCGTGGCGTCGACCCGACTGCCTCAGCGTGGCTTCGAAGCGCTCGGGATCGCGGACCAGCCGGAGGATCTCTCCCAGCATGGCCATGAACTTGCTGCCCTGAAAGTCCATCTCGGCCAGGACGAAGAGATCTTCGATCTTGGGATCCAGGTGGAACAGGCGATCGTAGAACCTCCTCGCGATCTCCGGTCCCCGGGGCTCGACGAGCTCCCAGCTCTTCTCGAGCAGCGCCAGCTTTCTCTCGTCCATGCGGATCTTCCTCGTGGACGCCCGACCAGGCTCGTTGCCTTCCCTGGCGATCGCGGGGGCGGGCCCCGGAATGGCTGCGTTCGGGAGCATCGTTCCTACCTCGCCGCCAAAGTGGCACGACCTCGAGGCGTTAGCGAGTAGGCGGTCTTTCCGGGAACGCGCTTGCTCGGCACCCCTTCCACCAGGCCTTCCGCCACCAGCTCGCGGACCCGTCGCTCCAGCATCGGCCTGATGACAGGCCACCGGCGGGGAATCTCGGGAAGGGTGAGGGGTCCTGCTTCGGCAAGCTCCTCGAGGACGCCGAGTCCGTGGGCGTCGTCGAGGACCGCTCCCCGGCTCTTCTTCATCATGTTCACACCCCTTCTCGGGTCATGGGTCACTCGTCGTCGGGCCTTACGGGGCCTCAACCACAGAGGCGCCGGGCCCCGACGATTCGGCTCATCCCCTGGCGGCCCGGGAAGCCCTTACGCTATTCATGGAACCGCACATGGGAGCGGGCATGGGCAACGGATTGGACATGCGTCGGGTCGAGGAGCTCTTCCTGGAGGCCCTCGAGCTGTCACCCACCGACCGTCGGGCATTGCTGGACGAGCGCTGCGCGGGCTCGCCCGCGCTCCGGCAGGAGGTGGAGTCCCTGCTGGATTCCCACGACACCACCGGGATCGTCCCACCCATGGAGGGGGAGCTGCCGTTCGGCGGAAGCGTTCCCGAGCGGATTGCCGACTACCGCATCGTTCGTCCCCTGGGCAGGGGCGGCATGGGCACGGTCCTGCTCGCCATCCGCGAGGGTCCCGGCTTCGAGCAGACCGTGGCGCTGAAGATCCTGCGGGGCAGCTTCGTCGATCCACTCCTGGCACAGAAGCTCGAGGCGGAGCGTCGGATCCTGGCCCTCCTCGAGCATCCGGGCATCGCTCGTCTCATCGATGGGGGCGTCACCGAGGACGGTCACCCCTACTTCGCCATGGAGTACGTCCAGGGTGAGGACATCCTCACCTACTGCGACCTCCATCGTCTGGACCTCCGCGAACGGCTCCGACTGTTCGCGGAGGTCTGCGACGCGGTGCACCATGCCCACCAGCAGCTCGTCGTGCACCGCGACATCAAGCCCTCCAACATCATGGTCACGTTGCAGGGCCGACCGAAGCTGCTCGACTTCGGTATCGCCAAGAACCTCGAGGCCGTCTCCACCTCGGAGCAGACGGCGAGCTGGGTCACCCCGGCCTATGCCAGCCCCGAGCAGGTGACCGGTGGGATCCTGTCGACGCGCTCGGACATCTACTCCCTGGGTGTCCTCCTGTGCGAGCTCCTGGCCGGCGCCCGTCCCTACGACACGTCCGGGTCCTCGCCGGTGGAGATCGGGCGGATCATCACGCAGGAGCCTCCGGTCCGGCCCAGCGACCTGGTGCTGAGGGGACGGCCCGACCAGCAGGCCGAAGGTGGGAAGGCGGCGAATCCGGAGGAGATCGCTCGCCTCCGCGGTACCAGCGTGCAGCGCCTGACCCGGCTCCTTCGAGGCGAGGGTGACCTCATCGTCCTGAAGGCCCTGACGAAGGAGCCGGAGCGTCGATACGACTCCGCCGCGGCCCTGGCAGACGACGTCCGCCGATACCTCCGGGGCGACCCGATCCTGGCGAGGCCGGACAGCAGGCTCTACCGGCTCAGGAAGCTCGTGCAGCGTCACCGCGGCATCACGGTGGTGATGATCCTGCTGGCCTTCGCCCTCGCCGCCGGTACTGCCGGAATCGCGTGGCAAGCTCGCCGGGCGATGGTGCAGCGGGACCGGGCAGAGGAGGAGGCGGCCCGAGCCCGCCTGGTGACGGCCCTCATGACCGACATCTTCCGGCTGGGGGATCCCCTCCAGGCGCGGGGCGACACCATCGGTGTGCGCCGCATCCTCGAGGAGGGCACCCGGCGGGTGGAGGCGACTCTCTCGGACGACCCCGCCCTCCAGTCATCGCTCTTCCTCGAGCTGGGCAGGGTCCACCGCAACCTGGGCATCCTGGACGAGGCCGAGCGCCTCGGAAGCCTGGCCGTGACCCTCCGAGCCGAGCACGAGCCGGGCTCCCTGTCCCACGCCGACGCCATGGGCTTCCTGGCCCTGGTGCTCCGGGATCGGGGCCGGTCCGGCGAGGCGGTGGATCAGCTCGAGCGCACGATCCGCCTGAGAGAGCAGGTGATCGCCGCCCCGGACTCGACCCTGGCCACGCTGCTCGCCAGCCTGGGTTGGGAGGTGCGGGCGCAGGGGCAGCACGAGCGGGCGCGGACGCTCTTCAGCCGCGCGCTGGAGCTTCAACGGACCCTCCTGGGCGAAGGCCACCCCGACGTGGCCACCAGCCTGCTCGGTCTTGCGGCCTCGTCGCACGACTCCGGCAACTTCGACGAGGCCGAGGCCCTCTTCCTGAGCGCCCTGGACCTGGGTGCCCTGGGTCGGCCCGATCCAGTGGCCGCCAACGCCCTGGTGAACGTGGGCATGGTGCGACGGCTGCAGGAGCGGTACCGGGAGGCCGAGCCACTCCTGCGCAGCGGTTTCGCCATGTCCTTGACCCTCTTCGGACCGGAGCATCCGGCGAGCATCCAGGCCCGGGAGCAGCTGGGCACCGAGCTCATCGCCCTGGGGCGATTCGGTGAGGCCGAAGAGCTCCTCGCCGAGAACCTGGAGATCGCCATCCGGGTCCTTGGGGAGGAGCACGAGGACACGCGGGGCGCTCGCGAGGCTCTGGCCACCGTCGACCGCCAGCTGGGCAGGTTCGACCTGGCCCTCGCCCGGCTGGACAGCGTCGTGGCGGCCAAGATCGAGGCGCACGAGGGCGATCATCCAGGGACGGTCTACTCGCTCAACTCCATGGGCGACGCGTTGCTGGCGGCGGACCGTCCCGAGGAGGCGGCGTCGCGCTTCCAGGAGGCCTTGGCCATGGGCGCTCGGCTCGGGGACAACGAGGGCACCTACGGTGCTCTTTCCCGCAACGGCCTGGCGCAGGCGGCGCTCCGCACCGGCGGCGTGGCCGAGGCGGATTCCCTGGCCACGCTGGCGTTGTCCCAGGCCCGGAGCCTGCTCCGTTCGGATCACCGCTACGTTCTCGACGTCCGGCGGACGAGGGCCCGGGTCATGCTGGCCCAGGGCAGGCCGGACGAAGCCCGGGCAACCCTCGTCGAGATCCTGGAGGCGGAGCGCCGGACCCGACCCAGCCCGCATCCCAGGATGGGCGAGACCCTCGCCCTCCTCGCCGACGCCCTCCAGGCTGGAGGCGCCGTCGAGGAAGCCCGGCAGGCCAGGGAATCGGCTCTGGCGGACCTGGTGGCCCTACCCCGGGCCCACCCGCTGCGCCGGACCGTTCAACGCGCCCTCGACGGAGCCGGAGCCGTCGACTCCCGCGAGCCCGGCTTCGATCCGTGATCCGGCCGGAATCGAAGATGCGCCTCTCCACGCATGGGCACGACCGAGCCCAGTGCCCGCAGGAGTGGAGTGTATCCGCCCCAACGCCCGAAGCCCGTGTCTGATCCCGACGACATCACACGAGCCCTCATCGACCTGACGGGAGGCGATCCGGAAGCCCTGGATCGGCTTCTCCCCGTCGTCTACGAGAACCTCAGGGGGCTGGCCCGTCGGGAGCTCGCCAGGGAGCGCCCCGACCACACGCTCAATGCCACTGCGCTCGTCCACGAGGCGTACCTGAGGCTCGTCCAGCTGGATCGGATCACCTGGGAGGGGCGAGCGCACTTCTTCGGCGCCGCGGCTCAGGCCATGAGGCGGATCCTCATCAGCTACGCCCGCATGCGAAAGGCCGACAAGCGCGGCGCCGGAGCAGAGCACGTTCCGTTGGACGACGTGGTCGCCGCGGCTCGGGAGCGCCCCGCTGAGCTCCTCGCCCTGGACGAGGCCCTCGAGCGCCTGGCGGAGTTCGACGAGCGCCGGGCCCGCATCGTGGAGTGTCGGTACTTCGCCGGGATGAGCATCGAGGAGACCGCCGCCACCGTGGGCACCTCCCCCGCCACCGTGAAGCGGGACTGGCTGGTCGCCCGGGCCTGGCTCAACCGCGAGCTGGGAAGCTAGAGGCCGGCTCGTCCACCTCCGGGCGCCGTCCCCGGGACTCCTCCACCAGGACGCCGTGGACACCGGCCCGACGCCTCCGCGGCCCCGTCACGCGCCCTCTCCTCCGTGGTCGCGAAATCCGATGAGCCGATTCCGGACGAGGCCGCGCCTCCTCAGGGCGAGGGACGAGAACGTCCCACCGATCACACCGCATGAACGAACATCCGAGGAGGACGACATGTCACAGGCCACCGTGAACGAGACCCGCACCAAGGCCCCTCTGAACGGAGTGGACACTCCGACGCTCTTCGCCACCATCAACGCCGTGGACGGGCAGCGCGAGCTGGCGCAGTTCCGCTTCCGAGCCACCAACCGGTGGCAGTCCGGCACCCACAGCCGCACCTCCATCAAGTCCTTCTACGGGGCCGGGGGGGAGCAGGAGCACGTCCGGGAGTTCGTCATCGACGCCGACCATCCGGAGGTGCTCGTGGCCAAGGACAACGGACCGCTTCCCGTGGAGCTGGTTCTGGCCGGCCTCGCGTCGTGCCTGACCGGCGGGATCGGCACCATCGCCGCCGCCCGCGGCGTGGAGCTCTTCGAGGTCGAGTCGAGGCTCGAGGGGGACCTGGACCTTCAGGGCGTCCTCGGCCTCTCCGACGACGTGCGGAACGGATACCAGAGCATCCGAGTGGACTTCACCATCAAGGGCGACGCCCCAGAGGAGAAGCTCCGCCAGATCGTGGAGCAGTCCAAGTCGCGCTCCGCGGTCTTCGACATCATCACCAACCAGACGCCCGTGACCATCACGGTCAACGGGGCCTAGCACGAACGAGGGGTGCCGGCCGGGCCTTCGTGCCCGGTCGGCGCAGCCCTTCCCCAACGAGCGCAGGGACGCCGGGACCATGCACAGCATCGAGACCGTCATCATCGGAGGAGGCCAGGCCGGGCTTGCCATGAGCCGCGCCCTGACGGACCGCGGCATCGAGCACGTGGTGCTGGAGCGGGGAGAGGTGGGGGAGAGGTGGCGGAACGCCCCGTTGGCTGTCGCGGCTGTCCGGATGGACGGACGACCAGGAGAGCCCCCACGGCTTCATGAGCCGCCTGGATGTCATCTCGTATCTGGAGCGCTACGCCGATGCCTTCCAGGCTCCGGTGAGCAGCGGTGTGACCGTGCTCGGCGTCGAAGGGCACGAGACGGGGTTCCGGGTCCGGACGGACCACGGCTCCTGGGACGCCTCCAACGTGGTCATCGCCACGGGAGAGAGCCAGGACGCGTGGGTCCCCGACCTCGCCCAGGACCTCTCCGGCAGGATCCATCAGGTCGTGCCCACCGGATACCGGAACCCGGGCCAGCTGCCGGAAGGGGGAGTCCTCGTGGTGGGCGCGTCCGCCACCGGCATCCAGCTGGCGGCGGAGATCCACGCCTCCGGGCGACCGGTCACCCTCTCGGTCGCACGCCACACCAGGCTGCCCAGGACGTATCGAGGCAGGGACATCCTGGAGTGGTTCCACAGGATGGGCGTCCTGGACGAGCGTACCCATGAGGTGAGGAACCTGGAGGCGTCCCGGGCGCAGCCTTCGATGCAGCTCATCGGGAGCACCACCACCGCACGCTGGACCTGGGTGTCTTGCAGCGGCAGGGTATCCGGCTCGTCGGCAAGACCGAGAGCGCGTGCGGTCACACGATGCGCTTCGCCGACGATCTCGTGGAATCCATGGCCTCCGCCGAGCTGAAGCTCGCGAGCCTCCTGATGCGCATCGACCGGCACATCCGCGACGAGGGGATGGCCGGTGAGGTGGGGGCGAGGGATCCCTTCATCCCCGTTCCCCTCCCTAGCGCGCCCACATCCCTTGATCTGCGGGACAGAGGGATCCGCACCGTCCTGTGGGCCACAGGCTTTCGCAGGAGCTACCCCTGGCTCCGCGTGCCCGTGCTGGACGCCAGGGGCGAGATCATGCATACGGGGGGCGTCACCGCCGTGCCCGGCCTCTACGTGCTGGGCCTCAACTTCCTCCGCCGCCGCTCGTCGAGCTTCATCGCCGGCGTCTCGAAGGATGCGGAGGAGCTGTCCGAGCACATGCTGGCCGCCCGCTCGAGGCGCCAGGCCTTCGCCTTCGCATGAGGAGATCCAGATGTCATCGCTCGACTTACGTGACCACTACGACGTGATCGTCGCCGGGGCCCGAGCCGCCGGGGCGCCGACGGCCATGCTGCTCGCCCGCCGCGGTCTGCGGGTCCTGTTGGTGGATCCGGTGCCCCGGGGCCGGGACACCCTCTCCACCCATGCCCTCATGAGGAGCGGCGTGCTCCAGCTGCGTCGCTGGGGGCTGCTGGACCGGATCATCGCCGCCGGCACACCCGCTGCCAGGGTCACGACCTTCGACTACGGCGACGAGACCGTCGCGGTCCCCATCAAGGACAAGGACGGGGTCGATGCCCTCTTCGCGCCGCGCAGGACGGTGCTGGATCCCATCCTGGTGGGTGCGGCTGAAGAGGCGGGCGTGCACGTGGCCTTCGGCCTTGCGGTGCGGGGTCTGGTCCGCGACGCCGACGGGCGGGTGAACGGGGCCTGGCTCGACGGCGTGGATCCTCGCTTCTCCCGGGCCGTGTCCGCGGACCTCATCATCGGCGCCGACGGTGTCCGCTCCCGCGTGGCCCGACTGGTGCAGGCGCCCATGGAGCGCAGGGGATCCCACTCGACGGCGTCCATCTACGGATACTGGCACGGCCTGTCTCGTCCCGGGCACCGGTGGTACTTCCGTCCCGGCGTCGGCATCGGCACCATCCCCACGAACCACGGGGACACGTGCGTTTTCGTCTCGATGACTCCCCAGGAGCTCCACGCCGGGAGAGCCGAGGGCCTCGAGGGCCTCTTCCACCGGACCGTGCGCAGGGTGGACCCCACGCTGGCGGAAGAGCTCGAGTACGCGCATCCTTCGGGAGACCTCAGAGGGTTCGCGGGGGTGCGGAGCTTCTTCCGACGCTCCGTGGGTCCCGGCTGGGCGCTGGTCGGCGACGCCGGCTACTTCCGGGATCCCCTCACGGCCCACGGCATCAGCGACGCCTTCCGCGACGCGGAGCTCCTGGCCAGGGCTGTCTCCGGCGGGAGCGATGAGGCCCTCGAGGGCTATCAGACCGCAAGGGACGCCGCGGCGCGGGGGCTCATGGACGTCACGGATCGAATCGCCTCCCTGACGTGGACCATGGACGAGGTCAAGGCGCTCCATAAGGAGCTGAGTCGAGAGATGAACGTGGCGCTCGCCGTCGTGGAGGGCTTCGGGGTCACCGACGGCCCCTTCCCCTCCGGCTCGGTCGGCGGCGGAGCGATCGTCCCTGCGCGGGGCGCCACGGTGGTGGCCTGACGGAGTCCAGGGGCGCACAGGCCGGACACGGCAGCTATCAGCGGAGGCTCGATGGGTACTTCACAGGACTACACCCGGGTCGAGCGCCGGTGGCTCTGGCTCGCCGGCGGCGTCGGCCTCGTGGGATTGAACACCGTCTTCATCTACGGTCTCCTTCGACCCGACGTGATGAGGGCGGCGCTCACCAACCCGGTGTCCCTGGCCTTCATCGGCGAGGCCTTCCTCCTCATGGGCCTGCTTGCCTATCTGCTCCCCCGATGGGGCGTCGCCCGCCTTCATTGGGGATGGTTCGTCGGTCTTTCACTCCTCGGCTCGCTGGCGTTCGCTCTGCCCCTGATGCTGCTGTGGCCGGGGAGAGCCCCGTCCGCCTCCGCCACCCGCTCCGAGGCACGATGAGGATTCTGGTTACCGGGGGCTCCGGCCGCCTGGGAACGGAGCTCGTCCGCCGGGCCGTCGGTGAGGGCCACGATGTCCGCGTCTCGAGCCGACGGCCGCGACCTGCGTCGTCGGAGGTGGAGTGGGTGCAGGCCGACCTGAGGTCCGGTGAGGACGTCGCCCGGGCCGTGGACGGCGTCGAGGTCATCGTCCACCTGGCCAGCGATCCCCGGCCCTTCGCCACCGTGGACGTCGAGGGCTCCCGTCGCCTGGGGGCCGCTGCCCGCCGGGCCGGCGTGGAGCGCCTCATCCTCGTGTCCATCGTCGGCATCGATCGCATTCCCCTTCCGTACTACCAGGCCAAGCTCGGGGCCGAGGAGGTAGTCCGGCAGAGCGGCGTCCCCTACTCCATACTCCGCGCCGCCCAGTTCCACGATTTCGTGGACCTCCTCCTCGGAAAGGCGGCCCGGGTCCCGAAGGTCCTGCCGGTGCCGGCCGGCTTCCAGATACAGAGCATCGGGACGGGAGACGTGGCCGAGAAGCTCCTGGAGGTCGTGATCTCCTCCCCTGGTGGGCGGCTCCCCGACCTGTTGGGTCCCGAGGCCATGCCTCTCGCCCAGGCGGCCCGGACATGGGTCCGGGCCAGGGGGCTCCAGAAGCGCGTCGTGGAGGTGCCCATCCCCGGCCGTACGGCCGCGGCCTTCCGAAAGGGCTTCAATACGGCCCCGCATCGGCCCGGAGGACGGGAGACCTGGGAGGATTGGCTGAAGCGCACCCACTCGCCGAAGAAGGAGGGGCGCGACGCGTCGCACTAGGACACGCGGAGGGCCTCCACCGGGTCCGCCGCCGCGGCGCGGCGTGCGGGCACATACGCCGCCGCTCCGGCCACGGCCAGCAGGACGATGACGGCGCCCCCGAAGGCCAGGGGGTCGAGGGCGGGGACTCCGTACAGGATCCCGTCCAACCTCGAGGACGCCAGCGCCGACAGGACGAGCCCCACCGCGAGGCCTGCCAGCACCACCCCCACCACCTCCCACACCACCATGCGCACGACACCGGACCGCTCCGCACCGAGGGCCATGCGGATGCCCAGCTCCGACGTCCGCCTCTGGACGCTGAAGCTCACCACGGCGTAGACGCCCAGGCCCGCCAGCAGGAGGGCCAGCACCGAGAACGCTCCCATGGCTCTGGCGGCCAGGCGTGGCGCGGCTAGGCTGGCTCCGAAGTGCCCGCCCAACGTGCCCTGGGCGCTCACCGTCGCCGTCACGCTCAGGGCGGTCATCTCCCTCCTCATGGGCTCCAGGAGGGACGCGGGGTCCCCGTCGGTGCGGGCCACCACGTAGCTGGGAGGGAACGCGGTCTGGCGGGTGGAGAAGTAGAACATGGGGCGAGCTGCCTCGCCTAGGCTCCCGACGGGTGTGTCCTCCACGACGCCCACCACCGTGCGCGTCCACTCCTCCGAGCCCTGACCACGCATGCGTCGTCCCAGCGGATTCGCGTCGCCCCAGAAGCGCCGAGCCGCGGTCTCGTTGATGACGATGGAGGTGCCGGCCCCGGGGACGTCGTCGTCGTTGAAGAACCGCCCCGCCACCAGCGCGATGCCCATGGTCTCGAAGTATCCGTCGCCCACCACCGCGAAGGGGAGCTCCACCGCCTCGGTTCCCGTGGACGGCGTGTAGCCTTCCACCTCGGTAGTGGTGGTCCCGGACCGCTGGGCGGGCAGGCGCGAGGCCACGGCTGCCCGTGTCACCCCCGGGATCGCCTCCATGCGCTGCCGCAGCTCGTCGAGGGCGACGCGGATCCCTTCGCCTTCCAGCCCCGACCGGCTCCAGTCGGCCCTCAGGTACGCCACGCGGTCGGCGTCCACGCCGGTGTCCCGCGTCTGGAGCGCCGCCAGGCTCCGGGCCAGGAGGCCGGTCCCCAGGACCAGGATCAGGGAAGCCGCCACCTGCACGGCCACCAGCAGGCTGCGGAGACGGGTCGTACCCCTCCCGGACGTGCCGCGCCGGTCGTCCCGGAGCGCCCGGGCCACGTCGGCCCTGGCCGAGCGGACGGCGGGAGCCAGTCCGAACAGGAGTCCGGTCAGGGCCATCAGGACCACGGAAAAGGTGGCCACCCGCCCATCGATGGCCAGCTCGAGGGTGCCTCCGACCACGTCGGCGAGTGGCAACAGAGGGAGGGCCTCCAGAGCCCATCGTGTGAGCAGCAGACCGAAGCCTCCGCCCACCGCGGACAGGATGAGGGACTCCAGGAGGAAGAGGCGCGCCACCCGTCCCCGGGGCGCGCCCAGGGCCGAACGCACCGCCATCTCGCCGGAGCGGGTCATCCCCCGCACCAGGAGCAGGTTCGCGAGGTTGGCGCACGCCAGGAGCAGCACGGTGAGGACCACCGCCGACAGAAGGCCCGCCGCCAGGTACAGGGCTCCGTCTCCCTGGGGATGCTGGCGGACGTCCGCGGACGCGAACACGGTGATTCCGCGGCCCCTGTTGTACTCGGGATACTCCTCGGCGAGTCGGGCCGCCAGCGCATCCATGGCCGCCTGGGCCTGCTCGACGGTGATTCCCGGCGCCAACCGGGCGCGGACGTCGTACCAGTGGTCCTCCCTCCGCTCCAGGTTCGCCACCTGGAAGGACCCGCTCACCACCGTGGACGAGATGGAGAGCCAGAAATCGGTGACGATGGGCGTGTAGGTCCCCGTCAGCTCCTCGGGACCGACGCCGATGATGGTCACCGGCATGCCGTTGAGGCGAACCGCGCGTCCCACCACCCCGGGATCGCCGCCGAAGCGCGCGCGCCACGCCGGCGCGCTGACCACGGCGACGGGGGCGGTGCCCACCGCGTCGTCCTCGGGGCCGAACCAGCGCCCCCGCTGCACCGCGAGGCCCAGCGCTTCCAGGTACGTCGACGTGGTGTACTCGGTGGCGACGGGCTCGGGCCCGTCGGGCCCCTCCCACGTCGCGCTGGACGAGGTGGTGGCGGCCACGGCCGTGAAGACCTCCGAGCGGGCCATGTCCCGGGTGGCGGGATAGGAGCTCGAGCTCGGCTCACCGTCGTCCGAGTCCTGGTAGACGTGGACCACCTCTTCGGGGTGACTCCAGGGCGGAGGCCTCAGCACGAGGCTGTCCACCACGGTGAACACCGTAGTGTTCGCGCCGATGCCCACGGCCAGGAGGGCCACCGCGCCGATGGTGAAGACCGGCGACCTCGTCAGATGACGTGTCGCGTACCGGACGTCCTGCCTCAGAGTCTCCATGCGCAACCCTCCCTCGTCCTCACGTCCATGCAGCGCCAGGGCCGTCGACCCCGCATCCTTCAGCGTCCTCCACCAGAGGTGGACGCGATCCACCACCCCCCGCGACCGGGACAGGCGCGCGCCGAAGAGCGCGGCCATCTCGTCGCCGTACGCCTCCCGGAACCACCGGGGATAGATCCTCAGAAGGGCCCGAAAGAGCCGGAGGTGCCACGTGGTGTCCGGACCGGTCACGCCTGCTCCGGCAACGCACCCAGGGCCCGGGCGGTCTTCAGCACGCGGGCGAGCCTCGCCGTCTCCCTGGCCAGGAGCTCCCTTCCTTCGGGAGTGATGCCGTAGTACTTCCGGCGGGGATCGGCGCTCTCCGACGGAGCCGGCACCGACCGGATCAGGCCGGCTTCCACCATCTCCGAGAGGGATCGATACAGCGTCCCCGGGCCCAGCTCCAGGACTCCCTCCGAAGCCCGCTCGATCTCGTCGGCGATGCCCAGGCCGTGGCGCGGCCGGCCGGCGAGAGACAGCAGAATGTGGTACACGGCGGGCCGGAGGGGCGGCACCTGCAGGTCGGATTGTGGCGTCACGGCGAGCACTCCTGGGGATCGTTGCCCGGGACGAATATATCCATGATGGATATTTGTCAAGCCGCGTAGTGCCCGGACCGGCGAGCCACTGGCGCTCAGGCGGACGGTGACGACTCGCTAGATCACGCCCCTCACTCCGCCTGCAGCGCCTCCCGGGGATCCGCCCGGGTCGCGCGCCACGCCGGCAGGAGTCCGGCTCCCACCGCCGCCGCCAGGAGCGTCGCCCCAACCGACGCGTACACGGTGGAATCCCAGGGTGACACCGCGAAGAGGAGGGGGCCCACTGCCCGAGCGGCCAGGATGGCGACGGCCAATCCCAATGCCACGCCCACCGCGGCGACGGACACGGCCCGGGACAGCA
The DNA here is from genome assembly GCA_039589955.1 of Gemmatimonadota bacterium. Lineage (GTDB taxonomy): Bacteria > Gemmatimonadota > Gemmatimonadetes > Longimicrobiales > Gaopeijiaceae > SZUA-318. The sequence goes on along the minus strand of JBDHGI010000153.1, from coordinate 3,810 downwards.
CCAAGCGCAGGAGCCTGGGCACACCGGCCCCCAGGGCACAGCGGATGCCCAGCTCTCTCCGGCGCGTGGCTACCTCGAAGGCCAACACCGAGTACAGCCCCCACACGGCCACCACAAGGGCCAGGACGCCGAACGCCGAGAACAGGGACGCACCCAGCGTCCAGGAGCGGAGCTGGGGCTCGATGTTGTCCTGGAGGCTCTGCGCCGAGGCGAACCGGATCTGCGGGGACGTGGCACGCAACTCCGCCTGGACCGCGCCGACCATTCGCGAGGCCTCGACGTCCGTGCCCAGCATGACGGCCTGAGGTGGACCCCGGTACGCCGGTTGGGCCTGGTTGAGGAAATAGAGCCACTCCGCGTCGTCCTCCACCAGCTCCTCGCGTCGGTGGTCCTCCACGATCCCGACGACCTCGGTGCACGGCGGATTCTCCTCGTCACCTAGCAGCAGGCACGATCCGACGGCGTCTCCCGAGGGCCAATAGGCCCGCGCCATGCTCTGGGCGACCACGGCCACCGGAGCCGCCCCGGGCGCGTCGTCCTCCGGCTCGAAGCTCCGTCCCCGGAGGATCTCGAGCCCCATGGCCTCGAAGTAGCCCGAGGACACCTTGTTGGCGTACGGACCCCCGTTGGGATGCGTCGGCACCGAGTCGAGCCCGGGGACGCGGGGCGTGCCGATGCTGAAGGCCGAGGCGAACGGCACCGTGTAGGTCAGGCCCGCCGCGCGGACGCCGGGGATGCGACGCACGCGCTCGAGGGACTGGCGGTAGATGGTCGTGCGCTCGTCGGAAGGAAGCGTCTCGTTCCACTGAAGCTCGGCGACGACCACGTGGCGTGCGTCGAAGCCCAGATCGAGGCCCCGGGCCTGCCGGAGGCTCTTCACGAAGAGCCCGGCACCCACCAGCAGGACCACGGAGAGGGCGGCCTGGGCCACGAGAAGTCCGGTCCGCCCCCGAGAGGACGAACGCGCCCTGCCGACCTCCCCCCTCAACGAGCCGGCGAGATCCGAGCGCGTGGCCTGAAGGGCCGGCGCCACCCCGGCCAGAAGGGCCGTGAGGACCGCTCCGACGCCGAGAAGGACCAGCAGGCGTCCGGAAGACGCGGGGCTCGTCATGGCCAGATCGGGCAGGAGCACCCGGTGGATCGTCCGTCCCGCCGCCTGGGCCAGGGCCAGAGCACCCAGGGCACCCGCCGTGGACAGCGCGAGGCTCTGGACCAGGAGCTCGGCGACGAGCCGGACACGGCTCACTCCCAGCGCCAAACGCACGGCCACCTCGTGCCGCCGCTCAGCCGCCCGGGCCATGAGCAGGTTCGCCACATTGAAGCACGCGATGAGCAGAACGATGGCTGAAACGGCGGCCAGCCAGCGGGCGACACGCGATTCCGCCGACGGATCCGGGTCCTGGGCGGCCACGATGGGTGAGGCGAGAAGGGCGGCGGTGGCGTCGTAGTCACCCCGGCCGATCATGTCCTCGCGCCCACGCCGATGGGCCGCCGTGGCCTGGGCAGCGGCGGCGTCCGAGGACACTCCGTCCGCCAGTCGAGCCACTACCCTCAGCCACCACCAGTTTCGATGCTCCTGCCACGCGGTGGTGCCCGTGACACGGACCTGATGAAGCTCCAAAGGCACCCACACGTCCACCGGACGGAGTCCGGCTCCGGTGAAGCCCGGTGGGGCCACGCCAACGACCGTGTAGGAGCCGGAGCTCAGGTCCAGGACCCTCCCCAGGACGTCGGGATCCCGGTCGAAGGCCCGCTCCCACATCTCGTGGGACACCCACGCCGCTCCCGCGGCCCCGGGCACGGCATCCTCGGCGGTGAAGGCCCGGCCGATGACGGGCTCCACGCCCAGCAGGGGAACCAGGGACGCCGAGGCGGCCACGAGCCGCACGGGGCGGGCGCCCTCGCCCCTCCCCAGCGTTTCCTCGCCGGGGCCGGACCAGGCCGCCACCGACCGGAAGGCGGGCACGCTCAGGAGGTCCGTGTAGTCCGGGTACGTGAAGCTACGGCCCACGAACTCCGAGCCGTCGGCGAGGTGGCGTCGGGCGTAGACGTGGCGGACCGTGCCGGCATCGCGGACGTGGGCCGGGGGACTCAACAGGAGGCGGTCCACGACCCCGAACATGACCGCGTTGGCGCCCAGCCCGAGGGCCAGGATGGACACCACCGAAAGGGTGAATCCGGGAGCGCGGGCCAGGCCCCGCAGAGCGTGCGTCCACGTCCTCCACACGGTATCGAGCAACTCGATCCTCGTCATCGTCTTCTCCCTCCTCCCGTCGATCCGCTCCAGCGCCCGGCGGTACGCGTCCACGTCTCCGAACCTGTGCCGGGCCTCGGCCTCGGCCTCCGTCCGCGAGAGACCCTCGGCCAGCAGGTCGTCCACCAGCCTCTCCAGGTGGTAGCGGACTTCCTCGTCCACGTCCGCCGCGGCATCGCGCCGCAGGTCGGCGAGACGGAAGAGCTTGCGCACGCCCCTGGGCATCCTCACGGTCAGGCCGGCTCCCCCCCGGCCCCGAGCACCTTGAACACGGCCTCGGCGTACCGCGTCCACTCGCGGCTGGCCTTCGCCATCTCCCGGGTCCCTGCCTCGGTGAGGGCGTAGTACTTGGCCCTGCGGTTGTTCTCGGACGTGCCCCAGGACGAGGCCAGCCACCCTCGCCTCTCCATGCGGTGCAGCGACGTGTACAGGGCGCCGTCCTCCACCTCCAGCGTGCCGTCGGTGGTCCGGTGGATCCACTGGGCGACGCCATATCCGTGACGGGGACCCGACGCCAGGGCCTGGAGGACCAGAACGTCCAGGGTGCCCTGTAGGAGGCTCATCTGCTTGGGGCTCACGGGTCGCCTCCCTGAAGTGTTGAGGGGAGATGCGCGAAAGCAAGACGCCGCGCGGGGCGGCGCCTCACCTCAAGTGTTCAGGGGAACAATAGGAACCTGGGCCACATCTGACAAGTTCGGATACGTGGAGGCTGGGGCGACCTGCCTCGCCTCGAGACCAGAGCCCTGGTAACTAGTCAGACTGGGGCGACGTAGGTAGCTTTGTCGGACGGGCGATGCTCGGCTGGTCAGGGCGCGGTGTGCAGGGTGGAGGACGGGAGGAAGTGCCCCCGCTTCGAGCCTCGGCGCGCCTCATCCTTGAAGTCACCGCCCAAATGTGTGGGGGTGGGATGATGAAGAGGCCACAGAGGGGCAGAAGGACGCTGCGCTCGCTCCGCGAGCCGGCGCGTCTTCGTGTGTCCCGGATGGCCCTCCGCCCGCCACCTACCTTCCCCATTCCCCCCCCAACCGGTCTCCGATGCCGCACGGCCGGCGTCGCGGGCCTCGTGTACTCATCCTCAAAGGAGGAATGATGTCCATTCAATCGTTCGCCCCTGAGCCAACGATGGTCCCGAAGGGGCGTGAGACCTGCCGGCGCTTGACCGGAGCGATGGCCGTAGCCCTGGCCTTCTTCCTCGCCGGCTCCCTTTCGGCCCAGCAGACCGGGACGGTGACCGGCGCCGTGGTCAACGGCGAGACCGGGGAGCCCATGAGCAACGTCCAGATCTCCGTCACGGGCACTGGGCTCGGCTCCATCACCAACAACGACGGCCGGTTCCTCATCCTGAACGTCCCAGCGGGCACGCATGAGGTCGTCGCCCAGCTCATCGGCTTCGCCGAGCGGCGCCAAACCGTCACGGTGACCGCTGGCCAGTCGCTGGTGGTCAACCTCACCCTCTACGCCCAGGCGGTGGAGCTCGAGGGCGTGGTGGTGACGGGAACGGCCATCGCGGCCCAGAGGCGGGAGATAGGCAACAGCATCTCCCTGGTCTCGTCCGA
>JBDHGI010000152.1:0-10167 GCA_039589955.1 Gemmatimonadota bacterium | reverse complement strand
TGCCCGGGCTGGCCGGAAGGCGGGGTGGCGTGGGGATGTGGGCGCCCCCCAGCGTCGACAGGGTTCGGAGGATGAAGTGCGCGAGGAACCGCTGCCATCGCGTGAGGATGCCGACGCGACGGGAGGGGAGGAGCCGGGCAGCCGGCGCGACAACGAGGCGCTGGACGGGATCGCACAGAAAGATGCCGAGCAGCACAACGAAGAGGGCCAGGTAGCCGCGTAGCTTCGACAAGACGGCGTCCGTTGGGGAGCAGGACGAGGCACCGGGAGGCCGGTGCACGATTGACGGCCTAGGGTAATCGGATCGGCGGACATCCATCAAGGCGGGCCTCGGGCCCGACGGCCCCGGCGGAAACACGAGAGAGGAACCAGAAGGAGACATGGAGCACACCTACTACGGCTTCCAGAACTGCGTCGGGGCGTTCTTCGAGATGCCGACCGACGACGCTCGCCGCCTGCTGCCCGGACACCTCCAGCCCATGGAGATGCAGCACACCCGGAGCATTCTCTCGGTCATGGCGTTCCAGTTCACCGAGAGCATGGTCGGAGAGTACGACGAGCTCGTGATGGCCATCATCGTCCCGCCCATGGTAGAGCCGGACAAGCCTCTGCCCAAGGCCGCGTTCTACCCCTTCATGGTGGCGACCTCCACGGAGGCCGCGCGGCTCCACGCCATCGAGCGGTGGCACCTCCCGCACCTCATGAAGGACGTTACGATGGGTTTCTCGGAGGACGGCGACGCCATGGAGGTGAAGGTCCGTGACGAGGACGGCCCGATCCTGGACCTCCTGGTCACGCAGCACGACTACCACCCGTCGAAGAACATGTACAACGCCTTCACCGTGGACGGCGAGGCCAGGTTCAAGGCGAACATCTACATGGAGGCCCCCCACTCGGAGCACGAGGAGGAGAACGGGTCCATCACGCTCTACGAGCACGCCATGACCCTGGGTCTCACCATCGACGACATCGCCACGTATCCCTTCCGGGAGCAGTGGTATCGGGCGGGCCTTCAGACCTTCGAGCCCCTGGAGACCATCTGAGGCCGACACCGAAGACGTTCGTCATCTTCAACCCCGCCTCCGGGCGCGGACGGGGCGCCAAGCGCATTCCCGCCTACCAGGCTCTGCTCTCGGAGAGGCTCCCCGGCGCTGAGCTCGCCACGACGACGTTCCCCGGGGAGGAGCGGGACCTCGCCGACCGGGCCATGGACGCCGGCTGCCAGCTGGTGGTGGCGGCCGGCGGAGACGGGACGTGGAGCAACGTGGCGGACCGGGTCTTGGCTTCGGGGCGGGACGACGTGCTCTTCGGCGTTCTCCCCAACGGCACCGGCAACGACTTCGGACGCAACCTCGGCTTCGACCCGGCCGACCCCCGTGAGGCCGTGCGGGTGCTCGAGGAGGGTCACACACGGGTCATCGACGTGGGCCGGCTGGACACGCCCAGCGCTTCCGAGCACCGACCCGACCTCTGGCAGGCACGGCACTTCATCAACCTCATAGGGTTCGGCTTCGACATTGCCGTGATCGATGCGGCGGCGCGCGCCCGGTTCCTCAAGGGAGAGCTTCTCTACAAGCTGACCGCCCTGCAGCAGCTCTTTCGCTTCCCGGGGCTCCGCATGGGCCTCGAGGCTTCGGACGGGAGGCGTCAGGACGACGCCCACCTCATGCTCACCGTGTCCAACGGGCGCCACTTCGGGGGCGGCTTCCCCATCGCTCCCCAGGCCCGCATGGACGACGGCTTGCTCCACGCCTGCCGCATCGGCGACGCTCCGCCGCTGGCCCGTCTCAAGCTCTTCAATCTCGCGGAACGGGGACGGCACGTCCGGGATGCCCGGGTCGAGGTCATCGCGGACACCAGGTTCCGACTGCACTTCGACCTCCCCCCCCGCTTCGAGGTCGACGGCGACGTGAGGACCGCCCGGGACACGACGTTGGAGGCGCGCATCCTCCCGCGGGCGCTCCGGGTCGTCGCCCCCGCGCCGCAGGCGTGAGACCCTCGAGGCCGACGTCGGGAACGTACTCTACAACACAGAGTACTTGACGTCACGACGGAACGTTGGCAGACTGGAAGCATGTCCTTCTCCATGCCGAGAGCACCCAGAAAGGAACGGCCGGCGCTGGCTCTTCACGACCGAGCCCTCGACGACATCCGATTCATCCGGGAGACCATGGAGCGGTCGACCTCCTTCACGGCGGTCTCCGGCCGGGGGGGCATCCTCATGGGCGTGGTGGCCCTCTTGGCCGCGGTGGGCGCCGGACGGACCACGTCGGTCGCATCCTGGGTGGCCGTCTGGCTGGGCGCCGCGGCGTTGTCCCTGGGCGTCGCTCTGTGGGCGATGAGCGCCAAGGCGCGCTCAGCCGGAACCACGCTTCTTGCGGGCGCCGGAACGAAGTTCGCCTGGAACGTGAGCCCGCCGCTGCTCGTAGGAGGGCTCCTGACCGTCGCCTTCCTCAGGGATGGCCTGACGCACCTGCTTCCCGGCACATGGCTGGTGATGTACGGGACCGGTGTCGTCACCGGTGGTGCCTTCTCGGTTCGTGCGGTCCCCCTGATGGGGTTGCTCTTCATGATCCTGGGAGCCGCGGCGTTGTACGCGCCGGCGTCCTGGGGAGACGGATTCATGGCCCTGGGCTTCGGCGGTCTGCATCTCGTGTTTGGAGGCATCATCTGGAGGAAGTATGGTGGCTGAGCGAGAACCCGCCCCGAGGACGGAGGGCCCGGGTCCCGTGAGGCGGCCCGCGCTGGGCTCCGTCCCCGGGCACCGCACGGACGCGGGTGCCCTCGAGCTGGACCGTCTCATCCATGAGCGCGTGCGGCTGGGCATCGTCAGCGCTCTGTCGGTGAACGGCACGCTCCCCTTCACCGAGCTCCGGGATCTCCTGGGCACCACCGACGGGAACCTCAGCGCACACGCGCGCAAGCTCGAAGATGCCGGGTATGTCGTGTGTCGGAAGTCCTTCGAGGGCCGGACGCCGAAGACGGAGTTCGCCCTCACCGAGCGGGGCCGAGGGGCCCTGGCCGCCTACCTGGAACACATGGAAGCCATCATCCGCACGACCCGGGAGGGGAGCACGGATTAGAATGAACGTTTTATTTTTTCCGAGTTGACTTTACGATGCAGAGTGCTTCGCTACCTCCAACGGGTCTTCACGTGGCCATCATCATGGACGGCAACGGGCGCTGGGCGAGAGCCCGCGGGTGGCCACGGGAGTGGGGTCACCGGGCCGGGGCACGCGCCGTGCGCCCCGTGGTGGAGGCGGCCCCCGACCTGGGCGTCGGGATCCTGACCCTCTACGCGTTCTCGTCGGACAACTGGCAGAGACCGAGGAGAGAAGTCGATGCTCTCCTGGGCCTCTTCCGGCGCTACCTCCTGGCGGAGACGGAAGAGCTGGCTCGAAACGGCGTGCGGCTTCAGGTCCTTGGGCGACGGGACCGTCTCCCTGACCCACTCGTGCAAGCCATCGAGGGCGCGGAGGGCGTGACCGCCGGGGGCGACCGCCTGCTCCTGCGCCTGGCAGTGGACTACTCTTCCCGGGAGGCGTTGACCGCGGCGGCACGCCTGTGTGATCCGCTCCACTCCGGTCGGGAGGACCTGGCCCAGGCTCTGGGTCGGGTGACGCACGGCGGGGGTCCGGCCATGGACGTCGATCTACTCGTCCGCACCGGCGGAGAGCAGCGCCTCAGCGACTTCCTCCTGTGGGAGTGTGCATACGCCGAGCTCCACTTCACACCCACCATGTGGCCGGACTTCACGGTGGAGGAGCTGGCCGCGGCGGTTCGGGAGTTTCGCACCCGCGATCGTCGCTTCGGACGCATCGCATCCGCCGTGTAAGTCCCCGTTCGACTCACACTTACGGATGACGGGACCCGGATCGCCGCACGGGTCTCCAAACCGAGGCTCCACGTGTCGTGACCGCCCCCCCACTCCATCCTGTCGTGCGAAACCACGGACGCATAGCTTGGGGGGTTTGCCAGAGCACCCGTAGAACCCCATGCGATCATGACGCCGGCCTCAGAGAACCCCCTGGCCTCTGTTTCGGTCGATCCTCTCCTTGGTCAGTTCCCCCTCGTGGGACGCAAGGAGGAGCTCGCACAGCTTGAGGCGCTACTCGAACCCCGGCACCCGGTATCCATCGCTCTTATCTCGGGCCAGAGCGGGTCGGGCAAGACCCGCCTCGCCAGGGAGTTTGCCATCCGCGCCGAGAGGCGCGGGTGGAGGGTCGCCCGCGGACGGGCGTACCCGGTGGAGCAGGGCGTCCCCTACGCCCTGTTCTCCGACGCCCTCCAGACGCACCTGGACGCCCTGGACGCCGATACGCTGGCGGTCCTCAGTCGTGGAGGAGAGCGGGAGCTGGAGTACCTCTTCCCCGCCCTTGCCCCCCCTCGCAGCCCCCTCCGCGAACGGGAGAACGTCGATCCCGAGGAGTTGCGGACCCGCATCTTCTGGAACTTCGCCGAGTTTCTGAAGAGCTACGCCGCCCGCTCGCCCCTCCTGGTCTGCCTGGACGACCTTCACTGGGCCGACGCGTCGTCGCTGGAGCTCATCCACTTCCTCGCCCGACACATCTCGGGCCTGCCGATGCTGCTCCTGTGCACCTACGAGGCGGCGGCCCGGGACGGGAATCCCCGGCTGGTGAGGGTCGAGCGATCGCTGATCTCACTCGGGATCGCTCAGACCTGTGGCCTCGAGGCCTTCTCACGTGAGCAGGTTGCCGAGCTGGTATCCCGTACCTTCTCGGTGCCGGCGGGGATGGTTGGCGAGTTCTCCGCGCTGTTGTACGGATGGACGCGAGGCAACCCCTTCTTCGTAGGAGAGACCCTCAAATCCCTTGTCGCCACCGGAGCGCTCGCCAACCACAAGGGAACGTGGGTGGGCTGGAACGCGCGCGACTTCTCGCTGCCCGGCTCGATCCGTGACGCCGTGATCACCCGTCTGGCCCGCCTGAGCACCGAGGTCCAGGCGGTGGCCGAGCTCGCCACGGTAATCGGTTCCAGGGCCCCCTACCCCCTGCTGGCCTCCATCAGCGGTCTGGAGGAGCCGCAGCTCATCGCCGCCCTGGAGCAGCTCGTGGCCACCGGGCTCCTCGTGGAGCGCGCGGAGGGCGGTCGAGTCGTCTACGATTTCCGCTACCCGGTCGTGCGGCAGGTCCTCTACGAGGAGCTGGGCCTGCAGAGGAGCCGCCTCCTCCACGGGGCCATCGCCGAGGCCATGGAGGCCTACTGGGGCGATGCGGCCCTCCAGCACGCCGACGAGCTCGCCTACCACTTCGCCCGCACCGACGCGGAGCGCCTTTCCCTGAAGGCCGTGACGTATCTCATGGCCGCCGGTCAGGCCGCCCTGGATCGTCACGCCGATCGGGAAGCCACCGAGTATCTCCAAGCCGCCCTCGAGCGCGTCACGGGATCCGCCGGCGGCGACGATGATGGGATGCCGCCGGGTCTCGTCACGGACCTCGCGCGCTGCTATCTCCGCCTCGGTGAATACGAGACGGCGAGGGAGCTCTGGGGGCGTGCCGAGAGGAGCTCGGAGCCGGGCACTACCGCCCACGCGGCGCTGTGTCGCCTGTACGGCCTGACCACATTCTGGTGCGGACGCCACGGGGAGGCCTTCGACGTCCTCGATCGCGGACTCGAGTCCGCGGCCCGAGCAGGTGACCGGGCGACCCGCATCCGCCTCCGCCTGGCCCGTTTCCACTGCCTCCAGGAGCTGGGAAGAGCCAGAGACGCCCTCGAGGAGGTGAGGAGCACCCTGCCCGAGGCCGAGGCCCTCGGGGACCCGGGGCTCCTCGGGCGCGTCCACCGCTCCCTCGCGCTGCTTCACGTCTGGACGGGTCCTCCCGCCGCGGCCGAGGAGCACGCCTGGAGGGCCATCGAGCTGGCGCAGCAGGCCGCCGACCTCCAGATCGAGTTCTGGGCTCGATGGGGCCTCGCGGTCCTCTGGGGCATGACCGGGGATGCCAGACGCATGGCCGAGGGGCTGGACGAGCTCATGGTCCTCGCCGACCGCGCCCGGTCCCCCGTGCTGAAGCTGTGGACCACCGAGATGGCCATCGAGCACGCCTACGCGACGGGCCGGTGGGAAGAGGGGATCACCATGGGCGAGCACAGCGTCGACGTCGCCCGCAACCTCAATCAGGGCAGCCTCCTGGCCCGCCTGCTGGTCTTGACGTCCATGTTCTACCTGGGGAGAGGGGATCTCGATCGGGCGAAGGCGCTGGTGGACGAGGCTCGCGAGATCTCGGGGACGGGCGGCGCCGGGAAGGGAAGTGACATCTACCAGGTCGTGCCGGCTCTGACGGGCCTGGCCCACTATCGGGTCGCCGTGGGTGAATACGAGGAAGGCGTGGCGGCCGCACGTCGGGCACTCGAAGTCGCCGAGGAGACGGGGTTCCACCTCCTGGTGGTGCACCGGCTCCTCCCAATCCTTGCCGAGGGCTGCCTCTGGGCGGGAAGGATCGACGAGGCGGAGGCCGTCGGGCGGCGCTTGCGGGGCCACGCCGAGAAGATGGATCACAAGCTCGGCATCGCGTGGGCCGACGCCTGTGACGCCCTGGTCGCCTGGAAGCGGGGCGATCCGGAACGGGGCGCCCAGGGCATGATCAAGGCTGCGGAGGAGCTCGAGGAGATCCCCATGATTCCCTACGCGGTCCGCATCCGTCGCCAGCTCGCCGCTCGCCTGCGCGACATCGGCGAGACGGAGCAAGCCGTGGAGGAGCTCCGTCGCATTCACGATGTCTTCGCCAAGCTCGGCGCCGAGGTCGAGCTGGAGAAGACCCGCACCCAGATGAGAGAGCTCGGCGTCCGGCCTCCGCCCAAGGGGAAGGGTGAGGGGATGGCTGGCCTGACGGCCCGAGAGCTCCAGGTTGCCCGCCTGGTGGCGCGCCGCAAGTCGAACAAGGCCGTCGGCAAGGTCCTCGGAATCTCCGACCGCACCGTGAGCACGCACCTGTCCAACATCTACGGGAAGCTCGGAGTCACCGGGCGGACCCAGCTGGGCGACTTCATCAGGGACCAGGGGCTCCTGCAGGACTGACGGTTCCGAGTGGACCGCCTCAGGAGCGTGTGAGCGCTCCGTACGCCAGGTGCCACCGCTCCCCGGCCAGAGCGTTGGCGTCGGCCTCGTCGTGGCTCACCAGGACCAGCCCGATCCCGCGGGCCTCGGCAAGCTCCCGGACCGTTCGGGTCAGCTGCGCGCGCAGCGGTCGGTCCAGGGCCGAGAACGGCTCGTCCAGGAGGAGGAGTCGGGGTGAGGAGAGGAGCGCGCGGCCCAGGGCGACTCGCTGGCGCTCCCCGCCGGACAGCCGCCGGGGACGGCGATCGAGCAGGTGCTCGACCTGGAGCAGGGCTGCGGTCTCCTCCACCGAAACGGCCTCTGCTCCCGCATAGGCCAGATTCTGTGCGACCGAGAGGTGGGGAAAGAGCAGGACCTCCTGGGGAACCCAGCCCACACGACGCTCCCACGGCGGAATCAGAGAGCCCTGCTTGGGGTCGTGCCAGCGCACGCCCTCCACCTCGACCAGGCCCCGCGCCCGCGTCTCCACTCCGGCCAGCACCCTGAGGAGCGTGCTCTTCCCCGAGCCCGACGGGCCGAAGATCGCCAGAGCCGGGCTGGGCGTGTCGAGCCGAACGTGGATGGGCTCCTGGCCGACGGGAATGCGCACGTCCACGCGGAGCCCCCCCCAATCCCTACTCACCGGCGCGCACCTCCAGCTTCCTTCGTTGCCAGCGGGACAGCGCCTCGTAGCCCACCAGAGCGGCCAGGGACAAGGCCACGCTGGCTCCCACCAGGACCCAGGTGGCGCGCTGTCCCTCCGGGGCCTCGAGGAGGGTATAGACGGCGAGGGCGATGGTCCTGGTCGTTCCTTCCACGTTGCCTGCCAGAACCACCGTCGCCCCGAACTCGCCCAGGGCCCGGGCGAAGGCCAGAAGCGCCCCGGCGGCGATGCCAGGCAGGGCCAGTGGGAGCGAGATCCTCCGGAAGGTCGAACGGGGCGGGATGCCCAGGGTCCAGGACAGCTCCTCGTAGTGGGTGTCGACGGACTCGAAGGCCGTCCTCACCGAGAGCACGTAGAGGGGGAAGCCAACCACGAGGGCCGCGACGGTGGCCCCCAGGAGGGTGAACGGCACAGGGGCCCCTGCCGCAGCCAGCCATCGCCCCAGCGGGCTCTGGCTGCCCAGGAGCGTGAGCAGCAGGAAGCCGGTGACCACAGGCGGCACGACGAGGGGCGCGAGCGTCACCGTCGACACGACGGCCTTGCCGGGAAAGTCCCGGCGGGCGAGGAGCCAGCCGAAACCCACGGCCAGGGGCGATCCCGCGAGGGTGGCCAGAAGCGCCACCACCAGGGACAGCCGAAGGGCCGAGCCCAGGCTCGGCAGAGCGATCTCCATGGGATCCACCGTCCTCTCCGGCGGCGCCTGCCCCGTGGTGAAGCCCGCGGCCTCGATCATCGCCGAGGCGTCCGCGCCTCCGAGGTAGTCCAGGAAGGCGTGGGCGACCCGCGGCCGTTCGGAGCGTGCGAGCACCGCGCCCGTGTAGCGCACGGGGCGGTGGCTGCCCCCGGGAAAGGCGAAGGCCACGGTCACGTCGGGCTCGGCCAGGGCATCGGTGCGGTAGACGATCCCGGCGTCGACCTCCCCCCGGGCCACCCACTCCAGCGCCGCGCGGACCGATCCGCCTCGGACCAGCCTCTCCTCGAGCGCTTCCCATACCCCGGCCCACTCCAGGGCCTCCCGGGCATACCGCCCCGCGGGGACGTTCTCCCCCGCAGTCGCGAGGCGTCGAAGCTGGGTCAGAGCGTCGGGCCCGGCTGGGCGGGACCTCCCGGAGGGAACGACGACCACGAGCTCGTTCCCGAACAGGTCTCGTATGGAGCCCGGCTCTGTGCCGCCCCGCTCCTCGAGCCAGGCCACCCACTGACGATCGGCCGCGACGATGACGTCGGCGGGCGCTCCCCGGAGGGCCTGGACCGCGAGCCTCGACGTGGCATCGAAGGAGAAGCGAACGGGACGCCCTCCCCCGGCCTCCCACTCGGCGGCGACCTGGGAAAGCACGTCGGTCAGGCTCGACGCCGCCAGGACCAGGGGTCCTCGGGAGTCGGTCGTGTCCTGTGCCCGCAGCCCACCCACCGACATGGCGGTGGCGCAGAGGAGCACGGTGGAGCGAGCGACGGTAGGGAGCATGACGGGCGCACGGGAGGAGGAGGACCCAAGGCTAGCCAACGGCAGGAGGCCTGGAAAGGTCGTCCCGCCGGGACCATCGGCCTTGCTCCGCCAGGTGAGGATCCAGTCTATTGCTGCCATGCCCATGCCCGCTGTCGACGCACGTGTCGCCGAGACCACCGTCGAGGTTCGCAGCTACGAGCTGGACGCCTTCGACCACGTGAACCACTCGGTCTTCCTCAACTACCTGGAGTACGCCCGGTACGAAGCGCTGAGGGAGGGAGGATTCCCGTACGAGGAGATGATCGGCCGCGGATGGGGAGTGTACGTGGTCCGCCTCGAGATCGACTACGTGAGCCAGGCTCGGCTGGGGGATCGGCTCCGCATCCGCACGTGGGCTCAGTCCCGGAGGCGGTCCAGCCTGGTCATCGCGCAGCACATCACCCGGGAAGGCGAGCCCGAGGTCGAGGTCGCGCGAGCGGTCGTCACCGCGGTGTGGGTCGATTCGGCCGGCCGGCCCATGCGCGTGCCCGCCGAGGTCAAGGCCGCCCTCGGAGTGGGCTGAGCCCGATGGCCGTCCGCTCCCCTTTCGCCCTGGCGTCCTTGCTGCTTCTGCCCGCCGTTGCGAGCTGCTCCGGGGACCCGGGCGCCTCCGCGACGTCCCGCTCGGGAGGCATTCCCTCCCCGTTTGCGAGTCGATGTGCGGCCGACAACGGGGGGATCACGCTCCCCGAAGGCTTCTGCGCCTTCCTGGTGGTCGACAGCCTTCCCGGAACCAGACACCTCGAGGTCGCCCCCAACGGGGACATCTTCGTCGCACGAAGGAACTGGCGAACGTCGCACGACATGTTCCCCGACCTGTTCACGGTGGATCAGAATGCGGAGAAGCCATCCGAGGAGCTCGTCCGAATCGACGCCGGCTCCGACTTCGGGTGGCCTTACTGCTACATGCCCATCATCGGCTTCCCGGCCCATTGGGCGCCCAACGACCTGGCGTTCTATGGG
>JBDHGI010000151.1:0-10179 GCA_039589955.1 Gemmatimonadota bacterium | reverse complement strand
GGATCAGGAGCCCTTCTACCGGGCTGACTCGCCGGTGAGGGAGCTGTCCGACGCCACGGTGGGCCTCGTGGGGTTCGGGGGAATCGGACGGGAGGTGGCGCGACGCGTCGCCAGCCTGGGCGCCCGCGTCATCGCCGCCAAGCGACGGCCACCGGAGGCGGGCGAGGCGGACCTGGAACCGGTGGCGGGGAGCGGCACCCTCGGGTCGCGCATCGAGCTGCTGTACGGCCCCTTGGCTCTGGACACCGTGCTCCAGGAGAGCGACGTCGTCGTGGTGTGCGTGCCCGAGACCGCCGAGACCCGGGGCATCATCGACGGGCGCGCCCTCGACGCCATGAAGGACCGCGCCCTGCTCGTCAACGTGGGTCGGGGCAGGCTCGTCGACGAAGACGCTCTTGTGGACGCCCTCACGCGGGGCAGGATCCGCGGCGCCGGCCTCGACGTCTTCGCCACCGAGCCCCTTCCCCGAGAGCACCCCCTCTGGTCTCTGCCCAACGTCCTCCTCACGCCCCACGTGTCCGCCGTCACCGGTGGCTTCTGGGCGCGGGAGACACGACTCATCGTCGACAACCTGGAGCGCTACTTCACCGGAGAGCCTCTCCTCAACCTCGTGGACAAGCGCGCCGGCTACTGACCCGCCGCTCCGTCGCCGTCATCCGCACCACGCACCGAGGCCTTGAGCTCTTCCCAGAGGGCGTCCAGCGCGTCCAGGCCGACCTCTTCGATCTCGATGCCCCGCTCGCGGGCGAGGGCCTCCAGCGCCTCGAACCGACGGTGGAACTTCTTGTTGGCCCGATCGAGCACCGTGATGGGGTGGGCCCCGGCCAGGCGGGTCAGGTTCACCACGGCGAAGAGGAGGTCGCCGAGCTCCTCCTCCACGGCGGCCTCGTCCTGCTCCTCCAGGGCGACCCGAACCTCCTCGAGCTCCTCGGACACCTTGTCCCAGGCGCCCCGATGGTCATCCCAGTCGAACCCCACGCCGGCCACCCGCTCTTGCATGCGGTGGGCCCGGGTCAGGGGGTCGAGGCCTCGGGCGAGCCCCTGCAGCACTCCCTGGTGCTCCTCCCGCTCCGCGGCCTTCAGGGCCTCCCAATCCCGACGCTCCCCGTCACCGAACAGGTGGGGGTGGCGACGCACCATCTTCTCTTCCAGCCGCTGGTAGACGTCCCGGGCGTCGAAGGTCTCCGCCTCCTCGGCGAGAACCACCTGGAAGGCGAGGTTGAGGAGGAGGTCGCCGAGCTCACCCGCCAGGTCGCCGTGTGAGCCCTCCCGGATGGCATCCACCACCTCGTGGGTCTCTTCCAGCAGGTGGGGGACGAGGGTCTCGGGCGTCTGCGCCTGGTCCCACGGACAGTTCGCTCGGAGGAAGCGGACCAGGGCGAGGGCACGGTCCATCTCGCCGGGTCCCTCGAACCGCGGCGCGGCAGGCTCCGTGGGGCGCGGGGACTCGCTCATGAGGCTCTCTCCCTGGAGGGCGGGGGGTGGCGTCGGTGGGCCCTGGCCGGGTTGCTCCTGCGCCTCTTCTTCGCATCTTTGAAGGCTCATGTCAACGGACCGGATGACCCGGGCCTGGATGGAGATCCGGGCCAAAGCCCTCACGGCCAACCTGGCCCGGATCCGCGCATCCGTGGGCCCCGACGTGGGGCTCATCCCCATGGTCAAGGCCGATGCCTACGGCCTCGGTGTCGGGGATGCCGTCACCGTGCTGGGTCGCAGCGGTCCCTGGGGGTTCGGTGTGGCCACGGTGGAGGAAGGCATGGCGCTGCGCTCGGGGGGCTTGGCCGGGCCCGTTCTCGTCTCGAGCCCCGTTCCCCCCTCGTCGGTGGAAGACGCCGTGTCGGCGGACCTGATCCTGTCGGTCTCGGATGATTCGTCGCTGGCCCTCCTGGAGGCAGCGGCGCTCAGGAGTGCCGGCCGGCCGTCGTTCCACCTGGAGATCGACACCGGAATGGGACGGGCCGGCGTCGACTGGCGAAGGGTGAACGAGTGGGGTCCCCGGGCTCATCGGGCCCACGACAAGGGGGTGCGGTGGGCGGGCTGCTTCACCCACCTCCACTCGGCCGACGAGGGCCCGGAGACGGTCGTGGCCCAGTGGAAGCGCTTCCGGGAGGCCCTCGCCGCCGCCGGCCCGCCCGACGGCGTTCTGATCCACGCTCTCAACAGCGCCGGGGCCCTGCGTTGCCCGGAATACGCTGCGGATGCCGTGCGACCGGGGATCTTCCTCTACGGCGGCCGGGCGGCCAGGGACTTGCCCGAGCCGGAGCCCGTGGCCTCGGTGCGCGCCCGGGTGGTCCACGTGCGCGAGGCGCCCGCCGGCACCACCGTGGGATACGGAGCGACGTACCGGGCGACGAAGGACGAGCGCTGGGCCACCGTGGCCATCGGATACGGCGACGGGCTCCCCCGGGCCCTGGGCAACCGCGGCTCGGCCCTGGTTCGTGGCCGTCGCGTGCCCATCATCGGACGGATCTCCATGGACGTCACGGTGGTAGACATCTCCGAAGTTGCCTCGGTGGGCTCCGGCGACGTGGTGATGTTTCTCGGCACGGACGGTGAGGAGCGCATCACCGTCGACGAGATGGCCGAGCTCGTCGGCACCATCAGCTACGAGATCCTCACCGGGTTCACGCCTCGCCTGCCGCGGATTTGGATGGATGATGAAGATGGATTCTGACGCTCTCCTGGGCCGAGCCCGGGAGGTGCTTGACCGGGCCCGTGCCCCGTACTCGGGCTTCCGGGTGGGCGCTGCGGTGCAGGCGGACGACGGCTCGATCTACGTGGGGTGCAACCTGGAGAGCGCTTCGTTGGGTCTGACTCTGTGCGCGGAGCGTGCTGCCGTGGCAGCGGCCGTAGCCGGCGGAGCCACCGGGATCGAGGCGGTGGCGATCGTGTCGGACGGGGACGAGCCCGTGACGCCGTGCGGCGCATGCCGCCAGGTGCTCGCCGAGCTCGGCCCGCACATGGTGGTGCTGTCGGAGGCGGGAGGGCGCCGAGAGGAGTGGTCGCTCCGTCGGCTCCTTCCGGAGCCGTTCCTGGGCATCCCGACGATGCCCAGGCGCCCGGCGAGGTA
Organism: Gemmatimonadota bacterium; assembly: GCA_039589955.1. Lineage (GTDB taxonomy): Bacteria > Gemmatimonadota > Gemmatimonadetes > Longimicrobiales > Gaopeijiaceae > SZUA-318. The sequence continues at coordinate 7,109 of JBDHGI010000151.1, read as the reverse complement.
AAGGCGTGAACGACGAAGAGGATTCGGGGGAATACCTGATGCGGAAGAAACTGGCCACGCTCCTGGCCTGCATGGCACTGGGCAGCGTTGCCTGCAGTGAGATCACGCCCACGTCGGTGGACGACAGCCTCCTCCCCGGGGAGCCGGTCACCCTCGAGGTCCGCCTGGAGTGGGCGACGTTTGCGTCGAATCTCGAGGTCCTGGGCGGCTACGGCAGGGCCCAGGAGCTGGGCGTGGGAATCCTGGCGGAGGACTTCGGCGGCACGCTCGACGCGCGTACCCTGGTGCGATTCGCGCGCTTCCCGAGGAGCGTCAGCGTGCCCGACACCACGAACACCACCGTGGTGGATTCCATGCTCACCCTCCTCGCGGGACGGGTCGTGGCCCAGTTGGACACGCTGGCCTCCACCAACGACGGGCCGGTCACCCTGGCACTCGGGGCGACGGATGAGCCCTGGCACGCCGGCACGGCCACCTGGACCCACGCGGTGGACACCGTGAACGGTCAGGTTCCCTGGACGGAGGTGGGCGCCGGTCCCGTCACGCCGGTGGCGACCGCCGTCTGGGATCCGGCCCAGGGGGATTCGGTGGTGTTCGAGCTGGATTCGGCACAGGTCGCTTTCTGGGGGGATACGGCCCAGGCGGTCAGGGGCGCCCGCCTCGACGCGGTGACCCCCGGCGTCCGCCTCAAGCTCAATCAGGTCGCTCTTCGCCTCGACATGCGTCCGTCGGTGAATCCGGATACGACGGTCGTGCTCACGACGGCGCGCACGGATCTGACCTTCGTGTATGCGCCGTCTCCGGAGCCGCCCCAGGACGGGATCCGGGTCGGGGGAGTACCCGCGTGGAGGACGGTTCTCGACATCGACATGCCGGCCACCCTCAGCGGACCCGCCGCCCTGTGCGACGTGGCGGGCTGCCCTCTGGTCCTCACCCCCGATCGCATCAACTACGCCGCGCTGGTGCTGCGGGCCCGGAAGGGTGACCCGGCCTTCCAGCCGTCCGACAGCCTTTCCCTGGACGTGCGCCCCGTCCTTCTCCGCTCCGCCCTTCCCAAGGCGCCCCTGGGGGGCTCCCTGGTGGGCCTGACGGGTCGACGCGTGGGGCCGGGGATCTTCGCCGACCCGGAGGGCACCGAGGTCGAGATCCCCATCACCAACTACGTCCGGTCGCTGGTCGAGCAGGACACGACCGAGACCCAGCCGCCGCCGAGGACCCTCGCGCTGCTGTCGGTGTTCGAGCCCATCTCCTTCTCGTACGCCTCGTTCTTCGGTCCCGGCTCTCCAGAGGAGCCGGTCCTGAAGCTCATCCTGACCGCCGGCCCGTCCGTGGAGCTCCCATGAAGCGGCCCCTCTCGATCCTGGCGCTCCTGGCCCTGTGGGGGCCCCTACCCGCGTCGGGCCAGTCCCTGATGAACGCTGCCGGCCTGGGTCTTCCCATCAGTCCCGGAGACGCCCGCGCGCGGGCGCTGGGCGGCGTGGCCCTCGGGCTGCGTGGCGCCACCATTCTCGGGACCGATCCGTCCGCCGCCGCGGGCCTCGCTCTGCCCACCGTCGTCATGACGGCCCAACCCTCCTGGGTGGATTTCGGACGATCCGATACGGGTGAGTCAGGCAGGTTCCGGGGCACCCGCTTCCCGAGCCTGGGGATCGCCTATCCGGCATGGAGCCTGGGCATGGTCACCCTCACCTTCGAGTCCTATCTGGACCAGCGCTTCGAGGCGGAGCGGCCGGTGACCCTGCAGCTCCTCGATGAGGAGGCCCCGGCCACCGACGAGTTCGTCTCCCGGGGCGGGGTGTCGCAGGTCCGTCTTGGATTCGCAAGGACCGTCGGACAGAGCGCGCGGGTGGGCGTGGCCGTCGGGAGGTATACGGGCACCTCGACGCGACGGCTGGTCCGCTCGGTGAACGACACCCTGGCGTTCGAGAGCTTCGAGTCCTTCCAGGACGGGGGTCGCTGGAGCTACTCCGGTGCGTCGCTTACGGCGGGCGCGTCCGTCACCGTCGGCGAGTTCGCGGAGGTGGCGGGAAGCGCGACCTGGTCCAGCGGGCTCGAGGCCACCGCCTCGGAGGACACCCGCGGCTCCGACCGGACCTGGGACGTTCCCCTCGAGCTCAGGATCGGAGCCTCGGCGGTGCTCGCCCCGGGACTTTCCCTGGCGGCCGGCATCACCCGGGCCGACTGGTCCGGAGTGGACGACGACCTGGCCGACGGGGCGTCCCTGGGTAGCACCTATGCCCTCGGCGTGGGCGTGGAGCTCACCCGGGCGACGTTCCTGGGACGGAGCGCGCCCCTCCGCTTCGGCTACAGTCGCCGGGACCTGCCCTTCACCTTGGCCGACGCGACGCCCCGGGAGACCGCATGGACAGGAGGGCTGGGGCTCGCCCTCGACCAGGTGGGGGAGCTGGTGCGCGCCGCCGTCGATCTGGCCGTGGAGCGGGGGAGGCGTGAGGACGGTCCCGTGGCCGAGGACTTCTGGCGTGCCTCCCTGACGCTGCGTCTCTCGGGGCTCTGACGCTCGATCGGTGAGGGTCTACTTCCACACCTTCGGGTGCAAGGCCAATCAGTACGACACCGAGCGCATGCGCCAGGAGGCCGAGGCCCGGGGAGCCACCGCCGTGGCGGCCTGGAGCGAAGCCGACGTGTGCGTGGTGAACACGTGCACGGTGACGAACCAGGCCGACGCCGAAGCTCGCCGGTTCCTTCGCAGGCTCCGCCGGGAGAATCCCGGCGCCGGCCTGGTGGTGGCCGGCTGCTCGGCGGCACTTCGGGCTCGCGAGTACCGGGCCATGGACGGGGTGGCGGGCGTCGTGGAGGGACACGACCCCGTGGCGGTGGCGGGGGCCCTCACGGCTGCCGTCCCTGTGCCCCTGGGCATGGACGTGCCCCTGGATCGGATCCACACGGAGCCGGTGGGAGGCGAGCTTCTCCGGCACCGGGCCGGCGCGGCCCGGGCGTGGCTGAAGGTGCAGGACGGGTGTGATCGGAAGTGCTCGTTCTGCGCTACCCGGCTGGCGAGAGGAGCCTCCCGCTCACGAGGGCCCCGGGAGGTGATCGCCGAGGCGCGCGCCCTGGCCGCCGCCCATCCGGAGCTCGTCATCACGGGGATCCACATCGGACACTACGGGCGCGACCTGGACGGCGACTGGACCCTGTCCCGGCTGGTGGCGGCGCTCCTGGAGGCGCTGCCCGGCGTCCGGTTCCGAATGGGCAGTGTGGAGGCCACCGAGGTGGACGATGCGCTCATCGACCTGATGGAGACGTCCCGCGGATGGCTGGCGCCCCATCTGCACATGCCCCTCCAGAGCGGATCGGACTCCGTGCTGAGGAGGATGCGCCGATGGCACACCCGCGAGCAGTATCGGAGACGGGTGTGGCGGATCGTGGATCGCATGGACGTGGCGGGGCTGGGTGCCGACATCATCACGGGCTTTCCCGGCGAGACGCAGGAGGACCACGACCGCACCCTCGCCCTCGTGGAGGAGCTGCCCTTCACGTACCTGCACGTGTTCCCCTTCTCGCCCCGCCCCGGCACCGTGGCGGCGGACTTTTCCTCCCCCGTCCCCCAGAGGGTGGCGGGCGAGCGGGGCCGCGAGCTGAGGGAGCTGGGTCACGAGAAGGGGAGGGCCTATCGGGCCTCCCGGTTGGGCCAGCCCGCCCGGGCCGTGCTGGAGGGGGACGGGGACACGGCGCTCACCGGGGACTACCTCAGGGTGGACGTCCTGGGCGGCGCGAAGCCCGGTCCCGGGGGGTTCGCCCGGGGCACGCTGCAGGGCGAAGCCGACCATCTGTATATTGCGTGGCCCGGCACATGACCCCTGTATGGAGCCCATGAGCGCGCGATCACCCCGGCGGCGGGCGTACGTGGAGACGTACGGCTGCCAGATGAACATCTCCGACGGCGAGCTGATGGAGGGGATCCTGGAGGCCCGTGGGTACGAGATCGTACCCGATCCCGGCCTCGCCGACGTGGTCCTGGTGAATACCTGCGCCATCCGGGAGCATGCGGAGCGAAGGCTGCTCGGGCGGGTGGCGCAGCTCGGGGGTCTCAAGCGGGACCGGCCCGACCTCGTCCTCGGGGTCACCGGTTGCATGGCACAGCGCATGGGCGACGACCTCCTCCGCAGGGCGGCCCACGTGGACCTGGTCATGGGGCCCGACGGATACCGTGGGCTGCCCGACGCCCTGGAGCGGCTCCAGGCCCCGGCGGACGACTCGCCCGAGCCCGCCCTCCGCCCGACCCGGAGGCTCGCCGTCCTCGATCTCAACCTCGGGGAGAACTACGAGGGGCTCGAGCAGCGGCGGTCGTCCGGCCCGTCGGCCTGGATTCCCATCCAGCGGGGCTGCGATCACCGGTGCACCTTCTGCATCGTGCCCTACGTCCGGGGTCCCGAGAAGAACCGGTCCGCCGACGAGGTGCTCGCCGAGGTCCGTGGCCTGGCCGACCGGGGCGTGAGCGACGTCACCCTTCTCGGGCAGACGGTGAACTCCTACGGGTGGGAGGAGTGGACCTTCCCCCGGCTCCTCCGGCGGGTGGCCGGGGTCGACGGCATCCGACGGGTCTGGTTCACGTCACCGCACCCCAACGATGTCACTCCGGAGCTGGTGGAGGTGATGGCCTCGGAGCCGGCCGTCTGCGAGATGCTCCACTTGCCCGTCCAGTCGGGTTCCGACCGGACCCTGAAGCGCATGCTTCGCCGCTACACGGTGGACAGCTTCCTCGAGAAGGTCGAGCTGGTCCGGTCCGCCGTGCCCGGCGTGGCCCTCAGCACCGATGTCATCGTGGCCTTCCCCGGGGAGACGGAGGAGGAGTTCCAGGCCACCCTCGACCTGATGAGGGCCGTGCGCTTCGACGACGCCTTCACGTACCGGTACTCGCCTCGGGACGGGACCCCGGCCACGCGGCTGCCCGCCGGGGACGTCATCCCCGACGAGGAGGGGCAGGCCCGCCTGGAGACCCTCATCCATGTGAGCCGCGGGATCCAGGCCGAGATCAACGCCACGGAGGTGGGTCGGACGGAGGAGGTGCTGGTGGAGAAGCGGGCCCGGAGCCCGGGGCACGTCCTGGGCCGGACACGCCGCAACAAGGTGGTGGCGTTCCCGGGCGGTGACGAGCTCATCGGCACCTATGTCCGGGTCCGCCTGGAACGGACCACCGGGGCCACGTTCGTGGGCGCGGCGGCCCTGGAGCCGGCCATGGCGGGCTCCAGGTGATCCGCCTTCCGGGCCTCATCGGGGTGCTGGTGGTGCTGGCCCTGTCCGTGGGCTTCGCCACGCTGAACGGAGGGCAGAGGGTCACCCTGAGGCTGGGGTTCGCCACGTTCTACGGCGTGCCCCTCACGGTGGTGGCCTTCGGAGCCCTCATGGTGGGGATGGTCATCATGCTGGGCGCCTCCATCCACTCGGACCTGAAGGTCCGCAGGATCCTCCGGGCCCGCCTCATGCAGGAGGACCTGGAGGAGAAGAGCCGTTTCGTGGATCTGAGCCAGAGGGATCTCTTCGAAGGGGAGGATCGGTCGAGCTGACCCGTGACCGTGGGAGTGGCGCCGCCATCGACTGATGGCGGCCCTTCCCCCGGTGGCGCTCCTGGCCGTCGCCGTGGCCTCGGGCGCCGCCACCGCACAACTCGCCGGGGATTGGCTTCCGCCGGCGCTCCCGGTCGTCGCCGGCCTCGCCGCGCTCATCCACGTATGCATCCGCCCCGGGTCACTCGGCGCCGTGCTGGGGGCCGCGTTCCTCGCGGGGCTCTCCGGGGGGTGGCTGTCCACCGGCGGGGGGCCTTGCGCGCATCCGGCGGAGGAGGGCACGGCCGTCGTCGTGAGCGGCCGCTTCCTGGCACCCGCGTCGGGCCGTGGAGCGCCCCTGGCCATCACCGGGGCGCCGTGCCGGGGGCGCACGGTCTACGTGGTGACGAGGGATCCCGTGGAGGCCGGCCTTCCCGTCTCGGTGCGTGGACGCTGGCGGACGGGATCCAGGGGAGGCGGGCTCCTCTTCGCTTCGGACATCGAGGCCGGAGAGGACGAGGACGAGGGCCTCAGGTGGTCCCTGGTCCGCTGGCGGGGCCACCTGGTGGGGCGTCTGGAGCGGATGTACGGGCCGAGGGCACCCCTGGTGGCCGCCCTGACCCTCGCGCGCCGAGAGGGGCTGGACCCGGAGCTGCGCGAAGCGTTCGTCCGGGTTGGGATCGCCCACCTGCTGGCTATCTCGGGGTTCCACGTGGGTGTGGTGGCGGGGGTGCTCCACGCGCTGCTCCGCCTGGGTCCTCTGAGCCGGCGGGGAGCCGGCCTGGCGGCCTCGGTAGGTACCTGGGGATATGTCGGATTCCTGGGGTTCCCGGACGCCGCCTTCCGGGCGGCCCTCATCCTCCTCGCCGTGGCCCTGTCCCGGGCCCGGGGACGACCCCCCGCCCGTTGGGGAGCCCTGGCGAGCGCCCTGCTGGTCCTCACGCTGCTGGGGCCCCACCGCCTGCTGGCCCCAGGGTTCCAGCTCTCCTTTGCCGGAGCCGCCGGCCTCGTGGCGTGGTCCGCGGGCCTCAGGGAGCGACTCCAGGCCTCGCCCCTGCGCCGTTTGGGAAAGGGATTCACGCATCCCGCCGCCGCCGGCCTGGCTGCGACGGCCGGCACGTTGCCCGTGGTGGCCTGGCACTTCGAGCGGGTCTCGTTGGTGGGCATTCCGGTGACGTTGCTGGCGTCTCCCATCGTCGCCCTGGCCCTACCCGGTGCCCTGGCGTCGCTGGTGGCCGACGCCGTCCACCCGGACGTCGGGGCGTTCCTGGCGGGAGGCGTCGACGTGCTCCTGGGGGTCCTGGAGATCGGCACCAGGTGGCTGGCCCGTCCGGACTGGGTCAGCGTGTGGATTCCCCGGAGCTGGGTGGCGATCACGGCGGTCGCGGCTCTTCTGGGGGCGAGGACCGCGTGGCGTGCCGGCGTCCGACGGAGGGTCCGCCGGGGCGTCGGCGTGGCATGGGCCGTCGCCGCGGTGGTCGCGTGGCCTCTCCTGGTCTCTCTCCAATCACGGAACATCCTGGAGATCGTCGCCGTGGACGTGGGGCAGGGGGACGCCCTCGCCGTGCGCACCCCGCGAGGGCGCTGGCTGCTCGTGGACGCGGG
>JBDHGI010000150.1:0-10281 GCA_039589955.1 Gemmatimonadota bacterium | reverse complement strand
TGGGGGTCCGGGAGCGGGTTCAGCGTGGCCCAATGCTCGGAGCAAGCCGTGAACAGCTCCGTTTCGGTCGGGAAGTGGTTGTAGACCGTCATGCGGCTCACGCCGGCCAGCCGGGCGATGTCGGTCACGCTCGTCTTGGCCGGCCCCACGGTGCCGTGCAGCTCGACGGCGGCCTCAGTGATGCGTCGCCGGGTCTCCTCCTCCGACTCGGCGCGCTTCTTCTTGCGATAGGGTCTCGTGGCTCTCCCGGGCGTCATGATAATCATTGTACATGCCGTATTATGAATTTGACAAGGCTCCACCTGGGGCTTATGGTTGAGGCATCTTGGATGGACATGACGTCTACTGAAATATGAAAAGGGGGTCAACATGGGCTTCAGGCACTCGGCGATCGCACTCGCCCTCACGCTTGGACCGGCCGTTCCTCTCGCCGCCCAGGACGGCGGCGGCGCACGCCGCTCCTTCGACATCGTAAGGGGCTCGAATGTGTGTACATGGGTGAAGATGTCGGGCGAGGAGGTCACCGAGTTGGGGGCCTCGATCCCCCTGGCTCTCATCGAGGGCGTCCCCGCCGACGAGCCGATGGTGTGGCCCCCGGCCCAGATGGCGGCCGTACCGCTGCCCGCCGAAGCCCGTCGTGCTCTCGGGCTCGACCACCTCGGGCTCAACTGGGAAGCCCACGGACACCCACCGGCCCCCTTCATGACGCCGCACTTCGACTTCCACTTCTACAACATGGCCATGCAGGACGTGGGCTCCATCGACTGCACGGACCTGAGCAAGCCCGCGCACCTGCCCGAGCGCTACGAGCTTCCCGACATCGACGTCCCCGGGATGGGCACGCTGGTCGGGCTGTGCGTGCCTGCCATGGGGATGCACGCGATGCCCGCCGAGGACATCGCGGGCACGGAGGCGTTCGGAGCCAGCATGGTGGTGGGCTACTACCAGGGGAAGCCGATCTTCTTCGAGCCGATGGTGTCCAAGGCGCTACTCATGAAGAGGGCGGACTTCAACGTCTCGATGCCCGTGGTCGGGAATCTACCCGCCGGGGTCCGCTATCCGAGCCAGTTCCGGGCCGAGTACGATGCCGAGGGGCGGCAGTACCGGCTGATCTTCCGGGGGTTCTGAGGGGACGGTAGCTCACGCCTCAGCGCGACCGGCGCTCCAGGCGCACCGGCGCCAGCTCGAGGAAGTGGCCCACGTCGGCCGCGCCCATGGCGAAGTCGACGGAGGAGGGCACGGCCACCGCGTCCAGGGCCTCCAGGGATTCGGAGGAAGGCGTCAGCCGGTAGAGGCCCACTCGCATCCGGGGGACGTAGAAGGTGCCGTCGGAGAAGGTGAGGACTCGCTCCACGTCGCCCGTGGCCAGGTTCTCGATCTCGAGGGTCACCCCCGCCGCGGTGAGCACGCCCGGGCCCGCCTGAACGCTGCCGAGAAGCTCCCTGGTGCGCACCAGGGGGATGTCCACCTCCCGGTAGAGGTTCGGCACGGCCCGCAGGACCACCCGGGGCCGGGCCGGGGCCCAGTCGGGGATGAAGGAGCGCACGGTGTCCATCTGCACAACGACGGGGTCGTAGGGGGAGACGCCCCAGACCCGGTACACCCCGTCCTCGTCGGTCCGGGCCCGATGATGTCCGGCGACGATGTCGACGGAGGGGGCAGGCGTGTCGTCCGGGCCGAGGACGCCGTCCCCGTCCCGGTCGTAGAACACCCGCCCGCGGATCCCGGACAGTCCCACGGCGTGGTCGGGGATGGCCGACAGCCAGCGGTCCTCGTAGGCGACGGTGCCGGCCATGGTGTAGTTGCCCCGGGTGGTGCCGTCGCGGTTCGTGCGCAGGAGGCTGTGGAACCGCCCGAAGCCCATCCGGCGGGACACCGAGAGGGAGAACAGGGCCGGGGAGCGGCGGGTCCAGCGGACGGACCCGCTGAGGAACGTGCCGTCCGCCACCGCGGCCGACAGGCCGGCCTCCAGGTCGTGGACGCGCCCCTCGCGCACCTTGGCCGCGAGAGTGCCGGTGGACCCGGACAGATACTGGTCGGGCCACCCGCTGATGACGCGTCCGCCCCAGGATCCGGACGCCCCGTACGCATCCCTCTCGTAGAAGGCCTGGAGGTACCCCACGGTGGTCATGCGGCCCACAGTGCCGGTGAGGAACTCGGCCGGCTCCCCCCGGGGTCCGCTGGCGGCCAGGGACAGCCTCCCGATCCGGGTGGACAGGTTCCCCGACAGGCGCCAGCGGCCCTGGCCGGAGGAAGGGGAGATGAGCGAGCCCGCTCCCGGGCCGTACAGGGCGCCGCGGAGCGAGCCACGTGCCCACCCGCTGCCGGAGAAGTCCAGTGTGGCATCCACGTGATGGCCGGCCACGCCTTGGAGACGCGCCAGCCATCCGCCCGCGAGAGAGTAGCTCAGCGACGCCGTCGGCCGGAGGGTCCGGAGGCCCAGGGAGTCCTGGAGGGCCTCCCCGCCCATGCCGACGGTGAGGGTCCGGGTGACGCCGTAGTCCACGTCCAGATATGCCAGGTAACGGCACCCGGTGACGCGCCGGCAGGCGCCGGCTCCCACCGAGTACTCCACCCGTCCCTCGGGGAGCTGGGTGGTGGGGATGTGGTAGAGGCTGGACAACACCGTCTCCTGGCCGCCCGGGCCGTACAATCGGATCTCCAGATCCGTGCGTCCGAACTCCACGGGGACGTTCACGGGACCGGGACGGAGGGGGTCCGAGTACCCTACGAGCTGGCCGTCCCGGTACACCTCGAACTCCCAGCCCGGAGGGATGTCGGGATCGATGGCGACCCGATCGAACACGGAGGGCAGAGACCGGGGGCGGTTGGTGAGGAGGAGGCCACGGATCGGGTGGCCCAGGGGACCGCGGGTGGTGAGATCCCCGACGAAGAGATCGCGCACGACGCTGCCGTGGGGGAAGGTCCGCCGGTAGGTGGCCGTCCCGTACTCGATGCGCTCCTGGATCACGCGGCCGGCGCTTCCGGCACCGCCGACGGACAGCTCGCCACCCAGGAGGGCGCCGCCCAGCTGGAGTGAGAGCGTGGACGCCTCCCGCGGGTCGATCTCGCCGGACGTCACCGCCCAGGACAGCAGGCCCAGGCCCGAGCTGGCGGGGAAGGGCGCGTCCAGCTCGGCCAGGGGATCCGCGACGTAGGCCTGGGCGCGAAGCGTCCTCGTCCGGAGGGTGAGGCGGTCCATCCGCGCCTGGACGGGGAAGGGTGGATCCCGGGTCAGGGTCACCCGGAGGAGCTCCCACTCCACGTCCACCTCCGCTTCCAGCCACGCCGCCAGCACCTCGGTGCTCAGCATGAGCCGGCCCTCCATCCTCCTGTGCTCGAGGGCTCCGACGGCCACGGAGTCACCGCGGGAGGTCACGACGAGGAGCGAATCCAGGAGGAGCCGGGAGCGGGGGCCGCCGGAGAAGGTCAGGACGGAGAGGGCTCCGTCCGGCTCCTCCTCCACGGCGCTCTCGGTGAGCTCCACGACCTCCGCGAGGGGCAGGAGCACCGAGCCGTAGGGGTTCAGGAGGACGGGGACGGTGCGGGTGGCGATCCCCGGGACCCTGATTTGGAACAGGCCTCCCTCCCATCCGGAGAGAGGCAAGCCCTGGCCCCCGGCCTGGACGGGGGGGGCGAGGGTGATGACCAGCCCGAGGAGGCCGGCAGCCAGGTTCCTACCCGACGGGCACACTTCCCCGCACCACCGGAGCGGTGAGGATGTCCCCGGGGCCCGCGTCCGGACGCTCGGGGGAGAGGGCGTAGCGGATGGCGAAGGGGCCTCCGTCGAGCGGTCGGTCCAGGGGGATGTTCACGCCCCACCGGAGGGCCCGGTAGACGGCCACGTCCTGGGCCGCGGAGCCGAAGACCCGTCCGTCGGGGCCGACGACCTCCGCCTGCACCCGCCCAAGCCAGGCCGCGTTCCCCCCGCGGTCGAGATCGAGGAGGAGCTCGACCGATTCCGCCGTGGCCCGGGCCGACGCCGTGTCGACCTGCACCGACGTCTCCACGCGCCCGTGTCGGTAATTGGTGGCCACGGCCACCACGGACCTGAGGTTGAGCCGGACGGTCGCCCGCCCGACCCTCTCCTCCACGGAAGCTTGGGCGCCGGCGGAGGATACCATGACCCGGGCCCAGTACTCACCGTCCTGGAGCTCCGCCGGGGCGGTCACCAGGATTCGGACCATCCCTCGCTGTCCCGGAGCCAGCCGCATCCGCCTGGGAAAGGCCCGCAGGTAGGGAACGAGGCTGGGCTCGCCGGTCGCCGCGGACTCGGACAGGGGGACGGTGACCCTGCCCAGGGAGTCGGATCGGGCGTAGCCGAAGGCGAAGCCGATCTCCACCTCGGCGGGGACGTCACCCTCGTTGACGAGGGTCAGACGGCCGCTGCGCTCGGCCTGGTTCAGGAACACGGCCGTGGGCGACACGGACACGGCCTGGGCAGCCAGCGGCGCGTCGAGCCCGGCCACCAGGGGGCATGCCAGGAGGGCCAGGGCCAGGGGAAGGACCTTGGGGCCTCGGGGAGCGTGTCGGGTCATCATGCCGGTCCTGAGGGGGAGACGAGTAGGGTGAGGGAAGCGTGGTAGTCACCGGCCAGCTCCAGGCCGGTGGATCGTGCCGTGCCACCGAGGACCACCCGCAAGGACTGGTCGTTCCCCGGCAGTCGAAGGGACAGCGGCTGCGCAGGATCGGCGAAGACGAGGTCCTGGGATCCCGGGAGGATGTAGGCGAGGTCGCCTCCGGCAAACTCCAGGACGATGTCACAGGTGCCCCGCGCGTTCTCCAGGGCGTTGGGGAGGACCAGGTGGAGATCCACCAGGCCCTCGCCTCTCACCAGCCACTCGGCCCTCCGGGAGGCGTCCCGCACCGCAATGTGCTCTCCGCCGGGGCCGAGGGTCTCGAACAGGAGACCCTGGACGGGCTCCACCACGACGGCGGGCTGGGCCGTCCCGGGCGTGGCGAGGAGGAAGGCCAGACACGCGCTGAACGCCAGGGAGCGGAGCCCCGAAGGGCGATCCGCTCCCTGGCGTTCCGGCGTGCCGTCCGACCTCCTGCCCCGGTTCATCAGGGGATGACGACGGTGACCGTGATGTCGCCCTCGAAGGTCTCGGCGGGGGCCGTCTCGAAAGCGGCGGCCAGGATGGTTCCACCGATGTAGATGCGCACGAGGCGGGCGCCGGCCTCTGCCGACACGTCCACCGACACCCCCGTGCTGCAGTCGCCGCTGGTGTCGTGGTCGTCCAGCCCGGCCGTGCTGCCGGGGTCTGTGACGGAGGTGGGGCTCGTACCCATCTCCAGACCGCACTGCCAGTCGTCGACGGCCAGCGTCGCGGCGGACGTGGTGCTGCCCAGCGACGCGGGCATGGCGAAGGAGAACTGGCCGTTCCGGTTCAGCCGGTAGTCCAGCATTCCGGCGTTTCCGTTGACGGCGTCCACGGTGGTGGAGAGGAGGCTTACCACCCGGTCTGTGAGCACGGCGGCAGCCGGGTCCATCTCACCGAAGTTCATGTCCTGGGAGTTGATGTGCCGGACGCTGGGGAGCACGGTACCGGAGGCCCGGATGACCTGCTGACCCTGGAGGGAAAGGGGCAGGACCGCCAGGGCGGCCAGGAGCATGAAGGTATTCCGAGTCCTGTACATGGTTGGGGCTCACCTTGTTGCGGGGAAATGTCAGGAGGTCCGAACGGTTCGGACGCAACGAACCGCAAGCGATAGGCCGCTGTGTTGCTTTCGTGCCACAGGGTGGAGGGATTTTCGTAAACAATGGAGTGGCAGCGGGTTGGCGCGTCGGGCGCGGGCGACTCGGGCAGGCCGGAGGCCCAACGATGGCGCGCAGAATGTGCCGGGCGGGGCAACAAATGGCGGAATGTCGCGGGGCCGCGACGGCGTCGCCGGAGAGCCCGTGGAAAGCGCACGGCGCGTAAGCGCGCCCGCCCGTCCGCGTACCAGGACGTATGAACGCGTCACCATGCCTCCGGGCCGCCGCCCTCGGCGCCGCGTTTTGTCTGCTGCCCATCGGGGCCCATGCCCAGTCGGCGCCGGCCGGCGATCGGTGGGCCTTCGACGGGAGGCTCGGTGCGCTGCTGTCCATCCCCGACGAGCTCGAGGCCGACCGCTGTGGCGGCTACTTCGCCTTCGAGGCCGCGGGGGGGGTCAGCGCCACCGTATCGGAGAGGTGGGCCGTGGAATCCTCGGTCTCCGTGGGCCTGCCGCGGCCCATCGCGTGCGTGGTCGATCCCCTCCCGCCTCCCGACAACGGAAGCGTCACGCGCCGGATCTTCGACGGCACCGACGAGGACCTGTTCGTCTCCTCCACACACCGGGTCGTCCTGGACCTGGCTCCGTCCAGGCGCTCCGGCCCGCGGGTGTCGCTGGGTGGGGGCAGGATCTGGAGCCACGGGCTCTGGTTCTGGTCTGCCGGTGTCGGCCTCCGCCTCGGCTCGGGCCGCCCGGGCCGGGTGGTCGAGGTGGAGCGCATGCAGGTCCGGCTCCGCTTCGTCGAGGAGACCCGGGTCTACAGCGGCGGTCAGCTCGTGGACTCGTCGACGTCGGCCCGGATGACCCAGGGCGGGTCCATGTGGTCCGTCCGGTTCCGCCTGCCTGTCGGCTGAGCGACCGCTCGCCGGCCCCTCACAGCCAGGCGTCCACCCGGAAGCCCAGGTTCATGCTCAGGCACACGAGCCCGACGTTGACCGCGACGTTGATGAGGGTCGGCCACCGCTCCTGGGCGAGCCAGGGACCAAGGAGCCGGCTCACCACGGTGAGGATCCCGAAGCACAGGAACGCCACGGGGATCGTCCACGACCACCAGAGCCGGAAGAAGGGGAGCACGAGAAGATTGTGCGCCAGTCCGTTGGCCACGAAGGCGCCGAGGGTCGCGAGGACCCACCGGTCCTTGCCCCCGAGGAGCAGGTAGACGCGATAGGGGAAGTACGAGATTCCCGGGTTCCAGACCCGCCAAAACCGGTGGAATCCGGGCTCCGCCCACGCGAGCACGAAGGCGCGCAGGGCGAAGGGCCCATCGTTGACGGTGGCGAAGCCGCGCCGCGCGGCGTAGGCGCGGAACGACCGCTCGAACCGTGCCTGCCACTCCCGCCAGGCCGGAGCCGGCCTCGTGCCCGCATCCCCCTCGGTCGGCTTCATTCGGCGTTCAGTGCCTCCAGGGGCGCCACGCCCACCGCGCGCCGTGCCGGGACCAGGGACGCCAGCAGCGCCACGCCCAGCATGGTCGCCGTCACCGTGACCAGCGTGAATGGGTCGCCGAGCGAGACGCCGAAGAGGAAGCTCTGGAGGATCCGTCCTCCCAGCAGGCCTCCGGCCAGGCCCAGGACCACCCCGACGCCCACGAGGCGGAGGCCGTGTCGGAGCACCAGGAGCACGACGCTCCCGGACAGCGCACCTACCGCCAGTCGCACGGCGATCTCGTGGGTGCGTTGCCGCACCGAGTACGCCAGGACGGCGTAGAGGCCCAGGGCCGCCAGGATGAGCGACGTGAGGGCGAACAGCCCTACCAGCGTGGCGCGGAACTTCGGCTGGCCAACCGACGCCGCGACGCGGTCCTCCATGGAGTGGACGCTCGAGACCGGAAGGTCCGGGTCCACGCGCCACACCGTCTCGCGCAAGCCGGCCGCCGCGATCATGGGATCCGTCGACGTGCGCATGACGAAGCGCATGGTGCCGAGGCCCCCGGGGTTCTGTCGGATGGGAAGGTAGAAGGTGGGACGGGGCGGCACCGCCGGCCCCTGGTCGCTCAGGTCGCCGACCACGCCCACGACTTCCAGGGGGATCGGTGGATCCCAGGGGAGCACCACGTACCGGCCCAGAGCGTCCTCGCCGGACCAAAGCGCCGCGGCCATGGAGGCGTTGATGACCGTCACCAGGGACGACTCCCCGTCGTCGGTGACCTGGAACGTCCGGCCCTCCACCAGGGGGAGCCGGAGGGCCTCGAGGAAGTCCTCCGTGACGTACCGCCGCTGGGCGGGTAGGTAGTCCGACGTGCGGTCCGGCTCCCGTCCCTGGGCGTAGACGCCGTTCCACGTGCCCCCCATGCCCACGGGGAGCTGATCCGTGCCGCCGACCTCGCGCACCCCGGGCAGCTCGGCGAGCCCGGCATGGATCTCGTCCCACACCTGCTGTGCCTCCACCCGGTCGGGGTAGGCTCCGGGAGGGACCTGGATCTCGGCGAGAAGCAGGTTGTCCGCATCGAAGCCCAGGTCCACGTCCTGGAGCTCGAGGAACGAGCGGAGCAGGAGTCCCGACCCGACCATGAGCATGAGCGACAGTGCCACCTGGGCGACAACCAAGACCGAGCGTCCCCGCGTCCCCCCGCCGCCCACCGACCGACTCCCGGCCTTGAGGGTCTCCGACAGCGCCACCGAGGTGCCGCGGATCGCGGGTAGGGTGCCGAAGACCAGGCCCGCGAGCAGAGCGGCGCCCAGGGCGAAGACGAGCGCCCTGAGATCGAGGCCCACCGTGTCGAGCCTGGGGAGGTCCGCGGGGCCCCACGCCTTGAGGGCCCGGATGCCGAGATGGGCGAAGGCGAGACCCGCCGCCCCTCCGGCGAAGGCCACCACCATGTGCTCGGTGAGGAGCTGGCGCACCACCCGGGCCCGGGGCGCGCCCATGGAGATGCGGATGGCCACCTCGCGGGCTCGGGTCGTAGCCCGGGCCAGGGCCAGGGAGGCCACGTTGGCGCAGGCGATGAGCAGGACCAGGGTCACCAGGGCCAGCAGCACAATCAGGGCCTGGCGCACACCGGCGAAATGGTACTCGTGAAGCGAGACCAGCAGGACGCCCCACCCCAGGTTGGAGTCGGGATAGGCGGCCTCGAGCTGGCGGGCCACCACGTCTGCCTGGGCCTGTGCCTGCTCCAGGGTGGCGCCCCCGCGGAGCCTGCCTACCACGAGGAAGTTGTTGTTGCCGCGCCCCTGGGCGTAGCCCCGGTCGACCCGTGCGGGGAGCCACAGGTCGACGTCGCCCGGGTAGTCGAAGCCCGGAGGCATGACGCCCACGACCTCGTAGGGGACGCCGTCGATGGACAGCGACGCGCCCACCGCCGAGGGCTGGCTGCCGAAGCGCCGCGCCCAGAGGTCGTGGCCCAACACCACGACGTCGCTGGCCCCGGGGAGGCCGTCGGCCTCGGCGATGCCCCGGCCCAGCGCCGGCGGGACCCCCAGGGTGGGGAAGAGGTTTGCGGTAACGTAGTTGCTCACCACGCGCTCCGGCTCGCCGTCGCCGGTGAGCACCACGGGAGGGCGGAAGGTGAGGAACGCCGCCAGGGACTCGAACGCCTCGACCTGATCCTGGTAGTCGACGTAGTTCTCCAGGGAGATGGAGTTGCGCGGATACTGCTCGCTGCTGGACCACATCCAGACCAGACGGTCCGGGTCGGGGAAGGGAAGGGGCCGGAGGGCCACCCCGTCCAGGGTGCCGAACATGAAGGTGACCGCGCCGAGGCCCAGCGCCAGGACCAGTACGGAGGCCAGGGTGAACCCTGGCGCCTTCACGAAGGAGCGGAACGCCAGGCGCACGTCGCTGCCCAGGTCGTGCATCGCCAGCCGCCGGAGCACGAAGCGCCCGCCCACGGACAGCGCCTGCCTCCAGTACCAGAGACCGAGCCAGCGACCCGAGGTCTCGGCGCGCCGCCGGTAGGCCTCGGCCATGTCCCCCACCACCGAATCGCGAGCCCGAGGAGGCACGCACAGCGCCAGGAGGGCCTCTGCCAGCCAGGGCGGCTCGGGCCCGCGCCCCGGGGCGCTCACGACTCCTCCCAGGCCAGCCCTTCCCAGAGGCTCTGCCAGGCCCGCCGGGCCTCGGCCAGCGCCTCGATACCTGCAGGGGTCACGGTGAGGAGCCGGCGTGGTCGCCCACCCCGGCCCGGCACTGCCGGACCCCGTCGGGAGGTGATGAGCCCCTTCTCCTCGAGCCGGTCCAGCGTCACATAGATGGCGCCCCGGGACAGGGACCTTCCGACGCGCTCCTCCAGAACGTCCACGACGCCGAGCCCGTACGCCCCGTCCCCCAGCCTGCGCACCGCCAGGAGCACCATCTGCTCAAGCTCACCCAGGTATCCGCCGCTTCACATCGAGCCTCCCGTGCCCCCGTATGCCGCCGAAGCCCTCCGACGGGCCTCGACGGTTTTCACACATTGTCATCATTGGGGGTCGGGGTCAAGCGCCTCGCTCGAGCCGCCACACGCGCACGTGCTCGACGTCGAGGTCGTCGGTCCATCGACCGAGAATCCAGGCCTCTCCGATCTCGAAGACCTCGATCCCGGGAGGA
>JBDHGI010000149.1:0-11984 GCA_039589955.1 Gemmatimonadota bacterium | reverse complement strand
TGGGCATCACGTTTTTCGATCCCGCGACCATGCGGACCCAGGAGGACGTCATCCGGGCGGCGGACGAGGAAATGTATCGGAGTAAGGCCCGACGCAAGATGGGCAGGCAGAGCACCTCGACGTGAGACCGTACGCAGGCGGATATCGGCGATGACCGATGTTGCGCCCCCCGAGGAGATCCACGATCTGCTCGGATTCGCCACGGAGCTCGCCCTCGAGGCCGGTGCTCTCACGCTGCGCTACTTCGGCGGGCTGGTCGACTACGACGCGAAAGGCGACGGCAGCCCGGTGACCCTCGCCGATCGCGAGGCGGAGCAGCTCATTCGCAGGCAGGTCGCCGCGCGCTTTCCGGATCACGGCGTTCTTGGTGAGGAGTTCGGCGAGTCCAACCCGGGTGCGAGGGTCCGGTGGATCGTCGACCCCATCGACGCCACCCGGTCCTTCATGAGAGGCGTGCCGCTCTACGGCGTTCTCATCGGCATCGAGGTGGAAGGGCAGGCCGTGGTGGGCGTGGCCCACTTTCCCCCTCTGCAGGAGACGGTCGCTGCCGGGAGAGGGCTGGGCTGCACGTGGAACGGAATGTCGGCCCGGGTGTCCCCCGTGGGCACCATGGACAAGGCGGTGGTCCTCACCACCGACCTGGAGCGGATTCTCGGCCGTCCCGAGGGATCAGGATGGCGCCGGCTCCAGCGGGGATGCGCGTTCTCCCGCACCTGGGGCGACTGCTACGGCCATGCCCTCGTGGCGACCGGCCGCGCAGAGGTCATGGTCGACCCCATCATGAACCCGTGGGACGCGGGCCCCTTCCTCACGATCGTCACCGAGGCGGGCGGCCGGTTCACCACTCGGGAGGGCGAGGCCACCATCCATGGCGGGTCGGGCGTCAGCACCAACGGATTGCTGCACAGGGAGGTGCTCGAGGCCCTGCGCACGAGCTGAGCCCCTCGACTTCTGCCGGCCGGGCGAACGCTAGTCCGGTGGCTCCAGCGAGGGAGGCTCCTTCTTCCCCTCCAGGAGGGACTCGAGGAAGGACTGCTGATCCTGGAGCCGCTCCTGCTCTCGCTCCAGATCCGCGACGCGCCTCTCGAGCTGCATGATGATCGGCGTCTCCATACCCCGCTCACCCAGGGGGTCCGGGTCGCGCGGAGGCCTCACCAGTCGACCCTCTATGGCCCGGGCCAAAGCCCTTACGAGAGGGTAGCCGAGCAGCGCGCCGGCGACGACGACGACGGTTAGGAGCCAGAAGTCGAGGATGGTCATGATGGCATCCGACTGGACATCTAGAGCGGGCGGATCGGACCCGTCACCTCCACGACCACGGGCACGCCCCAGATCCTTCGCGGAATGGCCCGGCCAGCGCCCTTCTCCGACAGATAGACCTTGAGGCAGGCCTTTCCGTTTCTTCTCACCGATGGCCGTGCCCGTCACCCCCGGCCGACCCATGACCTTTCCAGCGAGGTGCTTCTGGGCCGCCCTCAGCCTGTCGGACATGCTCAACCTCCGTCGATGCGAACACCGAAGCGGGTCAGCACCACGTCGATGGGGTTCGC
The DNA here is from genome assembly GCA_039589955.1 of Gemmatimonadota bacterium. Classification (GTDB taxonomy): domain Bacteria; phylum Gemmatimonadota; class Gemmatimonadetes; order Longimicrobiales; family Gaopeijiaceae; genus SZUA-318. The sequence continues at coordinate 10,434 of JBDHGI010000149.1, read as the reverse complement.
GATGGTGTTGGTCGCGCTCCCTGCGAACAGGAGCCCGACAGGCCGCCGGTCGGCCATTAGCGCGCCCCGGGTGACGATGAGAGAGCCAGAATCCCCACCGGCGCTGAACCCGTCACCGGTGATCATGACCTGGTTCTCGAATCGGGCCTTCCCCGTCCGATAGCTCACGTCGATGATGGCATGGATGCCCGTCACGCGCCCCTGCGTATACCCGGTGGTTCGGCCATACTTCTGGACCGACATGCCCAGCTCGGCTTCGGCCGTCCACCCCCTGGGGGCTCCATACCCGTCTTCCGGAGTGGCTGCGTCCAGGTCGTCGGTCGTGGTGAGGGCCAGAGCCGCATCGATCTGGTTCGAGGGGCAACTCAGGCCGGCGCAGAACGCTATGGGCTCGTATTCGTACAGGGTACCGATGGCGTCTTCGGGATCTCGACCGCCGTCCACGACGCCGGGCTGAAGGAGATTGTCGCCAGTCCGCCCGAGATTGTTGGCGGCGTAGACATGGTTGTTGCTGAGGGCGAACACCCGGGTCCCATCTGTCACTCGCGCCCCGATGGTCCCGGCAGTGACGTCTGGGTGCCCGGTGCTGACGCCGATGGGAACGGGACGAGGGAAGCCCCCCTTGGGATCCACGGAGCCGGTTGGTGAGTCCTCGAGGGCCACGATGGGACCGGTGACCTCCAGGGACACGTCGACTCCGGCCACGCGGGCCGGGAGGAGCGCGGCGCCCGGAGCCGTGAGGTAGACCTTCAGGACGGCTTCCCCCCGGGCGTCCATTCCGACGGCGGTCCCCACCACACCGTCCAGCGCCATCCAGTCGTCGGTCACCTGCGCCTGGGCATCCAGGGCCGCCGCGAGGGATGAGGCCGAGACGTGCGTCTCCCTATAGCGACCTCCATAGGTCAGGAGATCGACCACGAGGGCCACCACGAGGCCCACCCGTGTTCTTCGAAGCCACCTCATATCTCACACCCTACGACCTGATCGGGGCTGGGGATTCTCCCTTGATACCCTTTCGGAGCGCATCGGTCCCCGATCTCCTGCTCGGCCTCATCCTCCTGCCCACCCGTCCACACGTACCGAATCCCGTTCAGTACCGGAAAGGCCAGCTCGCGAAGTACCGTCTGACCTTCATCCAGAGTCCTCGGAGACCGGTGGGCTCCACCAACATGAATGCGATGACGAGGATCGCCAGGATCAGGAGGGACTGCTGCGACGCCGTCAGCGCGTCCAGGAGATCCACCCTGTTGGCCACGGACTCGGCCAGCGGACGCACGAGCCCGAAGAAGAGGGCTCCGACGACGGCACCGAAGACCGTGGTCGCGCCCCCGATGACGATGATGGCGATGAACTCCACGCTCATGTTCATGTTGAAGGGCGGATCGATGGTGATGTAGGCCGCCTTGAACGCGTACATGGCGCCGGCCACACCGGCGAAGAAGGAGGAGATCCCGAAAGCGACGATCTTGAACTTGGCCGGGCTCACCCCGAGGACCGCCGCGGCGAGGTCGTGGTCACGTACCGCCATCATGGCACGACCAGAATTGGAGCGCCGCAGGTTGACACCGCACCACGCGGTGAACACGGCGAGGACGACGAAGAGCAGGTAGATCTTGACGTCGGCCTCAACCGTCACCGGCCCCATCGACGTCGCTGCACGATAGCCCCCGAGGTAGTCGGCCGCTCCCGCCCTGTCGAACCACCACAGCATGGGCACCGAGGTGCCCTGGACACCTCCGGTGAGGGAGGGGAACGAGCGCAGCACGTGGTTCACGACGAACACCAGGCCGATGGTGATGATGGCCAGGTAGAGTCCACGCAGGCGGAGCGCGAAGGGCCCGGCGGCCAGCCCGACCGCGGCGGCTACCAGCCCCGCGACGGGAATCACGAGCCAGAAGGGCATCCCCAGATGGTTGCCGAAGGTAGCTGCGCAGTATGCGCCTACAGCCAGGAAGCCGGCGTGCCCCAACGAGATCTGACCGGTGAATCCCGTCAGGATGACCAGCGCCACGGCGCCCACCACGTAGACCGCCGTGAGATTCACCACGTCGAGCCAATACCGATCGGTGATGAAGGGCACGGCCACCAGAACGGTCACGCCCACGGCCAGGGCGATCTTGTTCCAGCGGGTCGGGAAGAGGGAAAGGTCCTCTTCGTACCGGGTGACGAGTCGGCGGATAGGCATCAGCGCTCTGCGCCCTCGGTCGCGTGGCCGATACGCGGGCTCATACGCGCTCCACCTCCTCGCGACCCGCGATGCCGTAGGGGCGAACCATGAGGAAGAGCACCATGATCAGATAGGGCAGGACCTCGTGGAAGTTCTGGCCGAACCCTCCGAGCACGGGATTCACGTACCCCTGCGTGAGCACCTCGATGACCCCCAGGGCGACTCCGGCGACGACCACCCCGATGGCGGAGTCGAGGCCACCCACGATGACGACCGGGAACGCCTTCAGGGCTATGAAGCCGAGGTTCGTGTCCACGGTCCGGGGGAACATGCCCAGGAACACCCCGGCGAGGGCGGCGAAGGCCCCGGCAAGGAACCACGTGAGGCCGAAGATCCGGCCCACGGGAATCCCGAGGCACAACGCGGCCTCCTGGTCGGAGCTGGTGGCTCTCATGGCCACTCCGATGCGGCTGTACCGGATGAGGTAGTAGAAGAGCGTCAGGGCGACGGCACCGGCCACGACCGCCGCGATGGAGCTGATGAAGATCCGGGCCCCACCGACGTTCATCTGGGCGTCCATGGCCCACGGGGTGGGCATCCCCCGCTGTTCGGGACCGAAGGTCACCATGACCAGCACCCGGAGGATCAATCCCACGAAAATCGTCAGAATGACCGTGATGACCACGTCCCGCCCCACCAGGGGGCGCAGCACCAGCCGCTCCACCGTGGCGGCGACGAGCCCGGTGAGCAGCATCGTTCCCAGCACCGCCAGGGGCCAGGGCATCAAGCCCCCCAGGGCGACCATGACGAAGGCCCCCACGGTCACGAGCTCCCCCTGGGCGAAGTTGAAGACCTGTGAGGCCCGATAGATGACCACGAAGCCCAGGGCGATGAGGGCGTAGATGGTCCCGAGGGCAAGGCCGGATGCGACGAGCTGGGTGAGGTTCGTCATCTCCCGCTACCCGTAGATGTCGGAGACCAGTGACTCGTAGGCAGCCAGCACGTTCCGTCGCCTCACCTTCCGCGTGGCGGTGAGCTCCCCGTCGTCCTCGTTGAGCTCCTTGGGAAAGGTGCGGAACTCGCGGACCTGTGCCACCCGTGGCAGGAGCTCGTTGCAGCGCAGCAGCTCTTCGTCGAGGAGCTTCCGGACCTGTGGGTTCGCGGACAGGTCCGCAAACGACGTGTATTGGATGCTCCGCCGCGTCGCCCAGTCGGCGACCACGTCGTACTCGATCTGGACCAGCGCGGAGATGAAGCGCTTGCCGTCACCGACGGCCACGGCCTCGTGGATGTACGGGCTCGTCTTCAGGGCGTTCTCGATCTTCTCGGGCGAGATGTTCTTCCCCCCGGAGGTGATGATGAGCTCCTTCTTCCGGCCGGTGATCCACAGATAGCCGTCTTCGTCGATGGTCCCGATGTCGCCGGTGTGGAGCCACCCTTCCCCGTCCACGGTCGCCGCCGTCGCCTCGGGGTCGTGCAGGTATCCGCAGAACACTGTGGGCCCCCGGATCAGCACCTCACCGTCCTCGGCGATCCGGTGCTCGCATTCTTCGATCACCTGGCCGACGGATCCCAAACGGTTCCTCCCCGGGACGTTGGCATGGCTCACGCCGGCACACTCCGTCTGCCCGTATCCCTCCCGAACCGGAACACCGACGGCGTGGAACCACTCGAGGATCTCCGGGGAGATGGGAGCGGCACCGCTGACGGCGATGCGGCACCGACGAAGGCCGAGCTGCTCCTGGAGCGGGCGAAACAGGACCAGGTCACACAGGAGCCATGTGATCCGGTCCAGGAGGCCGACGGCCCCCGTCTCCCTCCGAGGTGCGATCCGGGCGCCTGCAACGACACAGGCGGCGAAGACCTTCCTCTTGAGCCAGGATGCGTCCCGCATCTTCAGGTTCACGGAAGCGTGTATCTTCTCCCAGATGCGCGGGACTCCGAGGAACACGGTGGGGGAGACCTCCCGCAGGTCCTGCCTGACCGTTTCGATGGACTCGCCGAAGTGCACCACGCACCCCGACGACATGGGCGCGAACAGGCTGAAGATCTTCTCGGCCACGTGGCACAGGGGCAGATACGACAGGATCAAGTCGTCCGGACTGTATCCGAGCGAGTCCGCAAGCGACATCCCACCCAGGGCGTTGCGGCTGGAGAGCATGGCCCCCTTCGGCTTGCCCGTGGTGCCCGATGTGTATACCACCATGGACGGGGTCTCGGGATCCAGCCCGAGAACCCGCTCCAGCCACCAGTCCGGCTCCTCCCGGAGCAGCTCGAACCCTCTGGCCAGGGTCTCTTCCCACGTCCGGAGGCGGCTGTCGCGATGCGCGTGGGTGCCCCTGGGATCGAAGGCGACCAGGTGACGCACGGTGGGCGTGTCGCCGGCGATGGCCACCGCCTTGTCCACCTGCTCCTGGTCCTCCGCGAAGTGGACCACCGACCGGCTGTGATTGAGCAGGTACGCCACGTCCGTGGGTGGATTGGTCTGGTAGATTCCTACGCTTCGGCCACCCATCCCCTGCACCGCGAGGTCCACGTACATCCACTCGGGGCGGTTGTCGCTGTGGATGGCCACGTGGTCGCCCGCACGCACGCCCATCTCCCGGAGGGCCAGCGCCGCCGCCTGGACCCGATCGAGGTATCCGCGCCAGGTGATCTCCTCCCACCTGCCCAGCTCCTTCACGCGGAGCGCGACCCCGTCGGGGCGGTCCTGGGCCCAGAGGACGAGGCGACCAGGGAGGGTCTGCGCCAGCGTGTCCCGGTGGGCCTCTACGTCCACCCGGCTCATGGGGGGCCCCCAAGGCCGTGGACGGCGGACGACGTACCCACGCCGATGTACGCCTCGATGACGGCCTCGTGGCGGGCGATGGCACCGGGCTCGTCCTCGGCCACCTTGCGCCCGAAGTCCAGGACGGCCACCCGGTCCGCCAGGTCCAGGACCAATCCGAGCTGGTGCTCGATGAGCACCTGGGTGATGCCGAACGCTTCCCTGATCTCCAGGAGGTAGTGGGCCAGGGCCTCGGTCTCCTCCTGGTTGAGCCCCGCAGCCGGCTCGTCCAGAAGGAGGACGTCGGGCTCCATGCACAGGGCGCGACCGAGCTCCACAAGCTTCTTGACTCCGTATGGGAGCATCGCGGCAGGAAGCTTCCGGTACTGCTCCAACCTCAGGAAGTCGATGACCTGCTCCACTCTCTCCCGGTGTGCAACCTCCTGACGGCGCGTTCCGGGCATCCAGAGGAGATCGCTGAGCCAGCCCGCCTCCATCAGGTGATGTCGCCCGAGCATGAGGTTCGAGAGGACCGTGAGCTCGTCGAAGACCGCGAGGTTCTGGAACGTCCGGGCCACCCCGAGGGCCGCCACACGGTGTGGGGCGATCCCGAGGAGGGAGCGGCCCCGGAGACGGATGTCCCCCCCTCGAGGTCGATGGACACCGGAGATGCAGTTGAACAGCGAGGACTTGCCGGCTCCGTTCGGCCCTATCACCGCGAACAGCGATCCCTCGGGCACCGACAGAGACACGTCGTCGAGAGCCACCAGACCCGCGAATCGGAGGGTGACGCCCTCCACCACCAGTAGCGGCTCGGTCACGAGAGCCACCGCTTCCTGCGGCGATATAGCTTCACGTCCGCGTAGCTTCTCCTTCCCTCGGCCCCGATGCCCAGATAGAACTCCTGGAAGTCCGGATCCTCCGCGAGGTCCGAGGGATCGCCATCCAGCACGATCTTCCCGTTCTCTAGAACGTACCCGTAGTCCGCCAGCTCCAGAGCCAACGCGGCGTTCTGCTCGATGAGGAGGATCGACTTCCCCTGGGCCCTGACTTCTCGAATGACCTCCGCCACCTCCCCCACCACCCGGGGCGCGAGTCCGAGTGACGGCTCGTCGAAGATGAGGAGCGACGGACTCACCAGGAGCGCCCTGGCGATGGCGAGCATCTGCTGCTCGCCTCCAGACAAGTATCCCGCGATCTGATGGCGGCGCTCGCCGAGCAGCGGAAACCGGCGCATCATTCCCTCGAGCTCTTCGTGCCAGGCCCCATCCCGACGCGTCAGCGCCCCCGCCCTCAGGTTTTCCTCCACCGTGAGGTCGGCGAAGACCCGGCGACCCTCCATGACCTGAGCCACACCAGCCGCCACCACGCGCTGGGGCCGCGATGCGAGGAGGTCCGTGCCGCCATAGGTCACGGCGCCCTTGGTCGCCACGGCGTCGTGGAGCGGTAGGAGTCCGCACACCGCCCGGAGGGCTGTCGTCTTGCCCGCCCCGTTGGGTCCGAGGAGCGCGACGATCTTCCCTTCGGGCACTCGGAGGCTCACGCCCCGGAGCGCCCTGATGACGTCGTGATAGACGACCTCGAGGTTGGAGATCTCCAGCAATGGACCGTTGTCCCCTCAGCCGGCGTCACTCTGGGGCACGGCGAGGTCGGCCACCACCTCCCATGTCCGCTCCGACATGACCGGACGCAGGACCCGAGTCATGCGTCCCGCATCATAGGGCACCGCGGTGAGGCTGATGGGCTGGGAGAGTCCGTTCATGTCCCAACCGTCGATGGTGTGAAGAGCCGCTATGAGGCCCTGACGGCTGGCGTCGCCGGCCTGCAGGGCACGCCGAAACACCTCGATCCCCATGGTGGCGTACAGGTATCCGGCGAAGATGTACCAATCCGGATCCATCTCCGAGGCGCCGTAGGTCTCGTAGGCCTCCAGGAACGACTCCATTCCCGGCACGTCCTCTCCCCAGTACGGGGAGCTCCCCACCCAGTGGTAGTTGGCGAACACGGCGGGAGGGATGACATCGCGGTCGAAGAAGCGGTCCACCCAGGCCGGGGAATTTCCCATCCATACCGGCTGATATCCGAGCTGAGCGGCCGTGCCCAGGAGTGGGCCCGTCGCGGTGGGCAGCGTGCTGACCATCACGTACTCGGCGCCCGCGGCCTGGAGCCCCGACACGATGGCGGTGAAGTCGGCCTGCCCCGGGGAGATGGCCTGCCGTGAGACGATCTCGACTCCGTGGAACCCGGCCTCCGCCTCGAGCCCTTCCAGGGCGTCTTCTCCGTAGTCGTCCTGCTGGTACACGATTCCGATCCGTACCGAAGGGCCTGCCTCGGCGACCGCCCAGTCAACCGCCCGCATGGCTTCGGTCCGATACGTCGGTGTCGGCGGAGGCGTGTATTCGTTTCGGCCCGTCCTGGACGACAACGAGGCCGGAATGGCCAGCATCCTGTCACGGCTGAGCATCGGGTGCAGGGGAAGGGTCGTGGCAGTGCCGAAGCTCATCCCGAGGAAGAGCACGTCCTCGGAGATCTCGTTGTACATCTGGACGGACTGCTGAGGGTTGTACCCGTGGTCCCTCGCCTCCCACTCCACAGTCCACCCCTCCGGCAGGAGGCCGCTTCCACCATCGTTGATCTGTCGGTACAGGATCTCGAAGCCGAGCTGGATGGGCCGACCGATCGACGCCGCCGGGCCGCTCACGTCGTTGATGATCCCGATCCGGACCACCTGGTTCTCGAGGTCGACACCCCGGAGGCCGTCGGCTCCCTCGCCCCCCTCTCCACCACAGGCAACCAGGCCGGCGACGAGGGCGATACGCAGTGGCGAGACGAGTGATGCGAGCCGGGAGGGTCTCATGGCGGAATACCGTGTTGTCGCACGATAGGCGCGGTTCGGAGATCTCGCCCCCGCACGGAAGAATGCGTGACGACGGGCGATGAACGGCGGTACAATAGGCGTCTCGTGACCACTTGCGCCAGCGCGATTCAGCCAGGCGAGGATTGTGACGGATGGTACACGCATCGCACCGGATGAGCCCCGAAGCGCCGATTCCAGGTCCTGCCCGGAGCCCAGCTCAGCCGAGAGAGCACCCATGCCAGAAAACGGAGTAGGTCTGCTCGGCCTCGGAGCCTACCTCCCCGAGCGCGTCATGGCGAACGAGGAGTGGGCGGAACATGTCGACACCTCGAACGACTGGATCGTCGAGCGGACCGGCATCGAGCGAAGGCGTGTGGCCGCGGATCACGAGAGCACGGCGGACCTCGCCGTGCACGCCGCCCGCAGCGCCCTCCGGGACGCCGGCCTGACACCGTCGGACATCGACGAGATCGTGGTCGCCACCGACACACCGGAGGTCTACTCGCCCGACACGGCTTCCTTCCTCCAGGCCCGCCTGGGGTGCGGTGAGATCACCTCGTACGACCTGGGCAGCAGCGGGTGCGCCGGCTTCGTCCTCGCTCTCGACGTGGCCCGGGCGAGGGCCATGCAGAAGGACCGTCGCGTCCTGGTCGTCGGTGTGGAGCTGATCACGCGACTCATGAGCTGGCAGGACAGGAATACCTGCGTGCTCTTCGGCGACGCCGCAGGCGCTGCCGTCGTGGGCAGGGGCCCTGAAGCCGCGCAGATCCTCGCTGCCAACGCAGGCACCGACGGGACGAAGAGCCACATCCTCGGCCTGGAGGTCGGGGGGACGCGCCGTCCGTTCACCGAGGAGCGGGCCCGCCAACGTCTTCACCAGACCCTGACCATGAACGGGCGGGAGGTATTCAAGGAGGCCGTGACGCGCATGACGGCGTCGGCGCGCGAGTTGCTGAACGAGGTCGGCGTGGGCCTGGAGGACGTGTCCCTGGTCATCCCCCACCAGGCCAACCTCCGCATCCTTCACGCCGTGCGTGATAGACTCGAGCTCCCCGACGAGAAGCTCTTCGTGAACGTCCACGAGTATGGAAACACCGGGTCCGCCTCGGTCCCGGTGGCCCTGTGGGAGGCCCGGGAGCAGGGCCGGATCCGGCGGGGCGACCTGGTGCTCCTCACGGCATTCGGTGCAGGCTTCCACTGGTCGGCGGTGCTGCTCCGATTCTAGGGGACTGTAACGGATGAACGATTGGGATTCGGGAGGGTGCGGCATCCGCCCCGCCGGCGTTGCTCCTCCTCGCAATAGCGCTGCTATTCCTCGTTGTCCCGCCTTGGCGGCTGCGGCGCCGCACCTCCCTGGGTGCTCAACAACCATCCGTTACAGTCCACTAGTACACCGGTTCAGAAGTTCGATGACGTATTCTCATGCCGCGGCCTGGAAGCTATGGGGGCGTGAGGAAGAGCGGGCCATGAGGCGACGCAGATCTTGCCGAGTGAACTTCCACTGGAAGGGGCGCGCGACCTGCTGATAGTGTTCCTGGAAGCCGAGAATGCGAGCGGCGATGGCGTCCAGGGAGGTGAAGTCCGCGGGGGTGAGGGCTTTGCGCTGAAGGATGGAGAAGTAGATCTCGATCTGATTGATCCAGCTGGCGTGCTTGGGTAGGTGGATGAGCTTCAGGTTCGTGAAGCGGCCCTCGATCCGCTCGACGGCAGCTTGGCCGCGATGGATGGTGCCCCCGTCGACGATCCAGAAGACGCGACGAGCGGAGCGGTAGGGCTCCTCGGCCATGGTACGGGTGACGAAGGCATCGAAAGCGACAATCGAGATCTTCTTGACCACCTCGCCGAAGAGTCGGGCTCGATGCACGTCCCACGCGGCCAAATAGGCACACACCCCATGACGTCGGTACTCGTGTTCGACGCGGATGGGCCGGCCAGGCGCAGGCGGCGTCAGGGGATGACACCGGCTTCGGATCGGGATTTGCGTCTTCTCGTCGGCCGACAGGACGAACTCATCGTCCGCCAGAGTGCGGCCGTTCCAGCGTCGATGATAGAGATCGAGGACCCGACCCGCCTTGAGGGCGAAGTCAGGATCACGCGGGAAGATCCAACTGCGCTGGGTCCAGGGTCGCAGGGCATCCTCATGCAGCCAACGCCAGATGGTCACGCCGCTGATCTCGGCCACAATGCCGGCGGCGAGCACGTGACGGCGGAGCTCGGAACGGCTGAAGCGAGACAGCGGCAGGCCGATGGTGGACGGGAGCTCACAAGCCAGCGCCTTCACCTGAGCGACGACCCGAGGGGGAAAAAGCCGTGGGTCGACCGAGTCCCGCGAGCCGTTCCTCGAAGAACCGCTTTCGCCACTTGCTCACCACGGGACGTGGCATGTCGAGACGTTGGCCGATCTCCTTGTTCTCCAGGCCTTCGGCGGCCAGCAACACGATCTTGGCGCGCACCACATCTCTATACGATAACGTATACTGACGGACGCGAGCTTCGAGAGTCTTGCGTTCCTCAGGAGAGAGAGTGATGACATACGGGCTTGATCTTGGCATGATCGACCTCCAGGTTGGCCACAAGATGCCAGCCGGAGGCGATTCTCGCCAGGAGATTATACGTCATCGTATTTGTGGCCACGTGTACTAG
>JBDHGI010000148.1:0-10626 GCA_039589955.1 Gemmatimonadota bacterium | reverse complement strand
GGGCGGATCCGGGGAGACGCGGAGATGGACACCGGGACGCGACCCTGCGATGCCCCCACCTGGAAAAGCACCCGGCCCGAGGACCTCGGGCCGCCGGCCCCGGCGGGAGAGTGGGCGGGCCGGTACTCCAACGGGGATCGGGTGGTGGAGCTTCAGGACCGAGAAGGTACCCTTTGGACGGCGGGCGGGATGGAGTTTCCCATCACGCACATCAGAGACGACATCTTCCTCGCGTCGCTGGCCGGGCAACCCCTCTATCCCATCCGCCTGGTGAGGGACGCGGCCGGAAGGAGGTATGCCGTCCTGAACGACCGGGCCCACCTCCACGACGGCGACCGAGGGGATGGCAGGTGACGTCGAGGGGCGCCCCTTCCGGCCACTATGGTCGGTCAGTCGTCGTGCCGCCCTCCACGAGCCAGTGCGTGAACCACTGTCGCAGGCGACCGAGCCGGTCGACGAGCAGCCACGGCTCCCCGGTGCGTGACAGGTTGTGGTTGGAGCGGGGATAGCGGACGAACTCGGCGGGCACGCCCTGCTTGCGCAGCGACATGAACCACTGCTCGGCGTCGGTCATCGGTGTGCGGTGGTCCTCTTCCGACTGCACCAGCAGCGTGGGCGTGCGCACGTTGTCCACGTACTTGATGGGCGACAAGTCCCAGTAGAGGTCGGGATTGTCCCACGGCTTGCCGTAGAACTCGAACTCGGTGAGCCCCTGCGCCTCGGACGTGCCGTACCACGAGAACCAGTTGCTGATCATGCGGTCGACCTGGGCGGCCTTGAAGCGGTCGGTCTTCGTGGTCACCCAGGCGGTCATGAAGCCGCCATAGCTGCCCCCGGTCACGCCCAGCCGCTCGGCGTCCACATCGGGGCGCTGGATCGCGATGTCCACGGCCTTCATGAGGTCCTCGTAGTCCTCCATCCCCCAACGGCCGCGGGTCGAATAGGTGAAGTCGGCGCCGTAGCCGCTCGAGCCCCGCGGGTTCGCGTACAGCACGAACATCCCTGCGCCGGTGAGGTTGTGGAATTCGTCGAACCATCCCTCGCCGTACGCCGAGTGGGGCCCGCCGTGGATGTACAGCACGAGCGGGTACCTCCGGCCGGACTGATAGCCATGGGGGAACTGCAGCCACGCCTCGATCTCGAGCCCGCCCACGGACTCGTAGGTGAAGCGCTCCGCGCTCGGCCACGCGATCTCCGCGTTGAGGTCGTCGTTGAAGCCTGTGAGCTTCCGCTCGTTGCGGCCGTCCACGTCGGCCACGAACAGCTCGGTGGGCTCGTTCACCGAGGTGGCCACGAAGGCGACCTTCCGGTATGCCCGGTCGTAGGTGAACGCCCTGATCCGCCGCCGGCCCGAGACGACCTCGCGGGGATCGCCGCCGCGCGGGTCGACGTGGAAGAGCGCGCTGCGACCACCGACCGACGCGCTCATCAGGATGCGGTCGTTCGAAGCCCACTCGATGCCCTGCGGCTCGTAGCGCCAGTCGCCGAGCACGTTGCGTGGCTCCCCCCCGGAAGCGTCCACGATCCACAGCCGGCTGGAGGACGTGCGCGTCAGTCTCGAGACGAACGCGATGCGTCGCGAGTCCGGCGACCAGGCGAGTCGCCCCTCGCTTCCGTCCATCGTCGTGAGGCGTCGGGGCGTACCGCCCTCGGCCGGAATCACGAAGATGTCTGCGTCGTTGCGCGGCGCCTCGTCCCTCGCCGCATCGTACGGCAGCTTCGCGATGGAATCGCGCTCCGCGTCCACGACCGAGTCGGGGCGCAGCTCCGGGTCCGCGGTGAAGGCGATCCAGCGCCCGTCTGGAGAGACCACCGGGCTGCGGTGTGCATGGCGGGTGTCGGTGAGCTGCGTCTTGGCCGTGTCCCCGAACGCCTGCCGCCAGATCTGCTGTGGGTTCCACTCGCGCGCCTCTCGGCGGTTCGGGACGAAGCCGGATCCGTTGCGCTTGTAAGGGAAGTCTACGACGTGCCGTCCGTCGAAGCGCGCCGGATCGACGGGCGCCGTGATGCCGCCGAAGGGGGGACGCGCCATCCGCCCCATGCGCCGGAAGGGATCGTCGCTCCCCGTCTCGTCCTCCGCTTCGTCTTCGCCGGACGAGCCCTCGGACCACACGGCGAAGGCGCCGCTCGCCGGCACCGAGCCCGAGGGCCAGTCCTCCATCTGGAACGCCTCACCGGACGGCGAACGGTCCATGCGCAGCACCCACGTGCTCCCTTCTCCGCCTTCCCGCCGGGACGTGAAGAAGAGGTACGCACCATCGTGCGACCACCGGGGGTTCGAGCTCTCCGTTCCGGGGGAGGTCAGCCGCGTGGGCTCCCCACCGTCGACGCTCGACATCCAGACCTCCGAGTGCCGCCGGTTGTGCTCCTCGTCCACCGTGGTGACGGTGTACGCGACCCAGCGTCCGTCGGGGGACATCGCGGGTGAGGAGAGCGTGGTGAGCCGGTACCAGTCCTCCGGCGCGAACGCGCGCCCGGAGCTCGACTGCTGCGCCGCGAGTGGGGCAAACGCCAGCGCCGACAAGACGAGCGCGAGCGGGATCTTCGAAACGGTGCTACGCATGGGTGCGGCTCCGGTGAAGGGGGATGGGCAGGACCTGGGCAATCTACGCGCACCTGCAGGAGTCGAGCACCCCCACGATATCCTCTCAGATCTCGAAACCCGGCCCCCGAGCCTCGCGTAGGGACCGGCACCTGCAGGTCACCTCGCTTCAGGAGCTCGGCACCGTGCCTACCCGCGGTCTGGCGCCCGTCGCCCTGGCTATCGCGCTGCTCGTTCCCCTCCCTGCCAATGCTCAAGAGCCCGGCATCAAGCTCGCCATCGGCGACTTCGGTCTGGGCATCGGCGACGTCCCCCGCCTGGACGGAATCCGCCTGAACTTCCGGGACCGCCACCTCCGGAGGGTGCGCGGTCTCAACGCCACGATCTGGTCGCCCTACGAGGACCCGAGAGGGGTGGTGGAAGGCTTGGCCCTCGGGGTGCCCCTGACGGGCGCCCGGGAGATCAAGGGTGTGGCTCTGGGGCTGGGCATCCAGGCCGAGGACTCGTTCACAGGCGTCGGGGTCGCGCCCATTGGCATGGGCGCGGGCCGGGACGTTCGGGGCCTCACCGTCGGTGGCATCGGCATTGGAAGCGGTCGCGACGTGGAGGGCATCATGCTCGGCGGCGTGGGCATGGGCGTCGGGCGTGATATCCGTGGCATCGCCGTGGGAGGCGTGGGCGGCGGGGCCGGCCGTGACCTCCAGGGGATAGCCCTGGGAGGCGTGGGATTCGGCGTGGGAGAGAACCTCACCGGCGTGGCTGCGGCAGGAGTCGGGCTGGGAGTCGGCGGAACCCTCAAGGGAATCACGCTGGCGGGCGTCGGGATGGGTGTGGGCGAGGATGTGGAGGGCATCATGATCGCGGGGGTCGGCGCCGGTGTGGGAGGCCAGCTCAAGGGCCTCGCCGTGGCCGGCGTGGGCGTGGGCGCCTCGAGGATCACCGGCGTCGTGCTCTCAGGCGTCGGAGCCGGAGCGGAGGACGTGCACGGCTTCGTGTTGGCCCCCGCGTACTTCAAGATCTCCGAGGGTGGCTCGCTCCGGGGCGTGTCGGTGAGCGCCTTCAACGACCTGCGTGACGGAACCCAGCGCGGGCTCACCATCGGGCTCTTGAACATCGCCGACGAGCTGCACGGGCTTCAGATCGGGCTCATCAACATCGCCCGTAACAAGGAATCCTTCTCGGTGCTGCCATTTGTGAACTACCACCGGTAGGACGTACCGGAGCTCTCCGAGCTCATCGCCTCGAGCGCCGCTTCGCCCCGCTTCCGCCTCCACCGAAGAACATCATCACGCCCAGGATGAAGCCGAGGTTGTACCAGGTGCCGTTGTTGTGCACCTCGTAGACGCCCACGGTCTCCTTGAAGAGCGAGACGATGAAGGCGAAGAAGGATATGAAGCCGTGCCAGAGGCCTAGCCAGAAGCCGGCGACCGCACCTTCGGGGCTTGCGGATCCCAACAGCTCGTTGGGACCGGCGGCACACGCCGCGAGGAACGTTGTCGCTACGAGTGCGGCAGCCGTGGAGAGGACTCGCCTGGACATGATGGATCTCCCGTTTCGATCGGTGAAGCTCGCTCCGCGAGTCGTTGTCACTCGCATGAAAGGTACGGACGGCGACGTCTCTCCGTTCACGCCTGGTCTCGCCGAACCCCTGGCCCGGATCGTACCGTAGGGATCGGCGACCTCCAGCAACAGGTGACCCATGGGCCTCGACTTCCTCGTTCCCATCTTCGGCATCCTCATCGTCCTCGTTCCCGTGACGGGCCTCACCGTCGTCCTCACGGCCAAGTTCGCCACCAAGCCCATCGTGGACGCGCTGAGTCAGCTTCGAAGCGGGCAGGGATATGCGACGCAGGGGGAGCTTCAGCTTCAGATCCAGGACCTCAGCGAGCAGGTGGAGAACCTCACCGGAGAGGTGGTGAGGCTGCGGGAGGCCCAGGCGTTCGACCAGAGGCTCCTCGAGCAGAAGGGCGAGCAGCGCGGACCCTGATGGCCCGCGCTGCCCTGGAAGTTCAGCGGGCCTACTCGCTGGACGCGAGGCCCTGAAGCCGCGGATCGTCGATGATTTCCTGAAGCCAGGGATCCATCAAGATGGCCGGCGGCGAGTAGCCGACGGGAAGAGACGCGAGCCGCTCGATCTCCTGGACCGCGGCATCCGTGTCACCGGCGGTGGCACAGATCTCCGCCAACCACCAGACGCTCTGGGGCCCGACGAGCGCGTCTCGTTCCGGGGGCAACAGCTCGACGCCGGTGCGCCCGGACGCGATGGCCTCCTCCTTCATCCCGAGGCCAGCCAGCGCGAGACCCAATCCAAGGTGCGTGCGGGGATCGTCCGGGCCCTCCGCCACCAGAGCTTCCATGGTCTCCCGTGCCGCCTGGAACGACGCCTGTGCCTGCTCGGCGTCTCCCATGCGGGTGTATGTCAGGCCCGCCATCAGGGACCGGGGTCGGATGCCGTACTGTCCTACCAGAGGATCCGAGCCAGGTATCTCCAGCGCCTCCAGGGCACCCTCGAGGTCGCCATCCACCATGGCGACGTACCAACGGTTGCCCACGTACCCTTCTGGATACTCCGCGAGGAAGGAGCGCACCCCAGCAAGGTCAGCCCGGGCCTGCATGTCGAACCACGCCAGGGCACCCTTCGTCGCCACGGCGTCGGGGTCCATCTCCAGAGCACGATGGAGCTGGGCCTCCGCGTCCTCGAACCTGCCCATCATCCGGTAGGTCAGCGCCAACTCACGCACCGATGCCGGCGTGGCCGAGATGGCGTCCGCCTCCAGCAAGCGCGCCAGCGCCTCGTCGAAGTCGCCCGCGCGGCGAGCCACGTAGCCCGTCATGCGGAGCGTGCGTTCGTCCTCCGGGGCGAGCTCGGTCGCCCTGGAGTAGGCATCCAGGGCCGCCGGGTAGTCCCTGGCGACACGGTAGTGGTAGGCCCCCAAGGAGGCATGGGCGGCGGCCTCATCGGGATCTAGCTCCACGGCACGTTGCGCCGCCAGGAGGGCCTGGGAGGCCACCTCCGAAGACCGGTCCCAGTTCTGGTGTGCCCAGGCCAGACCCTCCGCGAGGTACGCGTGGGCCATGGTGAACTCGGGATCGAGCTCCACGGCGCGCTCGTACTCGGCGATGGCCTCTTCCCGCTGGGCGCGGGTGGCGCCGGCCCAGAGCTCGTTGCCGTGCTCGAAGGCCGCCACGGCCTCGGGGTTGTCGCTGGCGCCCGACTCCGGGGCCTCGCCTGCGCAGGCGGCCAGGGTCAGGGTGAGGAAGAGAGCGGGCAGGCTCGGGATGGGGATACGGGACCGCATGGGGGTCTCCTGCTCGGGACTCGTGCGACTGACGCACCGGGCGGGGCAGGAGCGGCCGATGGTGCCTTGCCCCCGAACGATATCCGTCGGGAAGCCGGGCCTCAAGAACGGCATCCCGCGCGGCCCGGAGCGGGGGCTCGCCCCACGCGATGCGTCAGACCGATCTCGGCGCCGAGCCCTTCCGCTCCGACCGATTCAGGCATTTCCCCACTGGATGGCGGGGCTTCGGTTGGCGACACTTCTGTCTTCCAGCCAACCGAAAGGAGCTTTCCATGGCCAGCGCCTCCGGCCTTCCCTATCGCATCGGTGTCCTCGGCGGTGACGGCATCGGGCCCGAGGTCCTCGACCAGGGCCTGCGCGTCCTCGAGGCCGTGGCCGGCCAAGAGGGTATTCAGTACGAGACGGTCGAGTATCCCTACTCCGGGGCCCACTACCTGGAGACCGGCGAGCTCGTGCCCCCCGAGGTCATCGAGGAGTGGCGGAGTCTGGACGCCGTTCTGCTGGGCGCCATCGGGCATCCCGGCGTCGAGGCGGGCCTCGTCGAGCGCTCGGTGATCCTGGGCCTCCGCTTCGGCCTCGACTTGTTCGTGAACCTCCGGCCCATCAAGCTCTACGCCGAGCACCTCGGGCCGCTGAAGGACAAGGGCCCCGAGGACATCGACTTCGTCGTAGTTCGGGAGAACACAGAGGGGCTCTACTCCCAGATGGGAGGCCGGAGGGCCGTGGGCACCACCGACGAGGTCGCCACGGTGGTCGGCGTCTATACGTACAAGGGCGTGGAGCGGGTCATCCGGTACGGGTTCGAGCTGGCCCGCAAGCGGGCCGCTGCCCGGGGACCCGGAGGGCGGCCACCCCGGGTGACGCTCGTGGACAAGGCCAACGCCGTCAGGCCGCACCAGATCTGGAGGGACGTCTTCGCCAAGGTGGGCGCCGAGTTCCCCGACGTGGAGCTGGACGCCGCCTACGTGGACGCCTGCTGCATGTGGATGATCAAGAACCCGGAGTGGTTCGACGTCATCGTCACCGGCAACCTCTTCGGCGACATCATCACCGACCTGGGGGCCATGCTCCAAGGCGGCATGGGAATCGCGGCCTCGGGCAATATCCACCCTGGACGCGCCTCCATGTTCGAGCCCATCCACGGATCCGCCCCCAAGCATGCGGGCAAGAACGTGGCGTGCCCCCTCGGCGCCATCATGGCGGTGGGCATGATGCTGGAGCACCTGGGCGAGACCGACGCCGCGCACACGGTGGACGGAGCCGTGGCCCGGCTCCTTCAGAGCGGCCGGGTCACGTCGTTGGACGCCCGCAGCGGCATCTCCACGTCGGAGATGGGGGACATGGTGCTGGAGGAGCTCCGGTAGGGGAGAGGGTCAGGCGATGCTCGAGGGGCCCGCCGATCCGTGAGGAACGGCGGGCCCATCCAGCTGCCGGCTCAGCCGACAGGCGTCAGGAAGATCGCAGCACCGACGTCCAGGCACTCGTTCTCTCCACAACCGCCGTCGAAGGTGTGGATCTGGTCGTCGACCTGGGTGGGGAGGGCCGGCCCGTGGGCGCGGATGATGAAGTGCACCTCCGCGGTGCGAGCGTCGCCGAGCCCGGGGCCGAACATGACGTTCGACAGGTCGCCCTCACGCACTCGCCCGGTGATGTTGACGTTCGAACCGCCCAACACCCGGCCGCCTGCGCGAAGGAGGCTCGGCTCGGCATCGGGGTTCTCGAGGAGGTCCTCGAGCGTGCATGGCGTGTGCCAGCATCCTTCGGGCGCGTTGAAGATGGCCGCCCAGACGGTGGCGGTGTTGGGAGCCGGCACGGTTGCCTTCATGCGAACGTGAATCGAGCGGGCATTCCGGGTAAGCCACGCATCATGGAGCTCGGCTCCCTGGATCAGGCCGAAATTCTCGATGACGTCAGCCGGCTGGCTCTCGGCGCCCGCCATCGCGAAGGACGGTCCTGCGACCTCCGGCGTCAGGACCCCTGAATCGGAACAACCGACGGTGGTCGCCAGGGCAAGCAGCATCAGCGCATGGGGCCTGAGGGCCCGGATTCTCTCGAGAGTCATGATGATCCCCCCTCTTGGGATTGAGGACAGGCCTCCACGGAGCGGGACTCCAGCGCTTCCGTAGAGGGCAGCGGAAATGTCTGTGCAAGGAAGTACAGCAAACGCGCGCTAGATGGCTCACATGGTTGCGGATCTCGGACTGGACCTTGCCTTCGCCGACAGACTCCCCTATGCTTTCCCTAGATCATCTAAGGAGAATGCCATGACCACGGACCGGGGCGATCTGCTGCGCGGGACCCTCGAGATGCTCATCCTCCGCAGCCTGGAGGACGGGCCCATGCACGGATACGGGATCACGGAGCGGCTGCAGCGGGTGTCCGACGTGCTCACCGTGGACGAAGGGTCCCTCTACCCGGCGCTGTATCGCATGCAGAAGCGGGGCTGGCTCGAATCGGAATGGGGGAGGAGCGAGAACAATCGACGGGCTCGCTTCTACACCCTCACGAAGGCCGGCCGCAAGCAGCTGAAGGCCGCGACCTCCAATTGGGTCCGCTTCAGCGAGGCGGTAGCCAGAGCCCTGGACGCCTAGCCGGCCCATGCGCCGCCTACGCCTGTGGATCGCCCGGCGACTCCTCCGAGACGAGGTCGCGCGGATCGAGCGCGAGATCGAGGAGGAGTTCCGCTTCCACATCGACATGAAGACCGCGGCCCTGGTCCGGGACGGGATGGATCCCGAGGAGGCCCAGGCCAAGGCCCGGGCCTCTTTCGGTGATAGCGCCCGGTTCCGTGAGGCGGGCGCTCACGACCTGACCGGGGTCCGGGCCCGACAGCGGCAGGCCAGCCGGCTTGGCTGGCTCGCTCAGGACCTGCGGGACGGGGTCCGTCGTCTCCGGCGTCGACCTGGCTTCGCCCTTCTCGCCGCCGGCACACTGGCGCTGGGACTGACCACCAGCACGGCGGTGTTCACCTACGTGAACGCCTACTCCCGACCCTTCCCCGGCGCCGACGCCCGCGATCTCCGCCAAGTGTACTTCAGCACGGAGGAGGTGCCCTACGGCGCGCTCTCCTTTCCGGACTTCGAGGATCTCGTCGAGACGACGGCCGGACTCATGGACGTGGCGGGGGTTGGCCAAACGCTCTTTGCCGCGAGCGTGAGGCACGAGGAGCTCACCGAGGTGGTGTTCGGGCAGGGCGTGACCGGCGGTTTCTTTCAGGCCCTGCGTGTGGAGATGGCGACGGGCCGAGGGCTTTCCCCGGCGGACGACCTGCCGGACGCACCACCCACGGTGGTCATCTCCCACGGGTACTGGGTACAGCGCTACGGATCGGCTCCCGACGTTGTGGGGCGCACGATCCTCCTCAACAACCAGCCCTACACCATCGTAGGCGTGGCCGGCCCCGAGTTCCTCGGCTCCAGCTCGGCCTTCCGGCCCCAGGTGTGGCTCCCCTTCGAGCAGTACATGCGGGTGTACTGGGCGCGCTCCGACACCCGGGTCAATCGGGAGGCGAGCGCCATCTGGCCCCTGGTGCGCCTGGCCGACGGCACGACGCCTTCCCGGGCCGCCGGGACTCTCACCGCCCTCGCGGAGGGCCTCGATGAGGAGGCTCCCCTGGTGGATCGGGAGCGCGCGTTCGTCCTCGAGCCCGTTACGTGGATCAGCCCAAACACGCGGGAGTCGGAGGCCGCCACCACCCGTATCATGATGCTGGCGGCGGCGGCGCTGCTGCTCCTGGCGTGCGCCAACGTGGCCAATCTGGTGCTGTCGGCCGGAGCGCGTCGACACCGTGAGATGGCCCTGAGAAGCGCCATCGGAGCGTCCCGGGGACGCCTCGTACGCCAGCTGCTGGTGGAGAGCCTCCTTCTCTCGGCGCTGGCCGGCGTCCTGGCTCTGGCGGCTGCGGCGCCCGTGGGTGCGCGCCTCAGCTCCTACTTCGCCCAGCCAAGCGTGTGGGGCGCCAACGTTCCTCGGGAGATCACCGTCGATCCCCGGGTCGTGGTCTTCGCCCTCCTGGCAGCCGTCTTGACCGGGATCGTCACGGGCCTCCTGCCGGCTTTCCGGGCCGCCAACCGCAGCCCGGCCCGCTCCCTCGCCGCAGGGGGCGCGTGGGCCACGTGGGGGCCCGGCGGAAGGATGTCGAGGATCCCGGGCACCCGCGACCTCCTCGTGTCCGCGCAGGTCGCTCTCACCGTTGTCCTCCTGTTCGTCGCGGGGCTCGTCCTCCGCACGATGGATTCGACCCGCAGGGTAGACGCTGGATTCGACACGGAGAGGACCCTGGCGAGCTACGTGAGCACCAGCAGCATGGGCGTCCCCGTGTCCGAGCGGCACGAGTTCTTCGAGGAGCTCATCCGCCGGTTCGGAGACCTTCCCTGGGTGGAGGCGGCCACCGTGGCGGAGCAAGCTCCCCTGTCGGGCCATCCCACGATGGAGCTGCGCTCCGAGAATGGCCCCGAGCTCGTCCTGACCACGGTGGCTCGGGTCTGGCCGGGGTACTTCGAGGTCATGGAGATGGAGGTCCTCCGGGGGAGGTCCCTGCTGCCCACCGATAGCGCCGCCGTCGCAGGCGTAGTGGTGGTGAACGAGAGCCTCGCCCGGAGGATGGCCGAGGACGGAGACGCGGTGGGTCGCACCCTCTGGTGGCCGGGCGACGACGGAGAGCCCGATCGGGGGTTCGACGTGGTGGGCGTCGTCAGGGACGCGCGGCAGACCACCCTCCTCGACGAGCCGGAGCCCGTGGCCTACTTCTCGCTGCCCCAGCACTACTCCGCTCCGGGCAACGCC
>JBDHGI010000147.1:0-11494 GCA_039589955.1 Gemmatimonadota bacterium | reverse complement strand
GGCTCTGATTATGCCGACTCGCCTCCACTCCCCACCGGGCCGTTCGCCCCCAAGTCGGCATAATCCGCAAGTCGGCATAATGCCGCGTCCACCACAGGCTGCTCCACGAAGAGGGCTTCCGGCTGGAGCTGAACGCCTGGGAGGGCGGCCGGCCGGTCTTCTACGACCGGCGCGGGCTGCCGGTGCCGGAGCGGCCTTCGTTCGTGGAGGTCGGGCCAGGGGCGGCGGCGGTGTTGATCGGGGAGAACCGGCGTCGAGGAGCGGATCCGGACTGGAGGACGGCTGCCTGTCGGTGGGAACGGCCCGACGACGTCCCCCTCGACGTGCTGGAGCGCGCCTACGAAGCGGCGTGAGGAAGCGTCGGCCGATCACTTGGAAACCCACCCCTCCCGGGTTAGCTTAATCGGCTCGAATATCCCGCTCCGCCACGGGCCCCTGGCCGCAGCACGGTGCCCGGACACGGCGGGGCCCGTACCGACTCACGGACCGAGGGAACGAAATGCGGCTCTACGAGGTGGTCTATATCCTCGACCCGGCGCTCGACGAGGGCGCCGTGACGGCCAAGCTGGAGAAGTTCCATGCCCTGGCGACGGCCGACGGCGGTGAGGTTTCCGCCGTCGATCACTGGGGAACGCGCCAGCTGGCCTATCCCATCAAGCGACAGAGCACCGGGTACTACGTGGTGTCCCAGTTCACCGCGTCCGTCTCGGCCCTTCCGGAGTTCGAGCGACTGCTCAAGCTCGACGACGAGGTTCTGCGCTATCTCCTCGTCATCAACGAGGGTGAGCCCACCTCGGGGCAGTCCATCGTGGCCGAGGTGCGCTCGACCCCCAGCGAGGCGGGGGAGGACGAACGACGATTCCCCTCCCGAGTTCCAGGGTGGCCGAGGACGCCGGCGCCGGATGGAGGGGCCCCCCATCGTGCTCCTCAACTACAAGGACGTCGGGACGCTTTCCCGATTCCTCACCGAATCCGGGAAGATCCTCCCCAAGCGCACCACCAAGGTCACGGCGGCCTTCCAACGGCAGCTCGGCTCGGCCGTGAAGCGCGCCCGGTACCTGGCTCTCGTGCCCTATACCCGTCGTCACGAAGGATAGGCATCAGGTGGAGGGTTCGGGCGCTCCTGGAGGGAACGGTTCATTCCGAGGCAGGCGGGGATGGCCGCGCGCCGCGGCCCTCTTCGGGGTGGCCCTGGCCACCTCCGTCGTCGAGCCGGTGGCGCTGATGGGGATTCCCTTCGTGCTCCTCGGGATCGGGATCGGGATGCGACGCCCGTCCGTCTTCGTCATGTCGGCGCTGGCTGCCCTCCTGGTGATCGGCGGCGTGGATCAGGACGGGCTCTGGTACCTGGATCGTGCCTGGGCCTTGCTGGCCGGAAGCTGCTTCCTCGCGCTGACCCTCCTTCGCCCGTCCTCGGGATTCTCGGGCCGGGCCCTCGGGGCCGTAGCCGGGGCGGCGACGCTGGCGGCGATGCTCCTCTCCGTTCGCGCCCATGCCTGGAGCACGGTGGACTGGCTCATACGGGAGCGGATGACGGACGGCGTCGCCACGGCGGTCCAAGCCCTCGTGCTTTTCCGCGGTGGAGAGTCGCTGTCTCCGGAGATGGTCGCGACGCTCTACGAGACGGTGGAGAGTCAGGCCGGGGTCTTCCCGGCGGTCCTGGGAGTGGCCACCCTGGCCTCTCTGGGCGTGGCCTGGTGGCTCTACGTGCGGCTCTCCACCGGAAGCGACCAGGGTGTAGGCCCGCTGCGCGATTTCCGATTCAACGACCACCTGGTGTGGCTGTTCATCGGGGGTCTGGTGCTCCTCGTGATGCGGTGGGAGGCGGTGTCGGCCCAGGTGGGCGCGAATGCCGTGGTGTTCATGGGGGTGCTGTACGCCCTCCGCGGTGCGGCGGTGATCTTGTTCGTGAGCGGCGGCCTCTCTTTGCTCGGCTATGTCCTGCTGGGCTTCGGCATGGTCTTCCTGCCTCCCCTGGTGCTGACCGGAGCCATGGTGATCGGAATCGGGGATACCTGGCTCGACGTGCGCCGCAGGGTCCGGGCGCCCAACCCTTGATAGAGAACGTGTTGGAGGAACGATGAAGCTCATCCTGAAGAAGGCAGTGGAGAACCTCGGAGAAGCCGGCGAGGTCGTTACCGTCAGGGCCGGCTACGGTCGCAACTACCTCGTGCCACAGGGCCTCGCCTACGAGGCCAGCGAGGCCAACATGAGGAAGCTCGAGGAGGAGCAGCGGCTTGCCGAGGAGCGGTCGCGGCGGGATTACCTCGAGGCTCGTCGTCGCGCCGCCCAGCTCGTGGGGATGTCCCTGACGTTCCATGCCCGGGCCGGAGAGGACGGAAAGCTGTTCGGGTCGGTCACCAACGCCGACGTCGCGGACCGCGCCAACGACTCCGGTGTCCTCGACTTCGAGCTGGACAAGCGCAAGATCGTCATGGACGAGCCGCTCAAGCTTCTCGGGGTGTTCGAGGTGAAGGTGCACCTGCATGCCGAGGTGGACGCCACCATCGAGGTCCGCATCGAGCGCGAAGAGGGGTGAGGGAGACACCGGAGGCGCTTCCGGCGGTACCGGCGTCGGAGCTTCCCGAGGCCGTGCGCCGCTCCGCGGAGCTGGCACAGGAGCGGAAAGCCCACGGAGTGCTGGTCCTGGATTTGAGAGGGATCTCCTCGGCCACGGACTTCTTCGTCCTGGCGAGTGGAAGGTCGGACGTGCAGGTGAAGGCCATTGCCGAGCATGTTGCCGACGAGCTCCGCAAGCAGGGCCACCGACCCGGCCACGTGGAGGGTCTCCAGGGAGGGCGGTGGGTCCTCCTGGACTACATCGACTTCGTCGTCCACGTGTTCCACCCGCAGGCAAGGGACTTCTATCAGCTCGAGAACCTCTGGGGGGATGCTCCCCGATGGCTGCTTCCGGACGTCGATTGAGCGCTATCGGAAGGCGGAGCGCACCCCTCCCGGACACGTCCCGGAGGCTGGACCTGGCCGGTGCGGCTCCGGTTTGCCCCGGCTGTGGTCCGAGTCTAACTTCAGGGCTGCCCGCCTGGGCTCGGGCGGGCTTTTCCGATTTCGGCTCGTCGAGGCTCTTTCAGGGATGTCGCGGCGGGTCGCGGTGCATACACGGATGAGCACCCATGAGCTTTGACATCCCCAAATGGACCCCGTTCACGCCCGGCTTCGCGCCGGATCTGCCGGTCCCGGTGGGTGAGCCGGGGCGGGTCGTGGGGC
Source organism: Gemmatimonadota bacterium (assembly GCA_039589955.1). Lineage (GTDB taxonomy): Bacteria > Gemmatimonadota > Gemmatimonadetes > Longimicrobiales > Gaopeijiaceae > SZUA-318. The sequence continues at coordinate 8,269 of JBDHGI010000147.1, read as the reverse complement.
TCATCTCCACCGAAGGCGCCATTCGACGCGGATGGGCGGCAGAGGTGGCATGCGGGCTGGCGGAGGCCTGGAGCGCCAGGGGCCTCCGCATCGTGCTCGCGGACGCCGGCCTCGATCATCCGACGCTCCATGTCGAGCTGAGCATTCCCAACGACGAGGGCCTGTGCGACGCTCTCCTCTGGGGTGCGTCGGTGAAGCGCGTGGCGAGAGCGGTCCGTGAGAGGGGGTTCTACGTCGTCACGGCCGGCACGCCGGTTGCGGATGCCCAGGCCGCGTTCAGCGGCAAACGATGGGGCCAGCTCTGCGACGGATTCCGGCAGTCGGGGGTGAACCTGGCCCTCCTGGTTCCCGCCCACGAGACCTCGGTGGCCAGCGTGTTGGCCCGGGCCACCGACGTCATCTTGCTGGCGACGCCGGACGAGGACGTGGCCACCATCGCCTGGGACGTCCTGGGGATGGTCCGTGGCGTCGTCGGGCCGGAGTCCGGGATTCCCTTCGATCTCGGCGTGGTCGACTTCCCGCCGGCGGAGCCCGAGGGACCCGACAAGGCCTGGGGTGAGGCGGTGACCGACGCGATGGCCGGCCTCGCCCGACGATCGGCACAGGAGCCCTCCGAGGCAGAGGAAACGTCGGGAGACGGCCCGGAGGCCGAAGAGGCTTCCGCCGGAGGCGAGGAGGCCGAGGAGCCGACGGCGCCGGGCGACGCGCCCGAAGGGGGCGCGGGGAAGAGGACCACCTCCGTCGCGCCGGGTCAGAAGGTGGAGAAGAGCCCCACCGAAGAGGGGGCGCTGCCCGCCGGACCGGCCCGGGCGGCGGCAGGACCTGACGCGGTGGAGCGTGGGATGCTCGCCGACGAGGTGGACCTTCCGCCATCGCCTCCTTCCGACGTGAGGAGGAGCCGGGAGGTGAGAGAGCCCCGGCCGGACCGACCCTCGGGAAGGCGCCGCAACGTTCTCCTCCTCGTTCTGCTCCTCGTGATCGTGGGGACGGCGGTGGCGGCCCGGGTCGGGTATGTGGACATCCCCGGGATAACCCCGGCCCAAAGCGACGCATCGCCGGCGCCGGTAGAGCCGGCGCCCGAATCCGTCGAGGCGCAGGCGCCACCTCCGGCGCCCACCGAGGTGTCGGCGCTCCTCGGGTACTCCCTGGCCATCGCCTCCTATCGCGATCAGGCCGAGGCCCGCGGCCGTGCGGTTACCCTGTCGCGGCTCGTACCCGACGTCCTGTTCACCGTGGTTCCCGTGCAGGTGTCCGGCACGCTGTACCATCGGATCCTGGTCGGCCCCGCCACCGACTCGGTCCATGCCACCGAGCTCGCCACCCACGTGGCGGAGAGGACGGGCATGGACCCGTCGCGCTGGGTCATCAGGGCCACCTCCGGCGCCTTCGACCTGGGACAGACGGCCGATCGGGCAGTGGCCGAGGAGCGGGCCCGGGACCTCTACGACGCGGGCATGCCCGTCTACGTGCTCGCCGTCGACTACTCCGACGGGTCCACGCTCTATCGAATCTACGCCGGCGCCTACGCGGACGAGCAGGAGGCGGCCCACCTGTCCAGCGTCCTGGCCGAGCAAGGGCTAGGCCTATACCCCTTCTCCCACAGAACCGGTCGCCTGCCCGAATGAAGCTTCGCGCCCTCCGCGTACACGGGTTCAAGTCCTTCGCCGATTCCACCAAGATCGAGTTCCACGACGGGATCACCGCCATCGTGGGTCCCAACGGATGTGGCAAGTCCAACATCAGCGACGCCATCCGCTGGGTCCTGGGCGAGCAAAGGCCCACGGCCATCCGGGGCGCGAAGATGGAGGAGGCCATCTTCCAGGGTACCGTGACCCGCCGGCCGGTGAATCGGGGCTCGGTGTCGCTCCTGGTGAGTAATGAGGACGGAGCCCTCCCAGTGCCCTTCGAGGAGGTGGAGATCGGACGGCAGGTCTTCCGGGACGGGGGCTCCGAATACTCCATCAACCGCAGCCCGGCCCGTCTGCGGGACGTGGTGGACCTCTATCGTGACACGGGTCTCGGCGCCAACGCCTACGGGATGATCGAGAACCGGATGATCGACGCCATCCTGTCCGATCGAACCGACGAGCGGCGGGGGCTCTTCGAGGAAGCGGCGGGCATCGGCAAATACAAGGATCGGCGGAAGGCGGCCACCCGCCGACTGGAGAGGGCCGAGCTCGATCTCCAGCGCCTCGAAGACGTCATCGCCGAGGTCCAGACCAAGGTTCGCTCCCTGGCCCGCCAGAAGGGCAAGGCGGAGCGCTATCTGACCTACCGGAAGCGCAGGCTGGACGTGGAAGTCGAGGTGGTCCGGCATCAGCTCGAGACCCTCCGCGAGCGCCTGACGGGGGTGGAAAAGGAGCTCGAGGGGGACATCCAGAGCAGCCAGGGAATGGTCGCCGAGGTGCGGGCGGCAGAGGCCGAATACGAGGCCCTTCGCCTCAAGGAGGTCGACGCCGAGCGCGCCCGCAGCGAAGCTCGGGCCCGTCTCGAGGCGGTCCGGGAGCAGCTGGTGCGGTGGGAGCGAGACCTGGCCGTGGCCGACGAGAAGGCCACGCATGCCCAACGGAGGCTCTCCCAGATCGACGAGGAGCGTGCGGAGGCGAGAGAGCGCTCCGAACGGTTGGAGGCCGACGCGACGGACCTCGAGGCCGATCGCGCGAGGCTGGAGACGGAGCTCGGCGCTCTCAGAGACGTTGCTCGGGCGCGCCAGGAAGCGCTCCAGGAGGTGAAGGACCGCCTCGAGAGGGCGAGGGATCGCCTCGAGAAGGTCGAGAGCAGAGAGCGTGAGCTGGCCCGAAAGGGAGCGCAGCTCGAGGGTGACGCGGCCGCTTCGGAGGCGCAGGCGGCGGAGCTGGGGCGGCACCTGGAACGGTTGTCGCGGGAGCTGACGGAGGCCGCGAATGCCGCCTCCGAGCTGGAGAGCCAGGGGGACCTGTTCACGGGGCAGATCGAGGACCTTTCCCGTTCGGTGGATGCCGCCAGAGCCGCGGTGGAAGCTTCCACACGGGAGCTGTCCGAGGCCAGGTCGAACCTGGAGGCCGCGCGCCTCCAGGAGCTCGAGGCCGCGGACCGGGCTGCCACCCTGGGTGCGCGCCGGGCCGCCCTGGAGCGGCTGGCCCGGGATCGCGAAGGAGTCGAGCCCGCGGTGAGGGCCGCGCTGGATCTGGGTGACGAGGGCGTCCTGGGTACCCTCTCGGACTTCCTCGTCGCGGAGGGTGACCTCGCGCGAGTCGTGGAGACGTACCTGGGGCCTCTGGCCCGGTCGCTGGTCGTGAGAGACGGAGCGACCGTCGCCCGCCTTCACCAGTGGTTCGACGCGGCCTGGAAGGGGCGGGGGGGGCTCGTGATCCTGCCGCTGGACCGGGTCCCCGCTTCGGCTGCGTCCGCCACGGGATCGCTCCTGGAGCGGGTCACCCTCAGGGGAGACGGCGAACCGTGGGTCCGTGCGCTGCTCGACGGAGTGAGCCTCGTGGACGAAGGCTCCGTCTACGCCGCCGAGGGAGAGCGTGTGGCGCTCACGGGCACCGTAGTGGAGCGCCGCGGTGTCGTCCGCCTGGGCAACGCCATGGGAGCCACCGGCGTCCTGGAGCGCAAGGAAGAGCTGCGGACGGTGGAGAGCCAGCACGCCGGGGCCGTCGCCATGGCGGAGGAAGCCCGGGCCAGGCGCGTGGCGACGGAGGAGGCGCTGCGTGAGGCGGAGGGCCGGCTCGAGGCCGCGAGGGAGGCGCTCCGGGAGGCCGAGGACACGCATCGCAGGACCGAGGCGGATCTGAAGGCCCAGTTCGATCAGAAGACCCGGGTGGACCGCCATCGGGACGAGCTGGCCCGGCAGGTGGAAGGAAGTCGTGCCGCCCAGTCGCGATCCGTGGAGCGCGCCCGTGAGGCCCGCGAGGATCGGGCGGTGCTCCTCTCCGAGGAGGAGGGGATGCACGCGGAGCGCGCCGAGGCGCGTGAAGAGGTCGATGACATACAGGAGGAGTGGGAGACGGCCCGGGCGGAGGAAGCCCGCATCGCCGTGGATCTGGCCCGCCTCGAAGGAGACGTCACGCGGCTGAGCGAGCGCCTGGAGAACGTGAATACCGCGTGCACGCAGGCGCGCGAGCGCCTCGTCGCCCTGGACGTGGAGGAGCGACAGCTTCGGGAAGAGCTGACCGAGGCGCACAGGGTGCGGGAGGAGGGAGCCGAGGCCACGGAGCGCCTCTTCTCGGAGCGGACCGGGGTGGAGGACGAGGTTCGGATCAAGGACGAGGCCCTCCAGACCGTCGCCGAGGCTCTCATCGCCGCCGAGAAGCGAGCTCGGGACGCCCGCACGGCGGAACGCGCCGCTTCGGACCACCGGCACGCGCTGGAGCTGGAGCGCCAGGAGCTGGCCGGGAGGATCGACCGGATCCGTGAGCGGCTGGAGGGTGAGTGGGGACGCACGCTGGAGGCGCTCTTCGAGGAGGCCGAACCGGTGGAGGGCGAGCCCGAGCTCCTCCAGGAGGAGCTCAGGGAGCTCGTGATCGCCCTCGAGCGGCTCGGGCCCGTGAACATGCTGGCCGTCGAGGAGCACGAGGAAGAGAGCCAGCGTCTCCAGTTCCTTTCGGAGCAGCGAGACGATCTTGTGACGGCCAGGAACGATCTCAGGAGCGCGATCCGGGAGATCAACAGGACGGCAACGCAGCTCTTCGAGGCCACGTTCGACCAGATCCGGGAGCAGTTCCGGGCGACCTTCATACGGCTGTTCGAGGGGGGCGAAGCGGACCTGTGGCTCCAGGACCCGGAGGATCCCCTCGAGTCCCCCATCGAGATCCACGCCTCGCCGAGGGGCAAGAAGACGCAGCGTATCGATCTGCTGTCCGGAGGCGAGCGAGCCTTGACGGCGCTCTCGCTGCTCTTCGGGATCTATCTGGTCAAGCCCAGCCCGTTCTGCGTCCTCGACGAGGTGGATGCCCCTCTGGACGAGAACAACATCGGGCGCTTCATCAAGCTCCTCCAGGACTTCAAGTCCGGGACGCAGTTCGTGGTCATCACGCACAACCCGCGCACCATCGAGGCCGCGGACTGGATCTACGGCGTCACCATGGAGGAGCCGGGGGTGAGCACCATCGTGGGAGTCCGTCTCGAGGAAGCGCTCGAGGCGGCGGGGGCTGCCTGAGGCCTTGCCCCGTTACACGCTGCTGGGCTCCGGCACGCTCCTTCCGGACGAGGCGCGACACTCGGCGGCTCACCTGCTCGAGGCCGATGGAGTCCGCCTCCTGTTGGACTGCGGCCCGGGAACCCTCCACGGGTTCGGCCGTCACGGCGTGGCCTGGACGGAGATCACCCACGTGGCCATCAGCCACTACCACACCGATCACGTGGGGGATCTGTCGGCGCTGCTCTTCGCCCTCAAGTGGGGATTGCGGCCTCCACGGACCCGGGAGCTCGTCCTCATCGGCCCGGCCGGCTTCCGGCGATTCGTGGGACGGCTCGCGGACGCACTGGGGTCCCACATCCTAGAGCCGGGCTTCCTGGTCACGGTGCTGGAGTCGGACCCGGACGGGACGTTGGAGCTGGGGAGCGGGCTACGTCTCTCGTCCCATCCCACGCGCCATACCGACGAGTCCGTGGCGTACCGCGTGGACTTCCCCGGTGGCGCGTTCGGATATACCGGGGACACGGGTCCCCTCGAGGGGCTGGGGAGCTTCCTGTCGGGGTGTGACATTCTCATCTCGGAGTGCGCCCAGACCGACCCGCCGGAGCTGGACATCCACCTGTCGCCCCGGACCGTGGCCGAACTGGCGTCCGAGGCGACCCCGTCCACGCTCGTGCTGACGCACCTCTACCCCCCGCTGACACCCACCGAGGCCGAGCGTCTGGTGAGGGCGGCGGGATATGAGGGACCGGTGGTCGCGCCAGGAGACGGCGCGTCCTTCCACCTGGGCTCGGACTGAGCCCTCTCTCGACGCTGCCGGTAGACCCCACTCGGGAGCCTGTTTAGCATTAACCTCTTGGTCTCCGCCCGCTGCCCTCGCGCGGTCCCGAGCCCGTTCCAGGAGTCGACAGACCCATGCTGGTCGTAATGAAGCACAACGCCCACGACGAGGACATCGAGCGTGTCGTGGGAGTCATCGAGGACATGGGGTACTCGGCCCGCCCCATCCCCGGGGGCCAGCGGACCGCCGTGGGGCTCATCGGCAACGACGGTCGCGTCGATTCGGCCCGCCTGGAGGGTCTGCCCGGCGTCCTGGAGGTCATCCCGGTCACCCATCCCTACAAGCAGGTGTCCAGGGAGTGGCGGGAGGCCGACACCCTGGTCCGCCTCGCCAACGGGACCGTGGTGGGCGGATCCCAGGTCGTGGTCATGGCCGGCCCGTGCGCGGTGGAGACCGAGAGCCAGATCATGGACATCGCCCACCAGCTTCGGGAGACGGGAGCCACCGTGCTCAGGGCGGGGGCATTCAAGCCCCGGACCTCGCCTTACTCCTTCCAGGGGTTGGGCGTGAAGGGCCTGGAGATCCTGGCGAGGGCCCGGGAAGCGACGGGGTTGGCCATCGTCACCGAGGCCCTCGACCCCGACGGCGCGGTGGCCGTTGCCGAGCACGCCGACATCCTCCAGATCGGCGCCAGGAACATGCAGAACTATCCGCTCCTGCGCCGGGCGGGGCAGCTGGGGACGCCGGTGCTGCTGAAGCGAGGCATGTCGGCGACCATCGACGAGCTGCTCCTGGCGGCAGAGTATCTCCTGGCCGAGGGGAACGACGACGTGATCCTCTGCGAGCGCGGGGTGCGCAGCTTCGACAGCCATACGCGGAATCTGCTCGACCTGACCGCCATTCCGGTGGTGAAGGCCCTGTCCCACCTTCCCATCATCGCGGATCCGAGTCACGGGACCGGGCTCCGGTCGAAGGTGATCCCCATGGCCCGAGCCGCCGTCGCGGCGGGCGCCGACGGGATCATGGTGGAGGTCCACCCGGACCCGCCCAGGGCCCTGTCCGACGGTGGCCAGTCCCTTTTTCCCGAGCAGTTCTCGGAGCTCATGGAGCAGATCCGAGTCATCGCCCAGGCCATCGGACGCGAGATCACGGCTCCCCTCGGGGAGGCGGCCCTCAGCTAGATACCGCATCGGGAGGCGGCGGTCGGCCCATCTGTCCCAGCGGAGCATTCCGATGCCCGCGGACGGTCTTCACCTTCGATCCATGGGGACTCCTGCCGAGCACCAGCCCCACGCCCTCGGGCGATGGGGCGAGCGACACGCGGCGAGCTTCCTACGACGGAAGGGATGGACCATCCTCGCCCGCAACTACCGGTTCGGGCGCCGCGAGGTGGATCTGATCGCGCGCCGCGGGGAGATCCTCGCCTTCGTGGAGGTGAAGACCCGCGCCGGGGAGGACTTCGGATGGCCGGAGGAGGCCATCACCCCCTTGAAGCGCCGGGAGATCGAGACGGTGGCCACGCACTTCCTGGCTCGGCACGCCCACCCCGGGACGTGCGTCCGCTTCGACGCCGTGTCGATCGTGGTGACCGCCGGCCCCGACCGAGTTCGGATCCGGCACGTGGAGGACGCCTGGCGTCCCGGATGGCACTGAGCCGGGCCCTCGCGACACCCCCCTCCCGTTGACCCCACCCTATCCTCTCCGATAGCTTCGGATGTGCCCCAGGTCCGTAGAGCGAAAGCTCACGAAACCCGTCAGGACCCCGCAGGTAGCAGCGGTAAGTGCGGTGATCGTTGCTACGGGTCGCCTGGGGCATTTTTTTTAGCTCCCGGGTGAGCGCGCTCACCCCAAGCCACTGGTTCTCCAGCAGCCCAGACCGTTGTCCCACACCGCCCTCGCGAGAAAACACCGACCCCGGAGCTTCGCTGACGTCGCCGTCCAGGAGCACGTCTCCGAGACCCTTCGCCGGGCGGTGTCCCGGGGCCGCGTGGGACATGCGTACCTGTTCTGCGGCCCCCGGGGCGTGGGCAAGACCACGTTGGCCCGGGTCCTCGCCATGGCGCTCAACTGCCCCGACCGGGGAGACGACGGGGAGCCGTGCGGCGAGTGTGCGAGCTGCGCGCGGATCTGGGGAGGACATACCGCCCTGGACGTGGTGGAGATCGACGCGGCATCCAACCGCGGCGTGGACGACGCCCGCGATCTGCGGGAGAGGGCCATGTACGCGCCTTCAGAGGAAGGCCGGTACAAGGTCTACATCGTGGACGAAGCCCACATGCTCACCCGAGAGGCGTGGAATGCGCTGCTGAAGATCCTCGAGGAGCCGCCCCCCCGAGTGATCTTCGTGTTCGCCACCACCGAGCCCCAGA
>JBDHGI010000146.1:0-10689 GCA_039589955.1 Gemmatimonadota bacterium | reverse complement strand
GAGGTGACGCTGGCGCCGTACACGGGCTCGGGCACGTCGCCGTCGGTGATGCTGGTCCGCAGCGTCCAGGTCGCCCCCATCTCCTCGAACGACCGGCTGAGCGCCCTCCAGTCGACGTAGTCGGGCCACGCCGCCGGGCCTCGGCCGCTGCGCTGCACGTCGGTGTTCCAGAGCACCGCGAGCTCGGTCGGCTCGGGGTAGGGAAGAGGGTCCAGTAAGACCGCCTTGAGCACGCTGAACACCGCCGAGTTCGCGCCCACGCCGACGGCCACGAGCAGCACCACGGTGCACGCGAACGCCGGCGACCTGCGGAGCGTGCGGGCCGAATGCCGCACGTCGAACAGCAGGTCCGCAGGCCCGTTCCGTCGAATCCGCTCCCTCCAGTGACGCATGGCGACGCTCCCGGTGGTCGCACACGCTTCCCGCCGCTCCCACATTCGGCGGTCCCCCGTCGTCATCAGCGTTGGACCGACACGGTGGGGCAATGGTTGGAAGACGATGACGCGCCGGGCAGGCCCTACCCCCACGAAGCGAGGCGCCCCCCCGAGGAGGCGCGCCTCGCTCTACCACGGCATCAGAGACCCGACGCTCACCCGATCAGGTCAGAAGCAGCCCTCGTACTGGGGTGCGGGGCAATCCTCCGGCGGCTCCCCTTCCGGCCCGTCGGTCCTGACCAGCCCGGTCGGTGTGGCCAGCAGGCCGACGGTCGTGCCCCTCCTGAGCCACATCCAGTCGGACTCGACTGCCGGGCCGTCGATCTCCGATCGTGCGATGAAGCGCACCGGCAGGGCGGCCAACATCAGGGGCTCCAGGATGAACTCCTCTTGAGCGCCCGCCCGCACGGTGCCGAGGACGATCACCTCCCCCGCTACCCCAGCTCCGGGCGCGTCGCGCCCGAGCTCCGCGGAGACGTGGAGATCGAAGGCGGTCGCGTTCTGGACCAGCACGGCGACCACCCTCGGTTGACTCGTCACGCCGAATGCGCCCGGGCCTGTCGGTGAGTCCGCACACGCGCCGACCCCGGCGACGAGGAGCATCATCCCGATCGCGGCGGTCCTTCGGTTTCCGTTCATGGCACACCTCCTGGGGCGTCCACCCCATCCTGTTCGGACCTCCCTCGGGAAGCCCGTGGCGTCGCGAGACCTTCCCGCGACCAGGGTACACGTTGCCTGAACGGAGGCCGCTCTACGAGGCGCGATCACGGGAAATGAGATCCCGTGTTCGCAGGATTGCTGGGCGGCCCTGCGGAGGGGGGAGCGCTCAGGGGCGCCCCGGCCCGGAGGCCTACCGGGCTCGCGGCAGCACGAACGACGTCGGAGGTGCCTCCTCCACGCACGTCGTGTCGATGCCCTCTGTCGACCCCGTGGCGACGAGGTGCCGGATCATGGACTGGACGCACGGCCCTCCTTGGCCGTGCCCGCCGTTGGGGACCACGACGTGCACGCTGTTGGGAAGCTGGCCAGCCAGCGCATCCGCTTGGGCCGGGGGCGTGACCGGATCCCGTCCTCCGGAGAGCAGCAGCGTGGGTGTTTCACTCACCACCGGCGCGAAGTGGGCGACGCCGAGGCGGGCCGAGGGCCACAGGTCGCACACGCTCTCGTATCCGCCGATGAGGTGGTCTCCCATGAAGGTCCCCCGGGTCGCTTCCTCGATGTCCCTCCGGGTCACCGGGTCGATGTCCTCGGCGCACAGGACGGAGAAGTGGTATCCCGTGGCGGTGCCGTTCTCGGAGCCGACCCAGGCCTGGCGTGAGAGATAGTAGTCGGCGAGAGGCTGCCAATCGCCCCGGTGGGCGCCGAAGATCAGCGCGGGCACCGACCCCGACTGCCCGTAGAGGAGGCCCCGGAGGGCGTAGCTCAGATCGCCGGCGCCGAACGGAACGGCCTTTCCCCCGGCGGTCACCGTGGGAGGATCCAGCCGGGCTCGGCGCATGACCCCGGCGGTCACGCCGCGGAGGTCCGGGTAGGCGCGCGCGCACGCCTCGTCGGCCTCACACTCGTCGAAGAGGTTCTCCAGGGCGTCGTGCAGGAAGCGGGCGTGGTGGACGTACAGGGGATCCTGCACGAGAGCCACGCCGTTCAGCACGGCGGTGCGGGCAACCGTGGGATGTCGACGCAGAAAGACCTGCACCTCCCGGGTACCGTAGGAGCCGCCGACGAGGTTCAGGGCGGCGTACCCGAGCCAGGCGGTCAGCTCCGCCAGGTCGTCCATGGCCCGGGCGGAGGTGTACTGGGAGAGATCCACGCGCTCCGAGAGGCGGTCTCGGCAGAGGGTAATGTGGTCCAGCGGGAAGACGGTGCCGAAGCGGGACTCGACTCCGCCGGGAAAGGGGAAGTCGCACGCCAGGTGCCCCGAATTGCCCGTGCCTCTGTGGTCCACGAGCAGGATGTCCCGCTCGGCCCGAAGGTCGGCGAGGACGTTGGCCAACGGTGCGGCGAAGGGGGTCACCGGTGCGCCGGGGCCGCCGTTGAACCGGGTGACGGCGTCGGTGTTTCCCACGTCCCTCAGGGCCCGAAGCACGACGAAGGCCAGGTCCACCGTGCGCCCGGATTCCGCGTCCCTGTCCTCGTACACCCGGAAGCGCCCGCACATGGCTTCGCCGGCCACCGCCGGGAGACAGGAGGCGGTGATCCCCTCCCCGGCGGCGGCCGACACGGGCAGGTCGGGGAACTCGGGCTGCGCGAAGGGCTGGGCACCGAGGGGGAGCGCAGGAAGAAGAGCGACGAACACCAGGGCCAGCATTGCCGGGGGCACGCGCAGCGTCACATCCCCGAGATTCCACTTCTTCATCTCATCCCCTCCATCGGCATCGCCAGGTTTCTCCAGGTGCCCCGCCTGGGAGCCTCAGCGGGCGCGCGTCCAGGACCTATCCACTCAGATTTGCGATCTTCTCCAGCAGCACATCGTTGCCCGGGCTCCTCGCCAACGCCTCCTGGAACGGAAGCCCCAACTATGTGTGCGCTGGCGTGCTCGCGCCACGTTCAACCGACGCCGGGTCGCGGCGCCCCCCGGACCGGGCTCTACGTCGAAGACGGTGCCGGTGGCACGCGAGGCGCGTGATGCCCATCCTCTCCCTTGACCTCCGGTCGGGCGACGAGTAATATCGAGCAACGTAGTATCGTCCAACGATATTGTTTGGAGCCCACGTGTCCGACGAAACCGTACCCCCGGCGGAGTTCCGCATCCTCCTGGCACTGGTAGACGGCCCCAAGCACGGCCACGCCATCCGGCTCGAAGTCCGCGACCGGACCCGCGGACGTGTGGACCTGGGGCCCGGCACCCTCTATGGGGCCATCAAGCGCCTCGCCCGCAGATCGTGGATCAGGGAGGTCGCCCCGCCCGCGGGGCGGGAGGGTGACGGTCGCCGGCGGTTCTACGAGCTCACCCAGGACGGGAGGGAGGCAGCGAGCGAGGAGCTGGCCCGCCTGGCCGAGCTCATGGACATGGCGGCCGCCAAGTCTCTCAGGCCTGCCGGAGAGGCGTAGGCGTGCGGTCTCTCTATCGACTCGGGCTCCTGCTCCTGCCTCCGGGTTTTCGACGGCTCTACGCCCGGGAGCTGCTGGAGGAAGCCGGGCACGAGCTCTCGGAGCATCGGCCGGGGCTGCGGCGGACGGCCTGCGCGGTCTGGCTCGCGGCGGATCTCCTCAGGACAATCGTCCGGGAGTGGTGGGACGTGATCCGGAGCGAATCCGGAAACGGCCTGGTCGGGGGCGTGCTCGTGGACGCTCGCTGGGCCCTGCGGTCGCTGCGCCGCTCGCCGGCGTTCATGTTCACAGTGACCGGCACTCTGGCTCTCGGCATTGGTGCGAGTACCACGGCCCTCGGGCTCTTCGACGCGTATCTGCTCCGGTCCCTGCCCTACCCGGACTCGGAGCGGCTCATGGCCATGTGGCCGGAGCAGAACTGGAGCCGGAGCATGGTGGAGATGGCGCGGGACGGCCTTCCCGCGCTCGACGACGTAGCCGGGGTGGGCGGCGCGACGCTGGTCCTGCAGGACGGCGGCGAGCCCGTCGAGCTGTTCGCAGCGCACGCCACGGTGAACCTCCTCGACGTCGTCGGCGTCCCGCCCCGACGCGGCCGCGGGTTCGTCGTCGGCGACGGTGCTCCCGGTGCCGAGCCGGTGGCGCTGCTGAGCCACACGCTCTGGGTGGAGCGCTTCGGAGGCGACCGAGGGGTGGTGGGCCGCAGCATCGAGCTGGGAGGCGACGGCCACCTCCGCCGCACCGTCGTAGGGATCATGCCCGAGGACTACCTCCCGCTCCAGGGACGCGGCGTCGACGTGTGGGTGCCGGTCGTGATCGATCCGGCGGCGGAGGAGTACGACAACTCCTACTTCATGGCCGCCATCGGCCGCTTGGCGCCGGGAGCGACGCCGGCCCGGGCCGCCACGGATACGAGGTCGTGGGCGGATCGGGTCCGTGAGTCCCAACCGGGCTGGTTCTCGGCCGCGGAGGTCGCCCGGGCCACGGCGGTGCCGTTGGCGGCGGAGCGAACGGCCTCCCGACGGACGGCGCTCCTGATCGCGATGAGCGCGGCGCTGCTCGTTCTGATCGTCGCCTGCGCGAACGTCGCCAACCTGATCGTAGCGCGCACCACTGCCCGGGAGAGGGAGCTCTCCGTGCGGGCCGCCCTGGGTGCCGGAAGGACGCGCACGGCTCGCCTCGTCATCGTGGAGGTGTGCCTGCTGGCCGCGGTCGGGTGCGTGCTCGGAACGCTCGTGGCGTACGGATTTGTCCGGATCCTGGAGGCCCGCATGCCCGCGGCGCTGCCGAGCTGGGGCTTGAGCTTCGACCTGCGGTGGATCGTCGGCGCCGTCGGCCTCGCGAGCGCGTCCGCGATGGTGGCCGGAGCCGCGCCAGCCGTCCAGGCGGCCAGAAGGGACCCGGCAGCGGCGATGTCCGGGGGGCGGGGCGCCTCGGACCGCCGAGGTGCGAGCCGGCTACAGGAGCTCCTCTCGGCAGGCCAGCTCGCCCTGGCCACGGCCGGCATCGCCGCGATGGGGCTCCTGGGCCGCAGCCTCGTGGAGCTGGGGAAGGTCGATCCCGGCTTCGACCGGACGAACGCCGTGACGTTCCGGGTGACCGCACCGCCGGCGGCGTACCCCGGGGACGACGACGTCGTGCGCTTCTTCCGGGAGGCACGCGCGGCTCTGGCGGCTGTGCCAGGGGTCGAGCATGTGGGCTTCGGCTCACGGGTGCCGCTCGGCGGGGGTGACTCGCGCACCACGGTCGCCCCCGAGGGCATGGAGCGGGCGGATGGCGAGCCGGCCCCCGAAGCGTGGCATCGGCTGGTCACTCCGGGATACCTCGAAGCCCTCGGCACGCGGATCCTGGACGGGCGCATCCCGATCGCATCGGATGACCGGGACGACCTGCCCAAGCTGGTGGTCATCAACGAGGCCGCGGCACGCCTGTTCTGGCCGGATGAGCCGAGCGCGGTGGGAAAGCGGTTCTACGGTCCCGGAAGGGTCGAGTGGCTCACCGTCGCGGGGGTGGTGGAGAACGTCCGGGAGCGCGGGCCCCGGAGCGCTGTCCTGCCGGGGCTCTACATCCCCCACCGTGATTGGCCCTGGCGGTCCATGTATGCCATGGTGCGCACGCGCCAGGATCCGACGACGCTGGTTCCCGCCCTGAAGGAGGCGATCTGGTCGGTGGCCGGCGGCGTGCCCGTGACCCGATTGCAGACCCTTGGCGAGCTCGTCGAGCGCGGTCTGCAGCCGGCGCGGCTTCTGACCGTCCTGGCGGCCATCGCCGGATCGGTCACCCTGCTGCTGGGCGCCCTCGGCATCTATGGGGTCGTGAGCCATACGGTGGCCCGACGCACCCGAGAGCTGGGGGTGAGGGCGGCTCTCGGAGCCGACCGGAGCCAGCTCCTCCGGGGCGAGCTCGAGGTGGCGACGAGAATCGTGTCCCTGGGGCTGTTCGTCGGCCTGCTCGCGGCGTGGATGGCGGGCAACGGGCTCCGTTCGGTCCTGCACGGGGTGGGGGCGCTCGATCCGCCCTCCTTCGTCGGTGCCGTCGTTCTCCTCGGCACCGTCGCCTACGCGGCGGCGTCCATCCCGGCCCGGAGGGCGGCGCGGGTAGATCCGGCCCGGGTGATCCGAGAGGAGTAGGTAACCCTCCTGCTCCGGCGGACGAATGTTAAGGCATGGCTCCACGCGCGCTGCTCTCGATCTCCGCCGGCCTCCTGCTGGGAGGATGCGGTCCCCTTGGGTTCGAGACCCAGGTGACCGACAAGGAGCCCTTCTCCCCCCCGCCCGTCTACGCGACGTGGTGGGCTTCGACCGAGGCCTGTGCCGGCAGGACCGGAAGGTTCGAGCTCATCACCTGGTACCTGGCGAGCTCCATCACGGGGGACCGGGCCGTGGCCCGCGGCCGATGGTCGCCACCGCATGAGATCGTCATCGTGCGGGGGTTCGAGGACGATGAGCGAACCGTGCGTCACGAGATGCTCCACGACCTGCTGAGAGGGGACGCCGAGCACCGATCGCCCGAGTGGTCGGCGTGCGGGCTTCTGTTCGAAGGGGGGTAGCGCCGGCCGTCGCCCCCGGCGGGAAGGGCGCAGCCTCACCCCGGCATCCTAGCTTGACGGGACTGGACATCCTCCGCCTCAGATGCTTAATTAAGCGCATGATTAACACGCCGCCCATAGGTTCCTGAGGGCATGGGCACGAGTACGGATCAGAGCACCAGGGACGTGATCCTGGACAAGGCCGAAGCCCTGTTTGCCGAGCACGGGATCCACGCCGTGTCCGTGCGCCGCATCCTCGCCGAATCCGGCGTGAACGCCGCCCTCGCCCACTACCACTTCGGAGGCCGGGAGGGTCTGATCCGGGAGGTGTTGAGGCGGAGGATCGAGCCGTTGAACCAGGAGCGCCTCGAGCTTCTCGCGGAGGTCGTGGCTGCCGCGAGCCCTGAGCCCCCGGCCCTGGAATCGGTCCTCCGCGCCTTCTTCGCACCGTTGGTCGACCTCCTCGATCGTCGTCGGAGCTTCGCCCGGCTGGTCGGGGAGCTGCACGTGACGGCAGACCCGCAACTCAAGGCCTTCTTCGGGACGCTCTTCCACGAGGTGGTCATCCAGTTCGCGGCCCAGGTCCGGGAGGCCCTACCCAGGGGGCTCCCAGGGACGCGCCGCCTCGCGAGAGCCCATTTCGTCACCGGAGTGATGGTGTTGACGCTCACGAGCTACGAGGACATGGAGGCCCTGTCTCAGGGCCGATACGACAGTCCCCGGGGAGAGGAGCTTCTCGAGGAGATGATCGCCTTCTGCGCTGCCGGGCTCACGGCACCGGCGCAGGACGGTGGGTGATCGGCCCGGTCGGAGGACACACATGCCCGAATCGATCTTCCGTCTCGATTCCTCCACCCCCCTTCCCGATGAAGCTGGGGGAAAGGCAGAGGGGATCCAGCTGATCATGCGGGCGGGTTGCCGGTCACCGTCCACATGGGTCGTCTTGCCCGGAGCCCGCTCATCCTCATTGGAGCGGCTCGCCCATCATCTCCGGGGTTCGGGCGTGTCCCTCCTGGCGGTGAGGAGCTCGGCCCGGGGAGAAGACGGCGGAAGCGCGAGCTTCGCGGGGATGCACGAAAGCCGCCTCGGAGTCCTCCCCGAGGATCTCGTAGAAGCGGTCCGAGAGGTGTCGGAATCGACGCGAACGGACCGGGCGGCAGCGTACCGGCGGGATCTCGGCCTGCCCCCGTCCAGGAGCCCGTGCGCCGTGCTCGTCCAGGAGCTGGTGCCAGCCGAGGCGGCGGGCATCGCCTTCGGCACGACGGGGCATTCAGATGGAGTGGTGATCGAGGCGGTCGAAGGATTGGGGACTACCGCGGTCAGTGGCCGTGCCGTGCCGGAGGCCCACCTTCTGCACAGGCGCGCCGGCACATGGCACACCGAGCGGCGGACGCCTCGGGTCCAGTCGGAGGCGACGGTGCTCGACGCCGGCCGGGTCACGCAGGTCCGCCGGCCAGGAGGCGAGTCGTACGATCTGCTACTCGCCGAGGAGGTCGCAGCAGAGATCGCCGAAGGCGTCAGGGTCCTGGAAGCTCTTGCCGGAACACCCATGGATACGGAGTGGGCCCTTTCCGGCACCGAGCTGTTCTTCGTCCAGGCGCGCCCGCAGACGCGGCCGCTCACGGGCGCCCTCCACCCCGGGGAGATGTGGACGCGGGCCAACATCAAGGACACCTATCCGGAAATCCCCTCCGCCTTCGCGCGCTCTCTTCTCCCCTTGGTCCTCGATCCCGGCGTGCGGGACTATCTCAGGGGCTGCGGAACACCTGTTGACTCCTCCATCCCCATGGTAGCGTCCGTCCTCGGGCGCCCGATCTTCAACGAGCGGATCTCCCTGCCCGCGGATCTCCTCGGCATCCCTCGTTCAGCCATCCAGGTGGACTTCGGTGGCGCCATCGAAGCCGACGACGAGATTGGCAGCGCGGACCTCCGTGCGCTCCTCCGTCACCCCGTCGTGCTGGTGCGGAGCGTCGGCACGGCCCGAACCGGAGCCCGGGAAGCCTCGAAGTGGCTGGAGCAGGTGAAGGCCATCGGGGCCGAGCTTCGGGCCATCGACATCCCTGCCGAGTCTTCGTCCGACTTGCTGGAGATCATGCGGTCTCGTGCGACCGAGATTGGCCGCGGGATGGTCCGGCGTGCCATGGCCCTGGCCAGCACCGTGAGCAACGCCCAGTACATGGCGTTGCTCCTCCTCCGTCGCCACCCCACCCCGCGCGCTCTTCTCACCCGACTGGTGCGGGGCGAGCGGCGCACCGTGTCGACCCAGCAGCTCGACGAGCTCGTGTCGTTGGCCGGTGTTCTGAGTGACGAGGAGGATTCCGGGTCCTTCACCGCCTCGGTAACCACCGACCACCGCGACCCGACCTTCTGGAGGAAGCATCTGTCACCCGCCACATGGGCCCTGGTCGAGTCCTGGCTCGAACGGTTTGGGCATCGAGGGCCCTTCGAGTCGGACATCGCTTCTCCCAGGTATGGGGAGGACCTGAGGCTCCTGGCGCGGGCTCTGTTCCCGCTGGCTCGGGCGGCGCGTGGAGATCCGGGCATGCAGGATTCCACCGAGCGGGCAGACGCCGGCCGACACGCTTGGGGTGAAGTGGAGACCTCATGGGGGCGGAGGCACCGACGCCGGATCGAGAAGCGGGTGGAGATCCTGAGAGACGTGCTGGATCTTCGTGAGCGCGTCCGAAACGAGGCCGTGCGTGTCAGCTACCCTCTGCGTCGCATGGGGCTCGAGTTGGGGATCCGATTGGCCCGGGAGGGCCGCCTCGAAGATGCGGCGGATGTGTGGCACCTATCGCTGGACGAGCTGGAGCGCGGGATGGCGGACGCAGGCTATCCGTTGGAGGTCGCCGTGGCTCGGGAGGGCAGCCGACGCGCCGCGTGGAGGAGGGTGACAGTGCCGAACCGGTTTTCGAGCGAGGAGCTGACGACCTTCTCGACTGCTCAGATCCTTCCGAGCGACGTGGAGTTGTTCCAACCCCTCAGGGGCAACGGGGTCAGCCCGGGCCTCGTGGAAGGCGTCGTCCGGGTGATCCACTCCCCGGAGCACGCTCACCTGATGGCCCCGGGCTCGGTTCTCGTGGCGCCGGCCACCGATCCTGGCTGGACGCCCATGTTCGCACGCGCTGTGGCCGTCGTCGTGGAGCTGGGCGGAGCCCTGAGCCATGCGGGCATCGTTGCACGGGAGCTCGGGATACCCTGCGTGGCCAACATCCAGGGAGTTACGCGGAAGCTTCGGGACGGCGACATCGTGCAGGTGGACGGCTCCGCCGGGTTGGTCACCCTGATGAAGCGGAGCACGGTGCGCACTCGGTGACCGGCAGGATCGCCAGGCCTTCTGCCGGGTAGGCTTGCACGTTCGTTCGAACCCTTCCCGTGAGGCGAGCCATGGACCTTCCCACGCTGGCCAACCTGGCCGAGGTCATCGGAGCGGTCGTCGTCGTGGGCGGAATCGCGTTCGCCGTGATCCAGCTACAGCAGCTCCGGCTGCAGCGGCGAGCCGCCGCGGCCATCGAGGTGGCCCGCACGTTCCAGGACGCCGAGTTCGCCCGGGCGCTCAGGATCGTGCTGTCCCTTCCGTGCGACCTGGACGGCAAGGGTCTCAGGGCGATGGGCACCGAGCACGAGGACGCCGCGATGCTCGTGAGCCTCACCGTCGAATCGGTGGGACTCATGGTGCACCGGCGCATGGTGTCGCTGCACATGGTCTGGGAGCTGATGGGCGGCGTGCTGCTCGGGGTGTGGTGCCGCCTGGAGGGGTGGACCAGAGACACCAGGACCGAGACGGGCCGCGACAAGTTCAACGAGTGGGTACAGTGGATGGCCGAGCAGCTGGAGCGGCACAAGGCCCAATGCGATCCGGAGCCCGTCTACCGTCGATATGCGGGCTGGCTCCCCCGCAACAGGGACGATCGGAGCTACTGAGCAGCGGAGGCGGCAGCTGCGGGCCGCCCGGACGCCACTGGAGGGTACGACTGCGATGAGGACCCTGAATACTCGACCCCCCGGCACGAGGTACGTAGCCGCCGGGAGCCTGGCCATCATGCTGATTTCACTTTCCGCCGGGCCTCTGTCCGCCCAGGCGACCTCGCCATTGGCCGCGGAGTTGGCCGAGATGGACCGGCGCATCCAGGCGGAGATGGCCGAGCGCAACATCCCCGGTGCGCTCATCGGCGTCGC
>JBDHGI010000145.1:11220-13535 GCA_039589955.1 Gemmatimonadota bacterium | reverse complement strand
ACAAGACCTGCGTCTGAGAGTCATGCGACCACGTGAAGAGGAGGGCTTCTCCTCCCGGAGCAACGATCCACGCCATCAAGCTCTGGGCGATCCGCCGGTCTCCGGGCTGCCTGAACACCACTCGGTCAGAGACCCACGCCTGAATCCCGATGATTAGACCCACCAGCAGCACCGGAGCCATGAGAAGAGCTGCCTTGTGGGTCGCAGAGGTCAGCACGAGCCGCGGGTGGAGCACGGGGTAGCTCGCCTGCGTCTCTGCGAAACCCGCGAGATCCCCTCTCAGGGCATCTCTCACCGTCCGAGTCGCGCTAGCCCTGCCCAGGTCTGGGGCCCTTGCCGTCTGCACGGCGACGTCGCCCTCCAGGATGCCGACTCGACTCCCGAACGCCGACTCGGCCGCCGGTGCTGTCACGTCGATCACCATCATGCAGGCTGTCGCCGCCAGAGCGATTCGCAGCGCCGTCTTGGGGGCTCCCGATCGCGCCCGCAGAAAGCCGCAGGAGATGGCCGCTATCGCCGGCAGGACGGCGTAGACGAACGCTGGAGCTCGCCGGAGACCCTCGCTCAATGCCGCGCCGGCTGGCGTTCCTTCGCTCCTGAGGGCCAGCCATGACGAGCCCACCTCCAAGGCCACCGCCAGGGCCGTGAGGCCAGCCAGATGGAGCCAGGGACCCATTCCCTGTCTGTCCGGGTCCGACTCATCTCTCTCGATCATCGTGCAGGCTCCGCTCCAAGGTCGGGCAGGGTCCGATGTCAACCGAATCGCACTCTCAGGCAATGATGCTACAGAAGGGTGCTCCTCCAACGCCAGAACACCAGCACCTGCTACAGGAGGCCGGCAATGATCTCATGGCTCAAGCGGCACTGGATCGTTCTTGTCCTGGTTCTCGTGAACTCGGCCCTTGCTTCTCCCGTCGCGGCCGGCTTGGACGACGACTGGTGCCTGGACCCCGAGCGGGGAGCCGTGCCCTGCTGCACCACGTGCATCATCTTCTGCTACTGCTCCCTGTGAGGCTCTCCACTCCATCGTGGGCCACGGTCACTGCACTGGTAATCGCAACCGCGATCCACGGGGCCTATCGGCTGGGCGCCGCCCGCCACGGCCGGCCGACGGTCGTCTCTGCGCTCGAGGTGGGACAGGCGCTGCCACTCCTGGACGTCCAGATCCTCGGAGTGGAGGGAGGGTTCGTGTCGAGGGTGCCGATGGCATCTGCCTCCTGCCAAGTCGTGGTTGCGTTCGATCCCAGCTGCCCCCACTGCCGTTCGGCGGCTGACCGGGAGAAGCTGCAGGCCGGGCTTCTGCCGACGGTGTGGATCACGGACGCCGACTCGGCGACCGCGAGGCTTTATCGCCCCTTGCTCCGTGCTGAGACGCGGTTAGCCTGGTCCCGCCTCGGGCTCGAGGCACTCCAGGTTCAGGGTGTGCCCGCGGCGTTCCTCGTGGACGACCGAGGAATCGTCCGCCGGGTGTGGCCGTACCGGGGAGAGGAGAATCCGGACCTCCTCCGGAGGCAGTGTGGGCCGAGCCGTGGGTCAAGCGATCGATGACTCTCGGGGGGCCACGTGGCAGATAAGCCCGCATCGCACCTCGTGCCACCCCCAGGAGGTAGCCGTGCCTGCGCTCCACATCGGCAGCTCGTAGCCATACGACCCACTAGTGGTGGTGCCTTGTTGAGCTTCCTTCTGAGCCTCGCCGCTGCCTGCTCGGAACCTACGGCAACGACGGTCAGCACCATCCCTGATGCGCTCTCATGTGCCGACTGCCGGATGCTCCTTGCCGAGGTGGCAACCGTGAAGGGGGCCCACGTCCGCGACGACTCCTGGCTGGCCGTGGACTCGAGCGGCCGGATGTTCCTCGCGCCCAGCGGTTCGGACCGTGACATCTTGGTCTTGGCGCCGGACGGGACGGTGGTTGAGGGGTTCGACCTACCTCAACCGGACCTCGACGGCAGTGACATCCACTCGATCTACACATCACCGAAAGACCAGCTTCAGGTCTTCGATCACCAGAGGCGGCGGTTTGTTTTGGGGGGTGACGGGGCCCTCGAGAGCACGGGCACTGTCCCCGACGTGCCACACTCCCTGACGTTTCCCGGAGGCGAGTCTGTTGTTCTCCAGACCATGATCTTCACTCCTGAGCTGATCGGGTTTCCGCTGCACCTCACGGCACCGGACGGGACGATCACCAGGTCATTCGGGGCCGACCCTCCTCTCTACCTGCCCAATCGGCCCGAGGGACAATACAGAGTCATCTCGAGTCTCGGGGACGGTCGCGTTTGGTCGTCATTCCTGAATCAGTATCGTATCGAGCTCTG
>JBDHGI010000145.1:0-11190 GCA_039589955.1 Gemmatimonadota bacterium | reverse complement strand
CGAGGCCGACTGGTTCCAACCCTGGGCCGGAGATGGAGCCGACAGACCCCTTGTGAGCGGACTGCGTATTGACGAAGCCGGACTGCTCTGGGTGCTGCTATTGGTTCCCGATACGGCCCGCACACGACAGGACCCCGTGGAGGAGGCTCACGGCCGAATACCCGCGGATGCATGGGAGAGGATGTACGACACGGTCATCGAAGTCATCGATCCATCCAGGAGTCAACTCTTGGCACGGCAGCGCGATGACCGCGTCTTCACGCGATTCACGAGAGACCTCGTCTACTCGCACCGGGCAGATGGGGGCGGTTACTGGTCCATCGACGTAGTACGGGCCCACCTCAAGTTCACAAGCAACACCGAGGGAGGATGACGATGAAGAACCCAGTCAAAGGAAGTCCAAGGTTGGTATGGTGCCTCTTGTGGGTGCCTCTGGCGCTGGCTCTTGGGCGAAGCGAGGCTATTGCTCAATGCGACGACTGCTTCAACTTCTCGATGGGAAGCACCACGTGGCACTACTTCTCGGATGAGTGGCGGCCGCTACCGAATCTGTACGATGGCAGCCACCAAACGAGTCAGCCGGGATCGTGCTCGCAGATGCACGAGCCGTGCGATTCCGAGGAGTTGGACCTCGAGGTGCTGGCGGAAGATGCGGCAGCGCTGAAGCAGGTCCTTGAAGGCGGCAGTCGTGCCGTCGTGTTCAACCAGGAACGTGGAGCGCTGCAGCTCATCAGCTGTGAAGGCACCGTCATAGGACATCTGCCACTCAACGAAGAGCAGTTGGCCGTGTTGTTGGAGCAGTAAGCTCGGACAACGAAGGGTCAGAGCACGCATTGGTGGGTCCCGGGCAGAGTCGCCTCAGCGCCAGCATCCTGGGTGCGCTCGAGGCGACTCCTGCCGCGTCGTCGGTGCGTGGTGAGGGTGCTACGGTAAAGCCGGGCTCTGTAATCGGGGCTGGGCAGTTCGTAATGATTCCTGGGGGACATCGATGAGTAAGCTGCCAGGGCGTCACAGGCTGGCTCTGATACTGCTTGGAGCCACGCTGACCCCATCCAATTCGATCCAGGCGCAGGCTGTATCCGGTCGCGTTGCTGCCAGCGAGAGCGGATCGCCCCTGGCGGGCGCGTTCGTGCGACTCCTCGATGATTCGGGAAGACAGCGCAGCGCCGTCCTCACCAACGCCCTCGGCTGGTACCAACTCCGCGCTCCTGGTCCCGGCTTCTATAGAGTCAGGGCCGAGTTCATTGGCCGCGAGGTGACTGAGATGGGCCTCGTGGAGCTCCGCGAAGACCTTTCCGTCGAGTGGTCGCCGGCCCTTGCCCCGAAGCCAGTGGAGCTGGAAGGGCTCGAGGTGGAGGGAACGCGTCGCTGCGCGATCCCTTCGGAGGAAGGCTCCTTGGTGGCCTCCGTGTGGGCAGAGGCCCGGAAGGCGCTCGAGGTCGCTGCTTGGGCTGCGGACCAAGAGCTGTACAGCTACGAGTTGCTCTCGCACAGGCGCGAGCTCGACGGTGACACGAGGGTGGTGCTTGAGGAACGGAGCGAGCGGAAGTCCGGCCTCTGGAGGGAGCCCTTCGTCAGCAAGCCCGCCGAGGACCTCATGCTGAAGGGTTTCGTTCAGGAGACCCCGGAAGGAGCGTTCGCCTACGCCCCGGACGCCCGCGTCCTCCTGTCCGATGCGTTCCTGCGGGAGTACTGCTTCCGCCTGGGGGAGGGTGAGCGTGGGCAGCTCGGACTCGCGTTCGAGCCCACCCGCGAGCGGAAGGTCCCTGACATCCAGGGCACGATGTGGCTGGATCGGGAAACCACGGAGCTCCGCTCCGTCATGTTTCGGTATAGGCGATTCCCGGGAGTCGGCAACTCTCCTGCGCTCGGTGGCCATCTGGACTTCGAGCGACTACCCACGGGGGCCTGGATCATACGTCGTTGGGCCGTGGAGATGCCGCTCTGGGCCGACGTGCTCCGTCCCGGAACCATCGATATCTGGGACCGCCGACTCGTGGGGTTGATGGAGGAAGGGGCGGAGGTCCTTCGAGTCGTCGGACAAGAGGGTAGCGTCGTTCTGGTCGCCGACCGCGCGACGCTTCACGGTGCCGTATTCGACAGCATCCGGGGGCGCCCCCTCGCGGGGACCGTCGTCAAGTTGAGTGGGACCGGCTACGGGGGAATGAGCGGGACCGACGGGACCTTCCACCTCGCCGACCTGCCAGGGGGTAGGTACTTCCTCGAGATCAGCCATCCTCGACTAGACTCCCTGGGCATCCACGTGGGCCCGGTCCAGGTGGAGCTGGTGTCGAGCCAGACGACGCGGGTGACGGTTGCCATCCCACGCTCCGTGGCTGCGGACAGCGAGGGAGAGCTGCGAGTGCGGGGAGAGGTCTTGGAGGCCTCTGACGGAACGGCCATCGAGGGAGCAGAGGTCGAGCTGGTGGATGACTCCGGGAGCTCGAGGGGGACCGTGCTGACCGACGATGTCGGTGCCTTCGAGGTATTCGCTCCCGAGCCAGGGATCTACCGGGTCAGCGTGGCGGTCCGGGGCCGGGAGCCCGCCTCATCCGACCCCTTCGAGGTCAGGGCGCAACACGCAGTCTTCCACAGCTTCCTCTACGACGGTCCTCCGGTTCGGGTGGCGCAGTCCCCCGGGGCCGGCGTGACGACGGTGCCCCGCGCAGATAGGGAGTGGGATGGCGTCACGATCCTCGGCACTGTCGAGGCGAGGGAGAGTGGGGCTCCTCTCCCGGATGTGCTCGTGCGAATCGCTGACCTCCCCCCCGTCCCGTCGGATGCACGGGGCAGATTCTCGCTGTCGAGAGTCCCTCTCGGCCGTCATCACATCGAGGTGGAGTTCCTCGGGCGAGCGCCTCTTCTCGATACGTTGGTGCTCGAGGAAGCGGGGATTGCCGCTGTCCGGGTAGTGCTCGCCGAAGCACCCATCGAGCTTGATCCCCTCGTGGTCGAGGTCGAGCCGCGCAGCATCGGACTCGAAGCCGCGGGGTTCTACGACCGTCGCGACAAGTCGGGGATCTCGGGCTGGCGGATCACGCGAGAGGGAATCGAGAAGCATCCCACGGCTCGTGTGAGCGACCTCTTGAACAACGTCCCGAGTACGTTTCTCATGTATCCCGGATCCCCTCCTGGAGCCATGATCCTTCGCATGAACCGACTCGGGAACAGATTCCTCGCCCTACAACGCCCGGCGTCTGCCCTTCCTGGCTGCGAGCCGAGGATCTACGTGGATGGCCTGGACTATCGCGATCAGATGCCGAGAACACCCAGTGAGACGAGGGTCCGGGATCTCAACTTCATCTCACCCACCGCCATCGAGGGGATCGAGGTCTACACGGGTCTTACCGCCCCGGCACGCTTCGATGCCAACGGCTGCGGAGTCATCCTGATCTGGACCCGGGGCTACCGGTAGACGGCAGGCCTGCGCCCGGCGCGGGGCGACCGCGCATTGTCACTGCACCTTGAACCGGACGGCCGCCGCTCCATGATGTCCAAGTCAGCGAGCAGGCACCCGTCGTGGAACGCCTCCAGATCCCCGCAGGATCCGGCACGGCGGCGAGCGCCGGATTCTCGAAGTCGCGAAGCGCCAGGCGAAGGGCCCCTTGATCGCGGATCTGCTGCGGGCGATGAGTAGGCAACCCCTTCTTCTCGGCGTCGTGCTGCTCCCCGGATATCCCCGTTGGGGAGCGCCTTGTCCCTCAGCCCGCCGACCTCCTTCCACGATTTTTGCCCGCCGCGCAGTCAGACCCTCAGACCATGCAACCGATTCGTGCGTTCGGGACATGTATAGATAGGACGGGCTTTCGAGCACCAGGGCTAGTTGCCACCAGACGAGGATGAACTCATGAAGAGACTCGCGTGGATCATTGTGATGGCAGCGCTCAGCATCGCGATGAGCGGTGGACCAGCGGATGCGGAAGCAGTGATCATGGGTGGATGCGAGGCGGAAGACTGCAACACCTTCCTGGACTGCGATATCACCTCCTGCAACGACTGCAGAGGTCCAACGCCGATGCAAAAGGTCTGCGTGTTCGGCTGAGTTGGTCTCCGAGATTGGGGGTGACATGAGGACGGACCCCAAGATACGCGCCTGCTGTGCATCAGGCCCGCAGAGCATACCCTCCGTCGTCCGCCCAAACAGAAGGAACGGAGACCGCTGAGCCATGTCGCGCGGGAGTTGGGGAGACAAGACGCTGTCTGTGGCAGCGTTGGTTGCGACACTCGGAGCCGCCATTGCTGGTGTGCACAGAATTGTTCAGCCAGCTTCGCCACCGAGACTGCCAGAGGGAAAGCAGGCGACATCTCTCTTGGAATGGCGCGAGTATGGTCGAGAGGGCGTGAGGCAGGGCCCCTCAGACGCGGCCGTCACCATAGTCGTGTTTTCTGACTTCCAGTGCCCCCATTGTCGTGCGGCGGATTCGGCGCTGACAGCTCTCCGGACCCGGTTTGGGGATGATCTCGCCGTCGTGTACCGGCATTTCATACTCAACGGGCCGGCGTCCGTTCGGGCGGCCGTCGCGTCTGAGTGTGGACATCTGGCTGGAGCCTTCGACGCCGTACGGAAGCTCCTCTATATGTCCGCCGACTCTCTGCAAACAGCCCGCTGGGCCCAACTTGCCGACCGAGCTGGCGTCGCTGACACAATCGAATTCAAAGACTGCATGGAGGACGAAAGGACCACGGAAAGGCTGAGCAGGGATGTCCTCGCGGCCCTGAAGCTAGGGATCTCCGTTGCACCGACGTTGCTCGTGAACGAGTGGATGCTCTCCGGAAACCCCGGTTACCGTTACCTGGAGCACCAGGTTGGCGGATTGTCCCGAGCGGCGGCCGGTGAGGAGAGGGACGGATGACGAATGCTGAAGGCGGCAGGTCCTACCGGGGCCAGGCACTTGTTGCGATGGTCGTGGCGCTCACCACCGTTGCCAGCTCGCAGAGTCCGGCTTCTGCTCAAGTCGACACCATCCCCTATAGCAACTCCGACAGACCTCTGTACCGATGGCACCTGGAGGACGCGCCGCTGCTTGATTTGGGCGGCGCACGAGGCCCCGACGAAACCGTCTTCTACCGAGTCGCAGGAGTGACGAAGCTGCCGAATGGCCGCTTCGCAACGGCCGATGAGTTCAGGTTCGAGATCCGGATATTTGACCTCGCCGGAAGCCAGGTCAGGTCGTTTGGAGGCGAGGGAGAGGGGCCAGGGGAGTTCTCCTCTCTCTGGGAGTTCACATCGAGCCGCGGAACCCTGATTGCCACCGATCGCCGTGGAACAGCCCATTTTCTTGAGGATGACGGTTCCTACGTCCGCTCGGTGCCAGCAGCCAGGACCGATCTTGGCGGGCGCATCCGAGTTTCGGGATACCTGGGGAATGGCGAGCCGATCGGCGTGTTCTACGACCATCCGCCAGACACACGTGCCGATGAGACAGTCCACGGCAATGTGGTTGCCATCCGCGAGGACGGCCCGGCACTCTTGGTTCGTGCGCCTGGTTACGAGAGGGTCTTCGACCGGGACTGGGGCGAAGGTTTCTTGGTCTTTGGGGCACGGATGTTGGTGGGAGTGCTTCACGACACGTTCTGTGTCGGGTACGGCTCGTCGTACTCGTTCTCCTGCTACGACTCCGCAGGTGAACGGCGATTCGTGGTCGTCCACAGGGACCGGCAGTCGCGACGCGTTAGTGAAGCCGACCGCGAGGCGTACCTCGCGTCGCTCATATCCTCGAACCTCCGTCAGGATGATCCAGCCTGGCAGGCACGGCTGAGGAGAGCCACACGGTTCGCCGACACTTTCCCGGCTTTCGGGAGGTTCATCGGGTCAACAGCAGGCGAGCTCTGGATTGGTCCGCTGTCAGTCGGGGAAGAAGCTTCGATCCTGAGGAACCCGCCGCCGTCTCAGCCCACGACGTGGTCAGTCTACTCTACGGAGGGAGTCTGGCTCACCGAGATCCAGCTACCAGCCGGATTCCGACTCCGGGAGGCCGGGCGGGACTACGTCGCTGGCGTTGCGACCAACGAGATGGGTGAGGAAACGGTCCGCGTGTACGCAATAGTCGGCAGGCCATGAGGTCTTGAGCGTGACATGCGTGAGCCTTGCGTCTCGCCGGCCTATGGATGGCTCGGCCAGTTGGGTCCGCCACCAACTCAGGCAGACCATTCACACGAGACGTGTATTCCTACCAGCGGCCACCGAAGGAATGGACGTAATTGCGGGCCCATCTTAGGCGCCACAGATGACAGGAGAGAACGAAGATGAAGGCGTTAACGTGCGGTAATGCTTGGCTTGCGCTCCTCATGGTGACGGCGGCTCTCGGCCTACGGCCGCAAGATGCCGAGGCACAGTGCGAGGACTGCATCGAGTGGTGGACTGGATCGGCCTGGAAGCACAAGTTCACGGATGAGTGGCGTCCCCTGCCCTTCCTGTACTACGGGGATCATACGTGGGAAGCAGGTGGAAAATGCGAGGACCATCACGAGGAGTGCTTTTCCGTTGCCGACCTGGCGGAGCTTGCGACGGATCTCGACGCACTAAGGAAGGCCATCGCTGGTGGTGTACCCACTGTTGTGTTCAATCAAGAGCGGAGGGCCCTCCAGCTGATGAGTTGCGAGGGGAATCTCATCGGGCACTGGCAACTGAGTGAGGAACAGCTGGCAGCTGTTCTTGAATAGCTTAAGAGGCCAGCCTCACAGCTGCGCATGAGATGGGCCCGCAAGAACCAAGAGTGTGTAAGCTGCTTACTGAGACCGTGGAGACCTGTCGGACACCGTGGGATGGTTCCTGAGAAGATGGCCTCTTCGGTGTGGGTCCCGGTGGGTCGATAACCGAGGACCTGCAGCTAGGCCAGGGTTTCCCCGGCTATGGAGGTCCGCGAATGATGAGAGGGCTGTGGACCGCAGCTGCCTTTGTTGCAGCCGTCCTGATCCTGCCTCGTCCGATCGCTCCTCAGGCCGTTAGTGGTCGAGTGGTCGCGAGCGAGAGCGGAGGCCCACTCCCCGGGGCCTTTCTGCGTCTCTACGACGAGGATGGCAGGCAGCGTAATGCGGTCCTCGCCGATTCCTTGGGGCGATTCCACGTCCAAGCTCCGCGCGCTGGCCTGTATAGCGTCCTTGCTGAGTTCATCGGTCGAGAGACGGTGGAGATGGGCACCGTGGAACTTCGAGAAGGGCTGACAGTTCAGTGGTCACCGTCGATGCCCCCGAAGCCGGTTGAAGTCGAAGGAGTCGCTGTCGGCACCTCTAGCCGTTGTGTCCACCTGTCAGAGGAGGGCTCCTCCCTTGCCGAGCTCTGGGAGGAGGTCAAGAAGGCTCTGGAAGTCACTGCCTGGACAGCGGCCCAGCGGCTGTACCGCTACGACCTCGTTACGCGCCGAAGAGAGCTAGAAATTGGGACGCGACGCGTGATGGAAGAGCAGAGCCGGCAGCTCACTGGGTTGGCCTCGGAGCCCTTCGTGAGCCCTCCGGCGAGGGACCTGGTCGTCGGGGGTTTTGTCCGCAAGGGAGAGGCCGGCGCGAGCGCCTACGCACCTGACGCCCGGCTCTTCCTCAGCGACATATTCCTCCGCGAGTACTGCTTTCGATTGGGGCAAAGGGAGGCCGGGCTGCTTGGCCTCTCGTTCGAGCCCATTCGGGAGCGGAGAGTGTCAGACATCAGCGGGGTAATGTGGGTGGATACCACCACCGCGGAGCTGCGGTCAGTGGTGTTCACGTACCGCAAGTTCCCAGAGGTGTCCGATTCGGTCGGGTTAGGTGGCCGTGTGGTGTTTGCGCGACTACCGACCGGCGCCTGGATCGTCCGCGAATGGGCCGTCGAGGTGCCTATCTGGGCGGACGTTGGCCGGCCTGGGCAGATCGACCGGTGGGATCAGCGTCTGGTAGGGATCCTCGAGGAAGCTGGAGAGGTCCTAGAGGTAGTTGCTCATGACGGCGACGTCGTGATGGTCGCTGAACGCGCCACCGTAACCGGCGCCGTCTTCGACAGCATCCGAGGAAGTCCGTTGTCTAGTGCCCTTGTCAGGCTACGTGGCACCGGGTACGGAGCGCTCACCGGGGCCAATGGGACGTTCCATCTCACACAACTCCCGGGCGGCCGGTACTCCCTCGACATTACGCATCCGCGCTTGGACTCCCTCGGGCTAAGTATCGACCCAGTCCCAGTCGAATTGGTGGTTGGGGATACGATCCGGGTGAACGCCTCGGTGCCGCGCGCCATCGACGCCGACGGCGACCGGGCCTTGGCGGTCTGGGGCGAGGTACTCGATTACTCCGGCGCCGCTCCTGTTGAGGGCGCGCACGTGTCCCTTCTCGACTCGAGCGGGACCGCCGTCCGGGCGCAAGCTGGGAACCATATCGTCGGAACCGTCGAGGCGCGTGAGAGCGGAAGTCCGATGCAAGACGTGGTGATTCGCATAGGGGACCATCCGCCCGTTCTCTCCGATGCGCGGGGGCGATTCACCATCCTCGGCCTGCAACCGGGACGACACCGCATTGAGGTGGAGTTCCTCGGCAGGGAACCTCTGCGTGACACGCTTGTGATCGATGCCACGACCCGGGTGGCCGTCAGGATAGTCCTCTCCGAAGCCCCAATCGAGCTGGACTCTCTCGTGGTGGAGGTTGAGTCGCGCAATCTTGCCCTTGAGAAGGCTGGATTCTACAACCGGCGTGACGAGTCAGGCATCTCGGGGTGGAGGATCGACCAGGAGGGCATCGAGGCGAGTACCGCTTCGAGAGTCAGTGACCTGCTCAACGCCGTGCCGGGCGCGTTCCTCATGTACCCCGGATCACCTCCGGGCGCTGCGGTGCTACGAGTGAATCGACCGGGGAACCGTTTCCGCGCCCTGCAGGCGCGCCCAATTCCCGGGTGCGAGCCGACAGTATATGTCGACGGACTCATCTATCAGGACAGCCGGCTCGACTACCCGGTGGTGAAGGACATCAACTTCCTACCACTTAGCGTCATCGCCGGGATCGAAGTCTACACCGGCCTTACAGCACCGGCGCGTTTCGACGCCAATGGGTGCGGCGTAATCGTGATCTGGACTCGGGGCTACTAGCCAGATGAAGCCCGCTGTTGGCGCGTCGTAGTCACAGCATGCACAGTAGAGACGCTGCGGACGGGGGAGAGTCCTTGCGGGATGGAGTGAGGGCGATGAGAGTCCTGGTGTATTCCTCGCTGATGAGCCTCTCCGCTGTTCTATCGCCGGCCCAGAGCCAGTCGCAGGCGACCGTGCGGGGCCAGATCGTCGAGGCCGGAACAGGGACGGGAATTCCCAACGCCGTAGTAGCGCTAGACGGGTACGGGGCGAAGTTGACGTCGGACGACGGAGCCTTCGTCTTCCACCGCGTCGGAATTGGCACGCATGCCCTGAGAGTAGAGGCATTCGGGTACGCGACCAGGAGCATCCACGTTGCCGTGAGCCAGGACACGACCATCGTCATTGCCTTGGACATCGCGCCGCTCGAGTTGGAGGAGCTCGTGGTGGAGTCCGTGAGGATCGACGTAGTCGGTAGTGTGCGAGACCCGGCACGCGACCTCCCCGTCGCCGACGCGGAAGTCAGCACCAATCAGGTGCTGTCGGTGAGAACCAGCGGGACTGGCCGTTTCAAGCTCGATGGCGTACGCGAGCATGCTCTTCTCGGGATACGCATCCGGAGCCTTGGATACCTTCCGTTTGACACCGTTCTGGTTCCTGCGGAAGGCGAGCACCTACGCTTCGAGGTCTTCCGTGACCCCATCGCCGAACGAATGATCGATACGCAAATAGACCGCCTCCAAGAGCGAGCCGGCGGCCGACTGGCCCCCCTGATGATGCCGATGGGTCGCGAGGAGATCCTCTGGCTGGAGGGCGGA
Source organism: Gemmatimonadota bacterium (assembly GCA_039589955.1). Classification (GTDB taxonomy): domain Bacteria; phylum Gemmatimonadota; class Gemmatimonadetes; order Longimicrobiales; family Gaopeijiaceae; genus SZUA-318. The sequence goes on along the minus strand of JBDHGI010000145.1, from coordinate 1,349 downwards.
ACGATCGCCGAGGTGCTCGAGGTCGAGTACAACCGGAGCCGGGCTCGTCGATTCCATTGCGTCCTGATCGATGAGGAGGTCGTTCCGTACGAGATCCAGTACGAAGTTCTGCAGGCCAGGCCGGCAGCCAACGTCGAACGGATCGAGGTCCTGTTCGACGGAGCAATGCTCAGGATCTACACGCGCGACTTCATTCGCGACATGATGGCAGGCACCGTCGAGCTGCGTAGGCCCGCTTATGTCGCCTTCACTCGTCCCCCGTTTTGCGCCTAGGATCGTGACCGAGGGCGACCGCCAGAGGGACAACGGCATCCAAAGGAACTCCTTTGGCAGCAGGCGCGGTGCGGCGTGAGGGGCCTGGAGTTTCGAACCTGGGCCTCCTCCCTACACGTTGAACCGCACCCGCAGGATGTCCCCATCCAAGACCACGTAGTCCTTCCCTTCCACCTGGAGCCTGCCGGCCTCCTTCACCGCCGCCTCCGATCCCAGCTCCGTGAAGGTCTCGTAAGGGATGACCTCGGCCCGGATGAACCCCCGCTCCATATCCGAGTGGATCTTCCCTGCTGCCCTCCGGGCGTCCGTCCCCCGCCGGATGGTCCACGCGCGCACATCTTCGGGTCCCACCGTGAAGAACGAGATGAGGTCCAGGAGCCCGTAGGCCGTGCGGATGAAGCGACTCAGCGCCGGCTCCTCCAGCCCCATCTCCCGAAGGAACTCCTGCTGCTCCGCTGGGTCGAGGGCGGCGATGTCCGCCTCGACGCTCGCCGACAGGGTGAGTCCGGCGGCGGCCATCCCCTCGATGCGCTCCTTCAGCTCCGGGGGCATGGGGTCCGCGGCCCGCGTCCGCGGCCCGCTCCTCGGCCCGGTTCAGCGCCACCAGCAGGGGTCGGTCGGTCAGGAGGCCGTAGCCCTTGAGGAAGCCCCGATCGAGCTCGGCGTCGGGAAGGGCCCGGAGCGGCGTGTCCGCGTCCAGGGCCTGCCTCGCACGGTCCAAGGCCGCGATCTCCTGGGCCGAGGCCTGCTCCTTCCTGGCTCGGTCCAGGCGCCGCTCCACGATGTCCAGATCGGAGAGCAGGCACTCGGCGTGGAACGCCTCCAGATCCCCCGAGGGATCCGGCGCCGACGCCAGCGCCGGGTTGTCGAAGTCCCGGAGCACGAGGCAGAGGGCCTCCTGGTCGCGGATCTGCTGCAGGCCCCGAGCGGACAGACCCTTCCTCTCGGCGCCGTGCTCCCCTGGGACGTCGCAGAAGGAGATCTCGGCGTAGGTGGTCTTGCGGGGAGAGTAGACGGCGGACAGGCGGTCGATCCTCTCGTCCGGAACCCTCACCTTCCCGAGGCGGACCTCTCCA